>NZ_JBALSN010000023.1:0-39484 GCF_036966985.1 Neobacillus drentensis | reverse complement strand
CTATTACTAGTGTAAAAATATAGTTTTTTTGAAATAGGAAAAAATACTTGTAGTATAACATCGATGAGTTTCCCTAAGCAGTTCTATTGTAACAAGTTCTTAAAACGACTATCATAGGAGAAAATGAAAGAGGTGTAGTGAAAATGGATTTAAACCAATGGTTTCAAAAAGGATTAACTGTTGATGGGTACATAAATGCTATGACTACCAATAAAGAGGAAATGCTTGCGATCTATGAGGGCTTCACCTTAACGGAAGAGGATAAGAATCGGCTCAAGGCATTTAGGTCGCAAAACTTACGTGCGATTGTCCTATCAGAGGATTGGTGCGGCGATGCGATGCTGAATAACCCCATTTTGCTGAAAATTGCTGAAGCGGCCGGGATGGAAGTCCGTTTTGTGCTCCGTGACTCTAATTTGGAGTTAATGGATCAATACTTAACCAATGGTACATCGAGGGCCATACCTATCTTTATTTTTATTAATGAAGAAGGAAATGAAGTCGGAGTCTGGGGACCAAGAGCACCTGAATTGCAGGCTTTCGTGATGGAAAAGCGTGCTGCCTTGCCAGATAAGGATGCGGAGGATTTCCAAGCGAAACAAACTGAAATGTTTAAGAGCCTTAGAGCGACCTATCAAACGGATGCCTCCATTTGGCAGACTGTTGCTAATAGTATCCTGGCGACACTTTTAAAATAAAAAAGAGGATCCCCTGGTCAAAGTATCTTGACTCAGTGGATCCTTTTTAAATTACATTTTAAAGCCGCCGCCCTTTGGCGGGATGCGATCATTGATCAAATTTTTATCATTTATTTTGGGCTCGATTCCTAAAAGAAAATTGCGGATGTTGGAGCGATGCAAATAAATTAAGAATAGCGAGAAAAAAATAAAGATAAGTTCCAATTCGATCTTAGAAGATACTAAAGAATAGATGAGAAGACTAATTCCAACCGTGATGGAGCCAAAAAAAACATATTTGGTTAAAAAGATAACTAAAAAGAAAGCAACATACCCGATGACCAGGAGATAGACGTTGGCGATTAACAAAGCCCCGGCGGTGGTTGCGATCGCTTTTCCGCCTTTGAAGCCTGCAAAAATTGGAAAGCAATGACCAACTACCGCTATTAAACCACAGTAAAGGGGTTCCACATTAAGATTGAAGTAAATCGGCAGGTAGGCTGCCACAGCGCCCTTAGCGAGATCAATAATAAGGACGAAGATGGCAGATTTTTTACCAAGAACTCTCAGGGTATTGGTAGCCCCTGGATTTTTACTGCCATGTTCGCGGATATCCACACCAAATAACAACTTGCCCACAATCAAGGCTGTGGGAATACTTCCAATTAAGTAGGAAGCCAAAAGCAACAACCAAAACATACGCATCATTCCTCAATCATTATTTTAGTAGTATATTCCCATTATTCCTAGATTCTATCATATTTCAGTGGTAATATTTTGTAGAATTCTGAGTCTTTTGTAAAGAAAAGAGATCATTCAAAATGTGATCAATTGATTTTGGGCCAAGTTGCTAATACCTATGCTAGTTTTTGAGAAGATATTCCGGTAGCCTTCATGGGTCAGCCTGGTTCTTCTCTATGAGTTGATATTCACTAATACCCATGAAAAGGATGATCGATTTGAGTCAGAAGCTAAAAATTCAAAAACCGAAAATGCCCTCCAGTTTAACTCCGTTTGACTATAACGATAGAGAAGATTCTTATATTAACATGGCGATCATAAGCGACTGTTCCATCTCACAAGAGGAGGTTGAAAAAGTGAGATTCGAAGAGGTGGTGTTTAGAAATGTTACCTTCCTCGATGGCTCGTTTCGCTTTATTCAATTAACCGATGTGATTTTTGAACGATGCGATCTATCCAATGTGGATTTTACGGATGGAATTATCCACCGGGTCGAGTTCCGTGATTGTAAACTATTAGGGCTAAATCTTGCAGATGCTACCCTTAGGAATGTCCTATTTGAGAACTGTAATCTGAATATGGGCTCGTTTGGCTATGCTGACTTGAAGGAAATGAGGTTTGAGAATTGCTCCCTTCGCAGTGCTGATTTCTACGAAGCCAAGTTTAATAAACTTGAATTTAAGCATTCTGATCTTGATGATGTGAACTTTACTGGTACTACACTAAAAGGAGTGGACCTGAGTACTTGTAAGTTTAACCGCTTAAATCTATCACTTGATAGTGTGGCCGGGTGCATGGTTTCTGCCGATCAGGCAATTGGATTTGCGAAGCTATTAGGATTGGAAATTAAAGATTAATCTGCGTTTATATTTGGTAAAACCGTGCGGCCGACACCCGCACGGTTTTTAGGTTCAACCTCATGGTATGATGAGGAGAATTGAAAAAATAATTTTTTAAATAGTGTAGGGGTAGGATTCTATCCTTTCGTCTATTAAGTAGTAACAAAAAAAGAAAGGGGGAGAGAACGATTAGTGATGCAGCCTTAATAGAAAATGTGCTGGACGGCAATGATCATGCCTTTCGACTTTTGGTTGAGAAATACCGCAATGATGTGTTCCGGACCATCTTTGCTGTGCTTCGCGACCAAAAGGAAGCAGAAGACGCCGCACAAGAAGTTTTTATGAAAATCTATACTTCTCTCCCCCAATACCAAAATCAAGGGTTTAAAACGTGGATGACGCGAATTGCCGTCAATCATGCGATAGATGTAAAACGAAAACAGGTTAGAAGACGGGAGGAATTGGCGGAGGACCTCGAACAGCAGTCAGCAGGGTCCCCGAAAGACAGTGTTGAGAAAGAGATTATCGAACTAGACCGAAGAAGACTCGTCAGGAAAAAGCTTGATGAACTGCCCGAAAATTACCGTGATGTGATTTACGGATTTTACATTGCGGAAAAAAGCTATCAGCAAATGGCAGATGAACAAAATGTACAGGTGAAAACAATTGAAACCAAGCTGTACCGGGCCCGTCATTGGATGAAAAAGAATTGGAAGGAGGACGATTTTTCATGAAGCATTACAGTTTTGAAGAGTGGTTGCAATACGTGAATGACGAAGTTAATGAGAATACCAAAGAGGAATTAGAAAACCATTTATACTCGTGTGATCAATGTCTTGACCAGTATTTAATAGCTGTAGAAGCCAGTGAATCATCACTTCCGATTCTTTCAGACATTAGTGACTTTACCGACTTAGTCATGGCGGAGGTTTCGAAGCAGAAACCTGTGGTGCCTGACACCGTTAGAAACCTAAACACTATGTCAATGGTTCCTTCGGTGCCTGACACCAAAATGACCAATATGAAGAAAAAACCTTTTTATCAGCAAGCGGTGTTTCATTATTTATTAGCCGCGGCCGCGACATTATTATTAACCTTTTCAGGAGTCTTTCAGTCGCTAGCGGCGTATGCGAATTCGATTGAAAAGCCGCAAATTCAGGAAAAGAAGCCTTCGGTGACGGAGGGTGTTATTAATAAAACTTTTGCATGGATGGATTCACTAGAAAAAAAGGAGGCAAATAAGAAATGAAAAATCCGACAAAAGCATTGACCTTATCCTTATTCCCAGGTCTTGGTCATATTTATTTCGGGAATATGTTTCGCGGCGTACTTTATCTACTGACCGTGATGGGATTGGCGTTCGTCACTGTTATTGGGTTAGTAACAAATAACCAGGAAGTCTCCATCGTGACCTTTATGTTAGGACTGTTCCTTTATCTCGTCAGTTTTATTGACATGGGGGTGCAAGTCTCCAAACATAAGAAAGCGCTGAAGTCAGCTAATCTAGAGGGGCAGACAAGCCAGGCTTCCCAAGATTCAGAACGGTTTTATACGATTGTTTTATCATTTATCCCAGGCTTAGGCCACTTCCAAATTGGATTGATGACCAGGGGATTAACGCTTTTAGCGACCTTCTTAGGACTTGGGGTCATGGTCATATTTGTGACAGCCCTATCCAACCGCAGCGAATTTATGGTCTTTCTGGCAGCTCTGCCAATTATCTGGGTGTATGGATTTTTTGACGCCGTCCAGCAGGTAAACAAAAAACAACGCGGAGAGGAACTTGTTGATCGAACGATATTTGAAGACTTTGAGATGCGCCGTGAAGATGGTAAAAAGAGCAAATCGATTGCCACCTTTCTCGCTATTTTCCCGGGAGCGGGACATCTGTATCTTGGCTTGCAGCGCCGCGGAATCCAGCTAATGGCCGCGTTTCTGTTTTCGATTTATATATTAGATACATTACGACTTGGGATCTTTTTATTCTTAATTCCGATTATCTGGTTTTATAGCTTTTTTGATGCAATGCAAAAGGTTTCAAGGTACGGGGAAGAAACAATTGAGGATGTACCAATTATTGCTTATTTCCTTAATCATCAAAGATGGGTTGGCATCGGGCTTGTCTTAATGGGTCTTTACTATCTCATGATGAACGTCTTTCTTCCAGCTTTTTCACCATTACTAAATAGGCTGACTGATTTTGATGTGATGTATTGGGTCCAAGGATATCTTCAAACAGGACTTGTTTGTCTCTTGTTGATTGGCGGCGGAATTAAGCTTTTATCTGGAAGCAAACAAAAGCGGGAGGCTAAGAAACATGAGTAAATGGGGAAAAACAATTGCAGGCGCAGCTTTAATCGGATTTGGGATTGGATTCCTGTTTAGAAAAAGAAAGGGTGGGGAAGAAGCATGAGAACTTGGCGTGTTGGAACATTTTCAATGGGGGCATCGCTTGTATTTCTTGGCCTCTTCCTCTTTTTTTCAAAGTTTTTGGGGTTAGAACTTGTCCAAGTAATGACGGCTTGGTGGCCGCTATTATTGGTCGTGCTCGGGATAGAGATTCTCCTTTATCTATTTCTGTCACGACAGGAAAAGCCGGTGTTAAAATATGATTTCCTTAGTATCTTCTTTGTAGGTGTCATCGGAATGGCGGGGATTGCATTTGCCATCGTAAGTACGACGGGCATCTTGGATAAAGCGGAAGAAGTGATGGCAAGGGAAGAGCGCTCGTTTGAATTGCCTGCTTTTTCCTACCAAATGAATGACAGTATCAAACGAGTGGTGGTTAGGACGGTGGACCATCAGATGACGGTCGAATCTACCGATGAAAAAGAAGTTTCGATGTTCGGCACCTATCGGGTCCAAACCTCCAAAAAGGCGGAGCTATTAAAAAATGCAGGGGATATGGTTTCCACAAATCAAAAGGGAGATACGCTTTATTTAAACATGAAATCACTTCCTAACGAAATTGGTCCATTTCATGCATATGGCGAGGTTGCGGCGACGCTGTTAGTTCCAAAAAATGTGAAGCTTGAGGTAATTGGCAGTGATAATTCACTTATCTTAAAGCCGCGCTCTCTTGTGAACGATTGGAGTATCGAGAGAGCCTCATCCATTGCGATCGATGTACCCGCAAAAAGTAATTTGAAGATTGATGCAGTGGGTGTAGGAGAGATAAGAGGAAAAGAGGGCGACTGGAAGGTGTCAAATGTAAAGACGGCTGATGGAATCGATAATGGCAGGAAAAATGCTGTGTATCAGTCTGGCGAAGGAAAGTACCACATCAGCATTGCGGATGCCTATGATATTAGTCTTCAAACAAATCAGTAAAAAAATCTTGAGTCTATTTTTGCAAAAAAATAAAAAAACGTTATGATAAGAGATGGATGTTTGAAGGTAATTTAGTATATACGCATGTCTTGATGTTTGTAAGCAAGAATAATAATTGGTAGAATATTGAAGTGAGCGGATAGCTATTACCGATGTTGATTTCAAAAATAGGATGATGAAACGATGAAAAAGGCAAGACTGATTTACAATCCTACCTCAGGACGTGAAATTCTAAAGCGGAATCTTCCAGAAATTCTTCAAAAGCTAGAAATGGCTGGATATGAAGCATCTTGTCACGCGACAACAGGTGCAGGGGATGCGACGGAAGCAGCGCGGATAGCTGTTGAGCGTAAGTATGATATTGTTATTGCAGCTGGCGGCGACGGAACCATTCATGAAGTGGTTAACGGTCTCGCTGAACAGGAATATCGTCCGAAATTAGGGATTATTCCAGCAGGTACGACGAATGATTTTGCCCGAGCTCTGCAAATTCCAAGAGATATTGGAGCGGCAGTGGATATTATCACCAAAGGGGAAATGATTCCAGTTGATATTGGGCGCATCAATGATCGGTATTTTATTAATATTGCTGGCGGCGGTAGAATCACCGAGATTACATACGAAGTACCAAGTAAATTGAAAACGATGCTCGGTCAATTGGCTTATTATCTAAAGGGAATGGAAATGCTTCCTTCCATTAAGCCATCGAAGGTGTCGATTGAGTATGATGGGAAGTTGTTCGAAGGCGAGGCAATGCTGTTTCTTGTCGGGCTGACCAATTCAATTGGCGGCTTTGAAAAACTAGCACCCGATGCCTCCATAAACGATGGACTATTTTCGCTTCTGATCTTGAAGAAGACGAATCTTGCTGAATTTATTCGGATTGCGACACTAGCTCTTCGCGGTGAACATATCCATGATCCGAATGTTATCTACACACAAGCAAATCGGATTAAGGTTCATGCGACAGAAAAGGTTCAGTTAAACTTGGATGGTGAGTTTGGCGGATTGTTACCAGCTGAATTCGAAAACCTCTATCGTCACTTAGAGGTGTTTGTGCCACTTGAAGATATTCGCCCGAATGACCGCCCAACAGATTGGGAAGCGGGGAAAAGATATAGTTAAGAAAGTTCGTTCCACTGGGACGGGCTTTTTCTTTTTTTAAAAGGAGAAAGTGTATGAGTCCTAGAATATTTTGTATCATGGACGAAAATGGTTGAAAGGGTGGCAGAAAATGAAGGCGTTAATAAATATTGATTATACATACGATTTTGTGGCAGAGGATGGAGCATTAACATGCGGTGAGCCAGGGCAAGGAATTGAAGGAAAGATTACCGAACTAACAAAAGAGTTTATCGCAAATGGAGATTATGTTGTCTTTGCAATAGATGTCCATGACCGCGAGGATGAGTTCCATCCAGAAACGAAACTGTTTCCTCCGCATAATATACGTGGGACGGCAGGTAGAGACTTATTTGGTGCTCTGAAGGAAGTATATGATAGCAATAGCCAGCACGAAAATGTGGTTTATATGGATAAAACGCGCTACTCGGCTTTTGCAGGGACAGACCTAGAGATGAAATTACGAGAGCGCGGGATTACAGAAGTTCACTTAGTTGGGGTTTGCACGGATATTTGTGTGCTTCATACCGCAGTAGATGCCTATAATAAAGGTTTTAAGATTGTTGTTTATAAAGATGCCGTAGCCTCTTTTAATCAGGCTGGCCATGAATGGGCGCTCGGGCATTTTGAACAATCGCTAGGAGCCCTGGTTAAATAGACTTCCTGGTGTAATATTGGTTATAATGATGAAAAAGCTGAAATAGTACTTCGGAGGTCAGATGATGAAACACTTTTACCACGATGATAGTTTAACTCTGCATACGGATCTATATCAAATCAACATGGTAGAAACGTATTGGAGAGATGGGATACATAATAAACGAGCGGTCTTCGAACTATTTTTCCGCAAGCTTCCGTTCGGAAACGGATATGCGGTATTTGCTGGATTGGAGAAAGTGATTCAGTTTATTCAAGGATTCCGCTTTAGCGAGGAAGACCTTGACTATTTGAAAAATGAAGTAGGTTATCAGGATGATTTCATTCAATATCTGAAAGATATCCGATTTACTGGAACCATCTGTGCAATGGAAGAAGGCGAGCTTGTTTTCGGCAATGAACCAATCATACGGGTTGAAGCGCCTCTTGCAGAAGCGCAATTGATAGAAACAGCCTTGCTTAATATTGTGAATTACCAAACATTAATTGCGACCAAGGCATCGCGTATTAAGCAAGTTGTAGGCGATGAAGTGGCAATGGAATTTGGCACAAGACGGGCACAGGAAATGGATGCGGCGATTTGGGGAACAAGAGCAGCTTATCTTGCTGGTTTTGAATCAACAAGTAATGTCAGAGCGGGAAAGCTGTTTGGTATTCCTGTATCTGGAACACATGCCCATTCGATGGTCCAGGCATACAAGGACGAATATACGGCCTTCATTAAGTACGCCGAATCACACAAGGATTGTGTCTTTCTTGTAGATACATACGATACCCTCCGTCTCGGTGTTCCAAATGCGATCAAAGTGGCTAAGGAGCTTGGGGATACAATTAATTTTATCGGAATCCGCCTTGATAGCGGTGACCTTGCCTACCTTTCGAAAGAAGCACGCAAATTACTGGATGAGGCTGGATTCACTGATGCCAAGATTGTAGCCTCCAGTGACTTAGATGAATACACGATAATGAGTTTGAAATCACAAGGTGCCAAAATTGACAGCTGGGGAGTAGGAACGAAGCTGATTACAGCTTACGACCAGGCTGCGCTTGGGGCGGTTTATAAAATTGTATCTATAGAGAATCATAACGGAAAAATGGAAGATACGATCAAAATTTCATCCAATCCCGAAAAGGTGACGACACCTGGGTTGAAGAGGATTTATCGAATTATCAATAATACGAACAACCATGCCGAAGGGGATTATATTGCACTAGCAGATGAAAAGCTCCCTGAAAAACGGCTGCGGATGTTCCATCCAACTCATACATTTTTGAACAAGGTGGTTACAAACTTCACAGCAAAAGAATTACATGTGAGAATTTTTTCTGAGGGGGAACTTGTTTATGAAGTGCCTTGCTTGGAAGAATCCCGTGATTATTTAAAGCAAAACCTAGTTGCCCTTTGGGATGAGTATAAGCGGATTACCAATCCTGCTGAATACCCAGTCGACTTGAGTCAAAAATGCTGGGATAACAAGATGAGAAATATTGAAGAGGTTAAAGATAAAGTTGCAGCCATGAAAGGCGATCAAGAAGAGAGCTTTTAATTAAAAAGGGCAGACTCCAAAGGGGGATTTATTAATCCCCGCCGGAGTCTGCCCTTTGGTTATTTTTGCTTAAAGAAATCCGTAAAGGCATGGAAAATTTCAATCCCTTGGTAGGTAAGCATGCTTGCGGCAGATATGGAAAAAAAGCCAATAATAATAAAGCGAATCCACATTATAATTTCCTCCCTTATCATTGATTAGTATCAGAATGATTCGGGAGCATAGATCACATAGTTTGATTGGTGAAATTTCGGTATTAAAAAAATAAAGCTTCTGATAAAAATGATAGATAAATAAATTAGTGGGGCGGCAATTGCTGCTAGGATGACAGGAAGTACGATAAGAATGGGTAAGTCCATGGGCAGTTTCTTGTCATCGTCCCATTGCCCTTTCACCTTGGCATCATCTATATTGATGATGGCCTTGATATTGGTATGAGAGTGGGAAAGTGAATATGAAAAGTGAAGAAAGGTGAAAGCAAGAAAGGCAAGGAGCAACGGAATGGTAAGGTTATTTTTCATCTTCATCATTATCCACTCCTTCCAATAATGAGATTGTTTTAATCATATACACTTTTATTATATTTGGAAATAAAAATATTCTGACAATTTTCTTGGTTTTTTCGAAAAAAAGGCTCTTTTCCTGAGCAAGTTTCGCAATCAACCATGCTTTGTGTTACAATCTTAGCAGTCAAAACGTGCAAAGGAAGAAACGAATGAGCAGAATCGTACCGGTTAATAAAAATGATTTTATAGATGTAGTGTTTGAAGATTTAACCCATGATGGGTCGGGTGTAGCCAAGGTTGATGGTTACCCGTTATTTGTTCCAAACGGACTGCCTGGCGAAAAGGCAAAAGTGAAGGTCATTAAGACGGGCAAAGGGTATGGCTTTGGGCGGTTGGTGGAGCTTTATGAAAAAAGCCCTGATCGAGTCGAGATTGAGAGCCGTGATATCCATAAATATGGCGGCTGCCAGCTCGAGCACATTAGCTATGAAGGTCAGCTAAAGTATAAGGAAAACCAAGTTCGTCAGGTACTTACACGGATCGGTAAATTAGAGGATGTCGTTGTACATCCCATTTTAGGAATGGATCAGCCCTTTCATTACCGTAACAAGGCACAGGTGCCGGTGGGGGAAAAGGACGGTAAACTAATTGCTGGCTTTTTTAAACCAAGGAGCCATGAAATTGTTGATACGAACGAAAGTGTCATTCAACTGCCTGAAATTAATGAGGCAGTACAGACGGTGAAGGAAATTTGCAGTGAGCTAGGGATTCCTGCCTATCATGAGGAATCACATAAAGGTGTGCTAAGACATATTATGGCCCGTTATGGTCAGCAAACCGAGGAGCTCATGGTGGTCATTATCACCAGGTCGGCTGACCTTCCTCATAAAGACAAGCTAGTGGAGCAAATCGTAGCGAGGCTCCCGAAGATAAAGTCGATTATCCATAATGTGAATTCCAAACGGACCAACGTGATTATGGGAGCGACAACGAACGTTTTATGGGGAACCGAAGTCATTTACGACTATATCGGCGATGTCAAATTCGCGATTTCCGCCCTGTCCTTTTATCAGGTTAATCCTGTTCAAACAAAGGTTTTATATGATAAGGCACTTGAATACGCGAACCTTAACGGGGAAGAAAGCGTGATTGATGCCTACTGTGGGATCGGAACGATTTCTTTATTTTTAGCACAAAAGGCACGGAAGGTATTTGGTGTAGAGGTAGTTCCAGAGGCGATTGAGGATGCGAAGCGAAATGCCGCATTAAACGGAATGGAAAATACCGAATTTGCTGCTGGGGAAGCCGAGGTTGTGATTCCAAAGTGGTATAAAGAAGGAAATGTCGCCGATGTCTTGGTCGTTGATCCACCACGTAAAGGCTGCGACGAGGCCTTACTGAAAACGATCATCGAGATGAAGCCGAAAAAAGTCGTTTATGTATCCTGTAATCCAGCTACCCTAGCGAGGGACCTGCGGATATTGGAGGACGGAGGATACAAAACGGTGGAAGTGCAGCCGGTTGATATGTTTCCGATGACAACGCACGTGGAATGCGTAGCGCAACTCGTTTTAAAAGAAGGCAACTAACCCTATAAAATGGTACCTATAGATAAGACACTTGAAAAAGAGTGTATTATCTATAGGTATTTTTTTATATACTTGAATCTTAAAGATATGGGGCTTAGGGGACGACTATGAGCAAAATAACATTTTCAGATAAAGAAATAAAAATACTTCAAAAAAATCAAAATGTACAGCAAGTAAGTAGTTTAGCTATTACATATTCGGATGATTTTAAAAATAAATTTATGGATGAATATCTGGCAGGAAAACTCCCAAGGCAGATCTTTGAGGAGAATGGCTTTGACATAGACATTTTAGGTAAGAGAAGAATTGAAAGGTCTACATATAGGTGGAAAAAAGCATATGAAAAAGATGGTTTAATTGGGCTTTCAGATGGCAGAAAGGCAACTTCCGGTAGGCCTTTGAATCGAAATCTTTCTTAAGCAGAAATTATAGAAAGGTAAGAAGCTAGAATTAAGTTGCTGGAAGGACAGGTAGAGCTGTTAAAAAAGCTAGAAATGACAGAAAGGAGGCTGCTAAACACCGGTCAAAACCTGGAAATGAGTAAAATATTTCAACTGATATATGAAACTATAGAACAAAATCAATTTAAGATGATGACAAAGTATTTTTGTGAACTTTTAGAGGTCTCTCGTTCTGGATATTACAGCTACCTAAAAGCAGCCGATAGACGACGGGAGAGGGAACTAGAGGACTTAAAGATGAAAGAAATTATACTTAAGGCGTTTTAACGACGGGGATATAAGAAAGGTTCACGTTCCATCAAAATGATATTAAAACATGAATATGACCTTAAGTTAAGCAGAAAAAAGATTCAAAGAATCATGAATAAGTATGGGATTGTTTGCCCCCATCGGAAGGCAAATCCATATAAAAAAATATCAAAGGCAACGAAGGAACATCAGGTTGTTCCAAACAAGTTAAACAGAGAATTTAAGCAAGGAATCCCAGGAAAGGTATTATTAACTGATATTACATATTTGCCATATAACGGAAAGGATAGGGCCTATTTGTCAACCATAAAAGATGCCTCCTCTAATGAGATATTAGCTTATAATGTTTCAGACCGAATCACATTAAATATCGCAACCGAAACTATCCATAAATTAATGAATAACAAGAAAATTAGTTTACATTCTGATTCCTTTATCCATTCAGATCAAGGAAGCCATTATACAAGCCCAAGATATCAAAAACTGTTAAAAAAATATGAACTAGGTCAATCTATGTCTAGGCGAGTAACTGTTGGGATAATGCCCCGATGGAGTCGTTTTTTGGCCATTTAAAAGATGAGGTAGACTATCAATCCTGTAAAACATTAGAAGAACTAAAGGCGAAAATAAACCATTATATGGTTTACTATAACAATTACCGTTATCAATGGAATTTAAAAAAGATGGCCCCTATTCAATATAGGAATCATCTTTTAGCTTCTTAACTCTTTTTTTCATGTGTCCTTTACATGGGTGCCAGTTTACTATTGGGTGTTGCCTTTTTCCGTTTCCTGAAAAGGATTTACGAAGTTAAAATGAAGAAGTCGTCATTGAAGCACTTTTCACACAAGGCGATGAGAAGGTAAAAGACGCTTTTGAAGTAAAATTTGAAACATGGAAACCTCGACAAGAAGAGCATGAAAAGATTGTTGGGAAACTCCAAGGCAAGGGATATTTATTCTATCACTAAGAACTTTCAAGAAGTGGGGGATTATTCTATTATCACCATGTCACGGCAAGGGATATGCACAATATGCCTAAAAAAGAATTTACGGTATTAACATGTGAATAAGTGATAAATCAAAAAGGTGGTTCTTCGTTTTTGCACTAGAACCTCTTTGTATATTCATTAATAAGCAAGCAACTTTACAGTTATGCTCGTCCCTTCATCCGGCACACTACGAACCTCCATCGTTCCTTCATGAACATTTACAATCCATTTACATAAAGATAATCCAAGCCCGGTTCCTCCTTGACTTCTTGATCTGGAATCGTCCGCGCGATAAAATCGCTGAAAAATAAAAGGCAAATGTTCCTCTGAAATCCCGATCCCATTATCAATTACATTAATATAAATGAATTTTTCCGTCCTGTTTGCTATGATTTCCACTGTGCCACCTTCTGGAGTGTACTTAAGCGCATTTTCAATCAAGTTAATAAATAATCTTCTTAAGAGATCTTCATCCCCGAATAAAATGAATGGATCGGGTATTTGAATATGTAATTCAATCTGTTTTTTCATTTCCAATGATAGTAAATGATTCCTAACATTTTGGAATAAGAGCATTCCGTCAACGGTTTTACGCTCTATCAGATTTGAATTAGAGGTATTTCTCGATAAATATAAGAATTTTTCTACCATATCAGATAAATAGATGACCTCTTCCAAAACAGCATACAGGACGTCTTTATATTCCTCTTCAGATCTATTTCTATTTAAAGCAACATCCAATTCTCCTCGCATAATTGTTAAGGAAGTACGAAGTTCATGAGAAACATCTGAAGTAAACTGCTGAATTTGCGTGAAAGAGCTTTCTAGTCTGTCAATCATATGATTGAGAGTTTTAGATAAACTATACAATTCATCTTCCGGCCCCTCAATAGGCAGCCGTTCGTGTAAACTGGTTGCAGTAATGGTATTAGTCGTACTGATAATTTGATGAATCGGCTTCAAAGTTTTTTTCGAAATCACCCATCCCATCACGATTGATATTCCTAGGAATACAAAATTAGAGATGATAATAATGTTCCGTAACTGATCAATGGCGAAATGCCGTATCGTGTCGTTTGTAGCAACCGTAATTCTGTATGTCAATTTATTTTCTGATATCAGTTGCATGGACATCGCACGAAGCGGTATCCCATTTAGCTCGGGATCCCAGCTGATGGTATTCTCGTCCATCTTCTTTAAAGCTTCTGAATCGTTGATGAGTTGACCGTCCAAATTTCGAGATTCTGCAATGATTTGCCCTCGATCAGTTTCAATGATCCAATAGATCTCTTCTTGATTTACGCTTTCAAAACTTCGCAATCGGTTGATGTGTTGTTCGATTTTAGAATACGAATCCCCTTCCTCCAAACAATAGGCAATCAAACCAAGTTCTCTGGTTAGGATCGAATCGACTTCTTTGGTTACCATTTCAGAAAATGTAAAATATAAGAATCCGCTAAATAGGAATAAAATGAAAATAAACATAATCGAATGCCAAATCGTAATTCTCCATACGATACTTTTTAAAAACCTCATGATGGTTTATTCTTCACTTTTGATTATATAACCAATACTGTAAACTGTTTGTATTAGTTTTAAATCAAAGTTTTTATCGATTTTATTTCTTAAGTGATTAATATATACATCAACTACATTGGTTCCTATGTTATAAGCATCCATCCAAACTCGTTCTAGAATTAACGTTCTAGATAAAATCTTACCGGCATTTCTCATCATAAATTCCAAAATAGCATATTCCTTATTGGAAAGGAATATATGGAGTCCCCCTCGAGTCACCTCTCTCGTAGAAGGATTCAACGTCAGATCCGCTACGTGTAAAAGAGGTGATGCCTTTTCTTGGTCTCGTCTTAATAGACACCGTATACGTGCTAATAACTCCGAAAAAGCAAACGGCTTTGTCATATAATCGTCCGCTCCTAAATCGAGTCCATCTACTTTATCTGCCACGGAATCTTTAGCACTGAGAATGAGAATAGGAATATTTTTTCCATTTAACCTTAGTTCCTTAATCAATCGCATTCCATTTTTCTTCGGAATCATAAGGTCGACAATCATAAGATCATATTCTTCTGCAAAAGCGAGTTCAGAAGCCATTTCACCATCGTTCGCCACATCTACAACATAATGGTGTTCTCTTAATCCTTGTGATATAAAACGGGCTACCTTTGACTCATCTTCAACCAATAACAACCTCATGTCCATTTCCCCTAACAAATTCACTCATTTTATATATCGATAGTGATAATCATTATCAATTATCTATAATAATATCTTAAATTATCACTCTTTTTTGGTCAATCAGGTAATAGTTTCCTTTTGAAATTCAACTAAAACAACTCCTTTCATTAAGCAACATGATAATTCCTCATTGAGATTTTATCTAAACTGTAAGATACCTTAATTGAAAATATTCATTACCTAGTAACTTGACTAGAAAGAAACAAGATTTTAAGTTTTAACATTCATACGGTAAGTACTACATTAACATAGTGTGAAATATTAAATTTTTTTAATTTTATTTTAAATAGTTTTTAAGAACTTTTTTATAATATATCGCCAACGGTTAAAAAGTGATAATGATTATCATTGTCACTATTGCTTCGATCAATATATATTTTGGAGGGGGTTAATGATGCAAAATCAAAATAATTCAGGAAAACACTTTTTTCATAATTTAGTTGTTTTAATGCGCATTCTATTTGGAATAGGCTGGTTTTTAGCAGGAGTAACGAAGATTTTAGGTGAAGGGGGTTCTTCAGGACATTCTTGGTTTACTCAACCAGGAGTATTTCTAAGTGATTATCTGATGAATACATCAGACAAACCCAATGTGCCAGAGTTTTATAAATTTTTTATAGAAGAAGCAGCCTTGAAGCAAGTAATGGCTTTAAATTATGCCATTCCCATTGTTCAGGTGACGGTTGGTTTGTTTCTCATCGCTGGGTTTATGATACTTCCATCCATTCTGGCGTGTCTCTTTATGCATATTAACTTTCTTCTTTCAGGTAATATCAATATAATGAGCCTTACCCTTTATACAAGCGCATTTGGATTGTTACTTAGTGGAAGAAAAATGTATCGTTTAAGCTTGGATAAATATTTCAAGTTAAATCAGTTAATGAATTTAACTATTAATAAATCCAGAGATTTAGCGATTCCTAAATTTAAAGAAATGTATCCTCAAGACGACCTAAAAAAACTTTTGCAAGACAGTATGAACGAGGTTGTAAGTTCTGTAGAAAAAGCACAGGTGTCCCAAAATGAGCGGATCGAACAATTTATCACTTATATTCAAGAAACTTACTTTAGTGAAAATAGCCATATGGAAAAAGAAAAGCATGTAAAATCATTAATTCGTCAAGAATAATATCATTTTGACACCCTTATAGACCATTTTTTATAAAGGGATGTGAAAATAAATAGATTAGGAGAAATGACTTAATTACGTAAATGAAGCTAACTTCAATTGATAATGATTGTTATTATCAATTGAAGTTAGAAAATGACATAATAATCAATTTTCAATTTTAGAGTCATAAATTAAGGGAGAGAAAAACTATAATGAGAACACTACCATGGAAAGTGATGACAACAGTTGCATTGGCTTCATCACTTTTATTAATAAGTGCATGCTCAAACGAGAAATCAACTGCCAAGGAAGATACAAAAGCAGAAACGAAAACGGTAACAAATACAAAAAAAAGCAGCGTATCTGCTCCAGTGACAGATTATACGTTTGATACAGCCGCGAATATGTTTGCTTATGCAGAATTTGAACTCTCCGGAGAGCCATTAGTAGAAGGCCTCGGCTTAGATTTAGATGTTCTTGATGTAAGAAAGCTTGATCAGCCTTCTAAATTTGACTACACAGCAGGTGTAGAATCATATGAATACTCAGAAGAGGCGATGTATGAAGTGACGGAGAAGTCCGGTATGGGCCTACATTTAATCCACGGCCCGGCAGTTTCAGAATTAGCAAAGAAAACAGGAAAAGACGTACCGACTATGCTAGGTGAACGTTTTTATGAACTGGCAGACAGTGTCGGTTATCCAAAAGATGAACTGTTTCGGAATATGTTTCCAACATTAATTGAATATTCCTCCGGTGACCCGCACTACATACAAAAAGTGGATACAAATGGTTATGCAGAAAATGGCGATGATTCTTATGTCCCAATGTATCAGGTGAATTTTGAAACGTTGCGCTGGGGTCGGTCAAAGATGGATAAAACGTTAAATCCGTCAGCATATGGAGCAACCTTCTTGAAGCAGGCTCTTTGGTCTGGAGACTTTATGGGAGGCTTACATAAAGTAGACAGCGATGAAGAACTTGAAGCGATATCACCGAAAGATGATGATGACGCAAACATCGCGTTAGGGGTTAGTTCAGCTGATGGAATGCAGGGAGCCATTCTGACGGAACAAATTTGGAACAAGTTGGCCTACATTCGCGACGGATTATTTTATGATACAGCTAAAAAGCAGCTGACGGCTGGGACTGGAAACAAATATAATCCGGCAAATGGCTTTGTTTATTTGCCGCACCAAATCGAAGTCGTGGAAGACAGCAATGATGAGATGCCAAACGCCAAACAATTGACCGTAAAAGATGCACGAAGCATGCTGCAAGATCAATGGCTGATGCTGTGGCCGGCATCCGAATTTTACGGAATGACAGATCAGCGCCCGGAAAACAAAGCGCAAAACCCGGCGTTTTTAGCCGCATTTGACGGTAAACCGTTTCCGAGTGCAGCTAAGGAGAATGTAGATGGTTCTGCTGCCAACGATGTAAAGGCATCTGATCCTTATTCCATCAACCGTGATGTGTTGCTGCAAGTCTTTAAAAATATCGATGCCATGCACTTTAACAATGAAGCGGGAGCTTTTATCGATCAACATGACGGAAAGACACAGGGAGCGCATGTAGATACATTCCAGGCCGGATACACGACAGAGGCGCTGCGAATGTTCCAGCGTGCGATTGACGGTCTTCCTGTCGGATACGCCAATGGTGAGGATGCAAAAGGATTAGAGACAGGAGAAGGAAAGCGTGCTCTGGAAATGATTAAAAAGCAAGCCGACTTTATCATCAATGAGTTAAAACGTGAAGATGGCCTAGTTGCAAACGGATATACCATCGGAAAAGGCCAGGACGATACCGAGCCAACCTTAGATGCACAACTAGGGGCAATTAGAGGTTTAACTGGAGCCTTCTTAGCAACGAAAGAAACGAAGTACCGCGATGCTGCCCGTGAATTATACCAGGCGATGGATGAGAAAATGCTCGATAAAGAAACCAATTTATATTACACAAGTAAAGATGAAATGAGATATAACCCAATGACAGCAGGGGCTTTATCAGCTGTCTTCCGCGTTGCCTTAAATAATTTATACAATACCGACGGAGATCAAGAGACATTGTCAGCTCTGGACCGTGAAACGATTATCTCCCGCTATGTTGCTTTTTACGATACGGTTATTGACGGTCCATCATTACAGGACGGAATGCAGGCAAGTGAGTTCTGGGATACAGGAGATGCTTATATTGAAGGTAAAAAGCTTGGGAATACCGACAAAGATAATGTTCCACAAGTGCAGGCAGGACATGGGAAATATGGAATTGCCCCTGTTTTAGTGAACGTAGAAGTGAAGAAACGGTAGGTAGGAACATTATGTGGTGGAAGCGACTTTTGCAATTGACAATTTTATCTGCAACGGCCATTATCGCTGCAAGCTGTGTGCCGGAACAGGCAACCACGAACAAAGAGGTCCTTCGTGACCATGCTGTTCACAGTGATAATATGGTGCTAAATGACAAAGGGGATACACTTTATGTGGCCAATATAGATGTGGACACCGTATCGATCCTTGATGCAAAAACGAAAAAAATACAAGCAGAAGTTTCGGTCGGAAAACAACCGCAGCAGTTAACAGTAAGCCCTGATGGCCAATATGTTTATGTATCGTGTTTATTTGACAACCAAGTAGACGTTATTTCCACAAAAAAGAGGAAAGTGGTCTACTCCATTGAGGTTGGCATTCAACCATTTGGGCTTGTCACAAGCCTAAATGGTGAAACACTTTATGTAGCAAACTATCAGTCTGGTACGCTATCTATCATTGATACAAATGAGAGGGAAGTAAAGAAGGAATTAAAAATTGGTGACCGTCCTAGAACGGTTGCCATGACCAAGGATGGGAAAAAGCTATATGTTCCTCATTATTTAGATGGCAATATCTCTGTCATCGATACAGAGGTAGACAAAGTGACAAAGACTATTAACTTAGCTAATTCACCGGATCAGACTAACCGTAAGAAAAGCCAGGGGATTCCTAATACTTTTGAGCAGTTTGTGATATCGCCTGATGGGAAAAAGGCGTTTGTTCCACACTTGTTAACGAATATCGATACCCCAATTCATTTTCAAGAGACGATCTTTCCTGCGGTGTCCGTTATCGATTTAGAAAAAGACGAAGAAATCGTAGATGAACGAAAAGAGCTCTTTGACGAAATGAATATACGGGATGTAAAAAATGAAACCATCATCGTAGCGAACCCATTTGATGTAGCCTTTCAGCCGGATGGCAGTAAAGCCTATGTGGTGATGTCGGGCAGCGAAGACCTTGTCGTTTTTGATTTAACACGTGGCGGAAATGCGACCCAAATTTTGCGGCGCATTAAAGGAGATAACCCACGGGGGATTGCCATTTCAAATGATGGCCAGACACTATATGTTCATAATGCGATGAGTCATAATTTAGTGACGATTCAAACAGGGGGAGACAGCCCTTATGCACGGGCCACTATGTCAGGGGAACCTGTAAAACTGATTAAAAAAGACTCTCTGTCAAAAGAGGTGCGGGAAGGTAAAACAATATTTTACAGTGCAAACAGTGATGAATTCGCCACAAGCATAACGGGGAACAATTGGATGAGCTGTGCCTCGTGCCATGCCGATGGGGACATGAATCGCTTAACGTTAACGACGGCAAAAGGTCCACGTAATATTCCAAGCAACGTGGTGACGACGGAAACAGGGCTTTTTTTGTGGGACGGGTCACGCAATGAGTTTACGGATTACATTCATACTGTTCAAGGCGAAATGGGAGGCATGATGGAACTTGATCCTGCCAAACCGATCCCAGAAGATGTACAGCACATGTATGATGCACTCCTGGCTTTTTTGCAAGATCCAAACTCGTATCCTCCCCCTCAAAGTCCTTATCGGAAAAAAGATGGCAGTTTAACAAACACAGCCAAAGAAGGAGAACGGTTGTTCAACGGAAAAGGAAACTGTCTCAGCTGCCATGGCGGGGAGTTCTACACTGACAGCGGCAAGGCTGTGAATGAAGAAGGAGAGCTGACGGAACGAAACACAAACTTTATCCATGATATTGGAACAGGAAGCAAACTCGACGTGCCTTCAAAAGGAGATGCACGTGGTCAATATCAGAATCCGCGTGATGGCAAAAGGTTTGATACTCCAACTTTAAGGGGTGTTTGGGCAACTGCGCCGTATTTTCATGATGGTAGCGCAAAGACCATAGAATCTGCGATTGAGCGTCATAGAAATAACAGCATTCCGATGTTATCAACATGGGAAGTGAATGCCATTGCCGAATATATTAAATCAATTGAATAAGCGAAACCTGTCGTAAAAGCGGCAGTTTTTTTAGTAACGAAAGTATGTATTTTTCTATTTTATTATTAAACAAAAAGACTTAAAAAATACGTTTAAAATATTAAAAGATGAACAAGGCTACATTAGTATATTTTTTAGTTGACTACAATCAGCAGTCTACACATGTCGAATGCGTCTCGGCTATGATTTTAAAAGAAGAAGCAGGAACCCAGTAAGGGATTTCCTGCTTTTATTCAATTTTGGGACCACAAACGAGGAGTTACTCCCTAAATGGAGAAACTCCTTTTTCCCATTTAGTTTTATTTTAG
Organism: Neobacillus drentensis; assembly: GCF_036966985.1. Taxonomy (GTDB): domain Bacteria; phylum Bacillota; class Bacilli; order Bacillales; family Cytobacillaceae; genus Neobacillus; species Neobacillus drentensis_E. Next base: position 18,803 of record NZ_JBALSN010000023.1, on the reverse strand, counting down.
AATTTATACTTCCATTTTTCTTTTTCAAAACTACTTTCATTTCTCTCAAATCAATACCATTCGAAGCGCTTACTTGTGTTTACTTCTAAATTTACTTAGTCAGAGTGTTCCCCCTAATAAGTATAGTCTAACGTATTCTGATCTTTGAAAAACAATAGTTTTTTATCTTAATTTGGTAATTTTAAATTTTTGTAATTATTCTGAAATTAATATTGTAAATTGGTAAAATAGCACATATAATCAAAAATGAGCATAAAACATCAAATTCATTCAAAAGTGAGCTAAAACAGTCAAACGGCGCATTTCAAATGAATGGGAGGGAAACGATTCTGTGTACGGTATAGAAAGAAAATCGGCCATATTAGAGTTACTAAACAAGAATGCTAGAGTAGATGTACAAGAATTAAGTCAACACTTCGACTTGTCTGAATCAACAATTCGTAGGGACTTAAAGGAACTAGAGGAAGCACAATTGTTAAAAAGAACGCATGGTGGGGCTGTCTTGTTCAAAAGTGTGACCTTCGAACCGACGTACATTGAGAAAGAAGTGCAGTTTCAAAAAGAGAAAAGGGCCATTGCAAAGGAAGCGGCTAAGCTTATTGAGAACGGTGAAAGTATCTTGCTAGATTCGGGTTCGACAACTTTTTATCTTGCTCAAGAACTAAGGAACTTTTCGAGCTTACAGGTGGTTACCAATTCGATATTATGTGCCAACGAATTAAAGGATGTATCTGGAATTGAAGTCTTATTATGTGGTGGTTCTCTGCGTTCAGAAACACTAGCGTTGGTAGGTCCATTGGCTGAAAACAGCTTTAATCAAATTTGTGTAGACAAATCGTTTATTGCTACGAATGGCGTTAATGTAGAAAATGGCTTAACCACCCCAAATTTAATTGAGGCATCAACGAAAAAGAAGATGATTGATTGTGCGGAAAAGGTTATTCTCATCACGGATCATACCAAAATAGGTCAAGTAAGCTTTGCGAAGTTTGCGGAGATTCATGAGATAAATTATTTAATAACCGATAGTGCTGCAGAAAAGACCGTACTTAACCGCATTGGGGAATCAGGAATTTCTGTTCGCGTAGTCTGACTTTTCCCCATAGGTAAGGATCTAATATCAGATAAAAAAAATGAAGGTATCGAAATGAAAACGCTTTAAAAAATATCCACACCATTTTTAGGAGGTGATGCTTATAGAGTTGTGAAAATAATAGAAGAGATTTTAATCGTTTTAATTAACTTGTTCTTCGGGTGAGGAAAATGAAAGAAACACAAAAAAGGTTACGATTCAGGGCAACCACGACCAAATGGAAAAAAGCCCAAAATCATAACCCTGCTTGAGTATATCTAAAATTAATACTAATTTTAGCACTCATTTTTATACTACGGTATTACAGATTTTTTTACAAGGATTGTGTTTTGCTAGAAGTATCTATTACTTTACAAAACTATATTTAGGAGGAATTACAAACGATGAGAAACTTTAAAATTTTTAACATAGTATTATTAATTTTAACTTTATGCTTTTTAGGTGCATGCAGCAACAATGAAAGCGCTTCTAATACTGGTAAAACAGATAACAAGTCTAATACTGAAAAAAAGCTAAAGATTGGTTTAACAGTTCCAAATTTAAGTAATCCATTCTTTGTAGCGATGTCTAAAGGGGCTAAAGAAGTTGCTTCTAAGTATAATGCTGAAGTAACGACTGTAAGTGCCGATCAAGATCTTGCTAAACAAACTGCACAAATTGAAGACTTTATCACAAAAAAAGTTGATTTAATATTATTAAGCCCATTTGATTCTGCTGGTATTGCTGGTGCAGTTAGTGAGGCAAAAGCAGCAGGTATTCCGGTTGTTGCTCTTGATGGATTTGCAGAAGGTGGGATTGACACAGTGGTTATGTCTGATAACATCCAAGCAGGTAAATTAGCTGCGGAGTACCTTGTAAAACAACTTAATGGAAAAGGTAATATTGTTATTATTGATGGTCCTCCTGTTTCAGCAGTGACAGAACGAATTAAAGGTTTTAACCAAGTAATTAAAAAATATCCAGATATCAAGGTTGTTGCTAAACAAAATGGTGAAGGGAATCGTGAAAAGGCTCTTACCGTAATGGAAGGTGCACTAACAGCAAACAAAAAAATCGATGCAGTATTTACAATAAATGATGAAGAGGCTGTTGGAGTACAAATTGCTCAAGAACAAGCTAGTAGACAAAATGAATTCTTTGTCGTAAGTGTTGACGGTGCGCCTTCTGCGGTTGATGCGCTGAAAAAAGGCGGAAGCTTTGCAGGTACTTCTGCGCAATTCCCGAATCAAATGGTTATTGATGGTGTTGCCTTAGCATTAAAAATCATTGACGGAAAGAAAGTTGACTCAAAAGTTCTTATTCCAACTAAATTTATCACAAAAGATAATGTTGATTCCTACAGTGGCTGGTAATTGATTTCCCTCTAGTGGAGGTAAAATATGGTGCTCTATCAGGAGCACTATATTTATACCCTAGTAAAATAGGGCTTAAAAAGAGACTTAGGGAGTGGCACTTATGGCAGTATTTCAGATTCAAGAACAAATAAATCGTCGTCTAGAAGAGAGTCAGTTACCCATCCTTAAGATGAAGGCGGTTACAAAGAGATTTTCCGGTGTCAAGGTGTTGCAAAACGTTAATATCGAACTCTATAAAGGAGAAGTTCATGCCTTGATGGGGGAGAATGGTGCAGGAAAATCTACTTTAATGAAGATCATGGCTGGAGTGTATCAGCCTGATGGAGGAACGATTGAATATAAAAGTCAAGAAGTACAATGGAATAATCCAATGGAGGCAAGAAATAAAGGGATCAGTGTTATTCACCAAGAAATAAGCCTTTCACCTAATTTGTCCATTGGTGAGAATATTATGATGGGGACAACATTTAAGAAAAATAGGCTGGGCCTAATAAATTGGAATGATATTTATGAAAATGCTGCCCAAGTATTAAAATCCATAGGGTCTTCCTTGGATCCTCGAGCGGATGTTTCCACTTTAAGTGTGGCCCAACAGCAAATGGTAGAAATAGCTCGAGCCTTATCACTTAATTCTGAGATTTTAATTATGGATGAACCGACGGCATCTCTGACAGATAAAGAAATAGAAAAGCTTTTTGGCATCATTGAAGAATTAAGAAGAAAAGGCGTAGCTATTGTTTATATCTCTCATCGAATGGATGAGATTTTTAGAATTTCAAATCGCTTTACAGTTCTTAGAGACGGTCATTGGGTTACAAGTGGACCAATTTCGGATACAAATCCTGAGAATCTAGTAAAACTTATGGTAGGAAGAGAGTTAAATGAGCTATTTGTAAGAGAAAGAATTAAAAGTAGTGTTAGGTCTGAACAAAAACCAGTCCTTGAGTTAAAAAATGTCTCTGACAAGAATTTTGTAAAGGGGATATCACTGAAAATCTACCCTGGTGAAATTGTGGGCTTAGCAGGCCTTGTCGGTGCGGGACGGACTGAGTTGGTAAGAACAATCTTTGGACTATCCGAACTGTCAGAGGGTCAAATAATTTTGGATGGCCAGCAGGTTCATATAAAAAGTCCTATTGACGCAATAAAACTTGGCATTGCTCATGTTCCTGAAAGCAGGAAGGAACAGGGGTTATTACCAAATTTATCCGTAAAAGAAAATATACTGATGGCACAATTACCAACCTATCGTAGATTTAAACTATTGCAGTATAAGCAAATGAATAGTGATGCGGATCGATACATTAAAGAACTTGGAGTAAGAACGGCATCAAAGGAACAAAATGTTATGGGCCTTAGCGGAGGAAATCAACAAAAGGTTGTTATTGCTAAATGGTTATCTATTGGTCCTAAAATACTGTTGCTTGACGAACCCACCCGTGGTGTAGACATAGGTGCAAAGACTGAGATTCATAAAATCATAAGTAAATTAGCAGAACAAGGGCTTGCTGTATTGATGATTTCTTCTGAATTACCAGAAGTATTAGGAGTTAGTGATCGGATTTTAGTGATTCATGAGGGGAAACTAAGAGCTGAACTATCTCGTGATGAAGCCACACAAGAAAAAATTATGTACTATGCTACAGGAGAGGTTAAATAATGAATACAAACTTACAAATGTCAAGTCCATCCGTAGTTTCATTCAAGGAACGGTCAAAACAGATTTTTAATCAGCTGGGCATGGTAATAATTCTTGCCTTATTAATCATAGTTATGATTATTTTTGCACCGAATTTCACAGACTCAAGTAATATCTTAAACGTACTAAAGCAGAGTTCAATCACTGCCATTTTGGCAGCTGGGATGACTTTAGTTATATTAACAGGAGGAATTGATTTATCGGTAGGCTCAACCCTTGCATTGAGCGGTGTTATTTCTGTATTACTATCAAATGCCGGAACTCCTCCAGTTATCGCTATGTTAGTAGGAGTTGCTGTAGGATATGTTGCTGGGGCTATTAATGGATTTTTAACAGCTGTACCTAAGTTGCCTGCCTTTATCGTGACGCTTGGAAGTATGACCTACCTGAGGGGGTTGGCTTATGTTATAACCGGCGGATATCCTGTAGTTTTGGCATCAAAGCAGTTCAAGTTCATTGGAGCAGGTGAAATTCTAGGGATTCCTACTCCTATTTATGTGATGGCAATAGTTTATATCGTCATGTTAATCGTTTTAAAGTATACGATGTTCGGGCGCCATGTTTATGCTATTGGCGGTAATGAAGAAGCTGCACATCTTACAGGGATTAAAGTTAATCGAACCCTGATTAATGTATATTCGATCAGTGGCTTATTGGCCGGTGTTAGTGGAGTTGTGATGGCAGGACGTTTGTTCTCAGGGCAGCCCATGGTAGGAATAGCATTTGAGCTAGATGCGATAGCAGCTGTCGTACTAGGTGGTACTAGTTTTGTAGGGGGACGTGGCCGTATACAAGGAACTATCATTGGGGTTTTGATTGTGGCTGTGTTAACGAATGGAATGACTTTGCTTAACGTGGATTATTACTGGCAGCAAGTTGTAAAAGGGATAGTTATTGTTATTGCCGTGCTTCTTGATAGATTACGAAGCAGAGCTTAAATTAGTTCTATTTCAAATAAAAAGCCAGAAGAGTAGTCTTCTGGCTTAATAAATTCTAGAATTTAGGAGAGGTTGAAATGGATGATGTAACAGCTCTTGGAGAGTTATTAATAGATTTTTAACTCCTTATAACTCTTCTCAGCCTGGCAAAGTTGTCTTTGAATGAAATCCTGGTGGTGCCCCGGCCAATGTATTAGCGGGCTTAACCAATGGAAGGCAACTAACCCTCATTATGGGCGTTGCCTTTTTTAGGTACTTTAACTTTAATGATTAACTAAAGAAAGTGTTCACACAATTGTAGAAAAGCTTTGGAAAAGTCTAAATTTATTTGAAATGTAATGTGATATTATTTTTTCTGTAGGGAGGCAGTAAAATGGAAACAATAATTACCTCTTCAAATTTTGGCGTTTCTGTCCTTCATAAATTTTCCCCATCAAAACAATGATCCCATAAATCCTTATAGAATGATAACAACTAATTAATTATTCCAACGTTTCTGCACACCTCTTAATTGAATCTTCACATTTTTCTTCCTGACCATTCTTTTTCCATCCTTATCTTTCAGCCCTCAATCTATAAACAAACTTGAAAGGAGTGATAAGCGATGTAAACTACTTATTTACATTTATAAGATTTCTATGGCCAAGTATCTTATTTCTGGTTTACAAATTAATATTTAAAGGAGAATAAATAAATGGGTCATGATATATCAGGATACAATAAAGCAGGAGAAGAAATTGCTTATGCACGTTTTAGCATGGGGAATTATAATGCAACCATACTGTATAGTTTACTTGATGCAAATAATTACTATGCAGGAGTTAGTGGATCTGGCGGCAGTGCTACTTTTTCAATACAACAAATTGAAAAGGCTTTGAATGCCTACAAGAAATTATATAATAATGATGATTCCAAATCAGAAAGTGATTTGATAAATTGGGATAAAAACCAAATCAAGAATTTTATACTAAACTGTTTAGCAACAGCACGAAAAGAAAAGAATGTAAGAGTGTATTTTGGCTAAAATTTTTTAAGACTGTTTGCTGAATTCCTCCATTTCGCGACTTATCCTTATAACAATATAATACTACTTTCATATGTAACAATATGCCATGCATCCCCAGACCATTTTCTGAATTTCTTTTATCCCACAAAAAACACCTACTAAACTTAAACACTTAAGGGTCATCCCATACTAATTAAAGGGCGCTTTTCTTGAAGAAAGAAGGCGTCTTTTTGTATGGACCAAATTAATTTAAGAGGCTAATAAAATACAAATATGATGCAAAATGAATAGAATGTTCATTTGAAGTTGTGCTAATATGGCAATACTAGATTTAGAGAAGGGGGAGGATATCCGATGAAGATAAATCAATTAATTGCCAACAATATTAACCGTTTAGATGCTGTCTTGCCGGAAGATCAGACGCTCGGAATAGCAGGTTTGTCCGGATCTGGTAAAACCACTTTTTGTCAAACCATTGGTGAAGAATCCAAGAAGCGTCTCGTTTCCTTATTGCCTAAGGCTGAATACCAGTATTTGTTTCCTAATATAATGGAAACAAATTTTAGTGCCATCAAGATGGAAGACATGCCTTTAGTTCTTTTCCTAGGGAAATCATCGATTTCTTCTAATCCGCGTTCAACGATTGGCACACATACTGGTGTTTTTAAAGAGATTCGCGTTAGGCTTGCTGAAAAATTTCATCTTTCGCCAGAAGTTTTTTCCTTTAATAATGCATTAGGCTGGTGTCCTGAGTGTAAAGGACGCGGTACGACCAAAAATGTTGAATGTAAAAAGTGTGAGGGCAGGCGCTATAATCCGGAAGTTGAACAAAAAAGAATAGAATTGTGGAATCAGCCACATAGTATTTCCGATATCAACAATTTAAGCATTGAAGCGATTTTTTCCCTTTCAGAGGAATTACATATTAGTGAAGCGAAACAACATATTCTTAAAAATATTATCAATATGAATATTGGTTATTTAACATTAAATCGGATCATGGGTACCTTGTCAGGTGGGGAAATAACACGGCTCTACTTGGCTGAATTCATGGCAGCTAGTGAAAATACTGTGATTATTATTGATGAAATCTCAGTGGGTCTAGACCATCAAACCCTATTGAAAATTTTAGAACAGATTAAACAATTGGGTTATAAGAATCAGATTTGGCTAATTGATCATTCTGATACGGTGCTAGATACAGCCAACACGCAATTGTTCTTTGGACCTGGCAGTGGTAAATACGGCGGGAAAATTGTCGAAGAATCGCCTCGTCCAAAACCTGTTTTTTGGGAACGAAATCAGGCAATGCCAACAGAATACTATCAATTTCAAAATCTTTACTGTCGCAATATTCAAATGGATGAAATTCAGATTCCAAAAAATAGACTTGTAACCTTTACGGGTGAATCTGGATGTGGTAAATCGACCCTTGTCAATGAGTGTATCTCTAAGGATTTTCTAAAGCGATATCCAAAAGATAAACTAGTCATGGTAGGGCAGGATCGAAACCAATCGATTACCAGCCGGTCAACCGTTGCGACGTTTCTTGATATTAAAAGGAAACTCACCAAATACAGCGACGAAATTGATGATATTTTTCAGCGCTCCATTGAAGACATTATTGAGGACCTTCCAAATGAAGACATCGCTCATAAACGCTTGAGCTTATTAATCAAACTTGGACTTGGGTATTTAACACTGGAAAGGAAAACACAAACCTTATCGACCGGTGAATTTCAATGTGTTCATTTAGTTTCTGAGCTGTTTTCAAACGCAAGAAACCCACATACCCTGTTTATTTTTGACGAGCCTTCAAAGGGGTTATCACAAAATATTTTAAACCAATTCATTGATAGTATCAGAGGAATACTAAAAGATGAATCTATCTCCATCATGATGATTGAACATAATGCCTATATGCTAGAAAGCTCAGATTTTATCGTTGATTTTGGGAAAAGACAGCTAGAACCTGTAAGGTATCTTGATGTTGTCAGTCATGATGATTATTTTCGTCAACATAATAGGACAAATAGTGTTGCTCCCTTGCATATTTCCTCAACACTAGAATCAAAGAAAGCTATTAACTATCTAAAAGAAAATCATATTAGCTATTTTAAAAACGCAGAAAACATCTATAAAGGCGGTATTTTGAAAAGCCTATCATCAATGGCCCGTTTGATTTATGGTGAATATGAATCTGATAAAATCGCACCCGTTATCGCGATTGATCTTGAAAGACACTTGTACAGTCAATATAGTTTTCTCTATGAAATGGGTGGATTGATCAACCACATTGTGGCTGCACATCCAACCAATAAAGATACAAAGAGCTTCGATTTCTTTAGTCAAGAAAATCATTGTCCAAGCTGTTCTGGTCGCCTAGAAATTGAAAAATTTGATTTTGATGTGGTGATTCAAGACAAAACAGTGCCATTTTGGGATGGCTTATTACATCCGGACGTAATGGAAGTATTAAAATATTATCAATATCCGAAATTGCAATTCCTTTTTGATGAGATCAAGAATGAACTTGGTCAAGATATTAGTAAAAGCTACAATGAGATGACAGATGCTGAAAGACATACTTTTTTATACGGCTATTGGGAAAAGTCATTTTATGATAAAGCAGGCAAGCGCAGAGAAAATGGGAAGGCTTCAATACCATCATTGGGCGGTATATGTTCATTTCGAAATCCATTATTAAAGAGCATATGAAAGCATCAAAAGAGATGATTACCTGTCCAATCTGTCAAGGAACCGTGCTAAACCACCATAAAAAACTAAAGTTTGGTGACACGGATATTCGTGAGATTATTCATCAACCTATTGATCAGGTCATAAAAACAGTAGGAAAGTTACCAGAACTTGAAAAACTAAAAGCAATTGTTGGCGGCGAGATGGTACTTACGGAAGATGTCTCCTTACTTCCTAGGGAAACACAAGTATCGCTGAAAATGCTTGAATTGGAACTAGCAAGCTTCGCCGGTTATGAAATGGTATTACAAAATGTTTTACCAATCTGGGATAGAATTAAAGGAAATATCGAGGCAATAAGCAGCAAAAATCTGATCACAATCTGTGATTTTGCCAATATTGACGAAACTAGAGAAACCATTATTGATAAGTATTTCACCAATGGAAAATACAAAAAACTAACATATGTCTATGAAGCGTTTGGTTACAAAAAAATTGTTACCCAAATTAATAAGATTAAAGCGAGTCATCCGTGTCCATTTTGTAAAGGAAAGAAAGTAATTTCTGAAGATAATCTCCATGATGGCGTGTTTAAATTAACAATTCCATGTGTGAGTTGTCATGCGAGCGGCATCAATGATGAGGGTCGAAGGGAAATAGTCGAGGGCATACCAGTACAAACATGGCTAACTGGTAACGTAAGTGATGTTGTTGCTGATAGTTTACTCACTGAGGCTGTTGCGGATATTCCCATTTTCAATCGTATTCGTGAGTTGAATAAGCGAGAAATGATGGCGGTTTATCAATGTCTTGAGCAAAATAATTAAATTCTAAGGATGTTAATCTGACCATTTATCAGAAAATTATGTACTTCAAATTACTAATATGTTATAGTTAGTGAAAATTCCATATCGTGTAAGAATTGGTGCCAAGCTAAGGCTTGGCTTAAAAGGGAAGAACGGTGTAATTCCGTCGCTGTCCCGCAACTGTAAATCGGAGTGAATCACAAATACCACTGTCTATACGACGGGAAGGTGTGAGGAACTATGATGATGAGCCAGGAGACCTGCCAAATTCCAGTACACACCAAATACCTACGTGGAAATAGGTGGTGACATTCATTTGTACGACAAACGAGTTATGAGTAGCATTGTTTATGCATGCTATTTAGCTAAACTTTAACTTGATTGTAAAGCCGTTTCCATTATGTGGAGATGGCTTTTTTGTATTTGGGAATTTTGTAACTATAAAAAGGAGGAATGAAAAATGAATTTAGTTAGTACAGCGATTGGTTACCCGTATATTGGTGATAACCGGGAGTGGAAACGGTGTCTAGAATCTTATTGGAAGACAGCGATATCAGAGGAGCAATTTAGTTTAGAGATGAAAACGATTCGCTTAAATAATTTGAAGCGCCAGCAATCATTAGGCTTGGATTTACTAACAGTTGGAGATTTTACCTTTTATGACCGGATGCTAGACCATGCGGCAATGTTCGGAATGGTTCCCAATCGTTATCAGTGGAAAGGCGATGAAATAAATCTATCAACCTATTACGCAATGGCACGCGGGGCAAATGATGTAGTGGCTAGTGAAATGACAAAGTGGTTTAACACCAACTATCACTACATCGTTCCTGAGTATGAAGGCCAGTCATTAAGATTAACGAAGAATTACATATTAGATTATTTTCTAGAAGCCAAACAGGAATTAGGTCTAATTACAAAGCCTACCTTAATTGGTCCGTTTACTTTTGTGAAATTAGCAAAAGGATACGATGCCAAATCGAAAGCATTGTTTATTTTAAAACTTCTACCACTCTATGCACAAGTATTGCAGCAACTTGTAAATGCAGGCGCTCAGTGGATTCAAGTGGAAGAACCCGCACTAGTCCTTTCACTTACAGCAGATGATGTAAAACTAGTCCAAGAGATTTACAAACAATTAGCAGAACAAGTACCAGCTGCCAGAATCATGTTACAAACCTATTTTGAAGGATTATCAGCGTATGAAGAACTATCTCAATTACCGGTTGCAGGGATTGGTCTTGATTTCATCCATGGTTCCGAAGAGAATATGGCCTCACTTCGAAAATACGGCTTTCCACAAGACAAAGTATTAGGAATTGGCATCATAAATGGACGGGATATTTGGCGGGCAAATTTGGCTGAAAAAGCATTCAATATAAAAGCTGTTTTATTATTAAGCGATGTAAAAGAGGCTTGGATTCAGTCTTCATGTAGTTTACAGCATGTACCTGTGACGACGAAGGTAGAAACCCGTCTAGATGCCACATTAAAAAATGCCCTATCATTTGCTGAAGAGAAAATGGTAGAGCTAACACAGTTAACAGCCTATGTGTGTGACGAGGCGTGGACGGGAAATAAGAGCGTGTCAGAAAGTATGAAAGCGACTCAAGCATTAGAACAGCATGAGGCGAGGAAAAATGCACGGGTGAAGGAGCTTGAATTACAAGTAAAACCCGAACATTTTACACGTCCATTGACATTTAAAGAACGCCAGTCTTTGCAGAAAGAGGCATTAAACTTACCAGAATTTCCAACCACAACAATTGGCAGTTTCCCTCAGTCGGATCTAGTAAAACGTAAACGTACGGCTTGGCGGAAAAAAGAACTCACCAACGCTGAATATGCAGTGTTCTTGAAGGAGGAAACAGCTCGTTGGATTCAAATTCAAGAAGAGATTGGACTGGATGTTTTCGTACATGGTGAATTTGAGCGAACAGATATGGTTGAGTACTTTGGAGAAAAGCTAGAAGGTTTTGCCTTTACAGAAAAAGCATGGGTGGTATCCTATGGTTCACGCTGCGTAAAACCACCAATTATTTATGGTGATGTCGAGTGGGTCGCCCCAATGACCGTGAAGGAGGTAGAAGCGGCCCAGCAATTAACGTCTAAGTATGTGAAAGGGATGTTAACAGGTCCTGTCACCATCTTAAATTGGTCTTTTGTCCGTGATGATATTTCTCGTGAACAAGTAGCCAACCAACTAGCCTTAGCGCTGAGAGAGGAGATACAAGCATTAGAAGATGCAGGCATTGCCATTATTCAAGTAGATGAACCGGCATTACGCGAAGGATTGCCATTACGCAAAGAAAAGTGGGTGGACTATTTGGCATGGGGGATCAATGCCTTTAAGTTAGCCACTTCCAGTGTGAAGAATGAAACACAAATTCATACACATATGTGTTACTGCGAGTTTAATGACTTTATTGAGCCTATTCGTGCCCTTGATGCAGATGTTATTTCAATCGAAACGTCTAGAAGTCATGGGGAGCTGATCCAATCTCTTAAGCAAAATCCATATGAACTTGGGATTGGTTTAGGAGTGTACGATATTCATAGTCCCCGAGTGCCAAGTGTAGAAGAGATTAGTGCGATATTAAAAGATAGTGTCGAGGTTATTCCAAAAGAACAATTCTGGGTGAATCCAGATTGTGGTTTAAAAACACGTCATGAAGAAGAAACCATTGCATCTCTTAAAAATATGGTGACTGCTGCCCGGAAACTCCGCCAAAAACTGCATCAAACGGTTTAAATAATAAGAGCCTTTTCCATTTTTAGAAAAGGCTCTTTGGGTTGTTTAATTAAATCTCACCACCTAGGCAAATGTGCATAAAATAATGGAAGCACAAAAATGGAGGTGTGATGTTCCCGAATGATGTTCAATCATTATTATAGAAATAATCCGTTCGATGTTTATAGACAATACAAGCAATTACAGGCTCAAAACGAACAATTAAGAAAAAGAATAAAGGAATTAAAGGGACTTTTAAGGAATCAGAATTTAAGGGCGAATGACCAAAACTGGGAAATGCATTTAGCTGACCAAGGAAATACCAATTATTCTAGTGCAACCTTACCCTCTGATTTGACGTTATTGACATTAAAGAAAGATCCATTTAATAATGCATCTGCCCTTTTTAGTGTGAATCAAAATCAACTATATTCAGTTGAACGAATCTCGAAAAAAATACTCTCTGCCACCGACTTGGACACTTATAAAGAGAGATGGAATTTTTCAATAGAAGAACAGAATGGGTTTCTTGACTTGATAGCAAGAGACGGAGTGATTTACGCTTCAACGATGACAAAAGTTTATGCGATTAGAGATAACGGAAACGCTCCACAAACACTTTGGACCGTTGATAGCTTTGCGAATCGTCTCTTAATTGACCAAAATACTTTATTTTTTTTAACAAGAACCACCGACGGCTTGGATGCAATTGGTACAGTAGATGTAAATACGGGTCAAAAGAAATGGAATTATCCCCTTAAATTCCAAGAGAAGTTGGAAGGAGTTTTCGCTGCCGGTGATAACCGACTGTTTGCAAATATAAGGAATCCAGTTCAAATGACATCCAAAATGTATACATTCGACACCTCCACAGGAACGGTGCTTTGGACTTTTAATCTTGACTCAAGTTTGCCTATATATGGGGCCACTGTCTATAAAGACGGGAAGCTTTACTTCGAAACGAAACCGGCGACGACAAGAAATATTTGGGCATTGGATGCTGCAAGCGGAAGAACATTATGGAAGTTTAGCCCTTCGGGAATGTTTACACAACCTTTATCTGTAACGAGTGATTCTTTAATTATCTTAGATGAGACCAATATAATTGCGGTAGACAAAAATACCGGAGTGCAAAAATGGAAGACCTTGTATGCAGAACAGTTTGTTGCTGGTGGACTTCAGACCGTAAAAGGGTCAAGTGGAATGGTCGCAGCCTCTGATAAAATTATTTTGGCAAATTACAACAAAATAAAATTCTTTAATACTGCAAATGGTCAGCTTATTTATTCAACTCTTCAGCTGGCACCAACTACTGGAGCATCTGGCTTGCGGCCAATCGGCGTCATCAAAGATACGATTTTTGTAACAGAAACTAATCAATTTCTATACACGTACGCCGTGCCAAAAACATCCCAGTTAGATACAGAAAAGCCAACGGCAACAATCGATTTACCAGCAGTCAGCCAGCTTTCTATGCAGGATGGGAAGAACCAAATTAAAATTCCCATTACCATCAGTGAAACGGCAGATATGGATGTAACCATTATTGATGAAAGCGGCCAGCTAGTTCAGACCATTGGGTGGGGACGCCACTTGAAGGGTACATCCAATTTTTATTGGGATGGAAAAAACAGCCGTGGCTTTAACGTTATCCGTGGAAACTACTATCCAGTAGTAAAACTCACAGATCTCGCAGGAAATAAGAATGAGTATACAGCCCGAGACAAATTAATCCAGATAACAGAAGGATTTGGTCTAACCCTGAAAAATTCCAACTTGCGCTCGGCAGCCACCACTCAAAGCACCATACTAACAACAATCCCTGCTGGTTCAGAAGTGGTTATAACTGGAGAAACAGGTGATTGGTATCAGATTGAGTACAGGATTATCAGCGCGGTTCTAAAAGGATATGTCTCCAAGCCATTAATCAAAGTTCCATCCAATCAGGAGATTCAAGCAATCGAAAATGCTAAGACAAGGACAAACGTCAATGTTAGAACCAATCCTGGAACTCAATATGATACAAAGTTTGTGCTCCCGATAAATACAGATATAAAAATATATTCCGCAATTGGAGACTGGTATTCAATAGAATACAAGAAAGATATCAATACTCTGGATTCTGGGTATGTAGCAAAATTTACCGTAACCCTTCCAACAGTATCAATTGTTGTATACACTGTTGTTGCTGGTGATTCTCTTTGGAAAATAGCCCAGAAGTATGGTGTAACGATTGACTCCATCGTCAAAGCCAATAACCTCGATCCCAATCAACCAATCTATATTGGACAAAAACTGACCATAGTGAAATAATCTTTTTTCATGTATAGGTGAAGGCAGAGTATATATGAAAGGGATGTATAAGAATTTATTTGACATTTCTAATTGAAGTGTTAACATTATCCATGCAAGGGGATTTATATAAATGAATAGATAACAATCCGCTAGAGGTGCCTTTTTAAAAGGCTGAGATTGAAGTGATACTTCGGGACTCTATGAACCTGATCTGGGTTATACCAGCGTAGGGAAGTGGAAACATGGATATTTGAAGAAACATGTTTATATTTCAAATTATCAACCACTTTCTTATCAAAAGGAAGTGGTTTTTTGTTTTTCACTTTATTTCATTGAGATTCGGAATCTTGATTATAGGGGGTGACTTGTATTTTAACTAGTGTTAAAGAGTTACATATTATATCCAATGGTAAAATGCCGATCGAGCAGCTATGTGAAATTATCATGGATATTCACCCATATGTAACCGCGATTCACTTACGAGAAAAACAAAAAACAGCGAGGGAGCTTTTTCAAGCAGTTGAACTATTAACCACGACAAACTTGCCACTATCAAAGATTATTATCAATGATCGAGTGGATGTTGCCTTAGCTACAAAGGCTGGTGGGGTTCAATTAGCCTTTCATAGTTTAGATGCAGCCATTGTAAAAGGGAATTTTCCTCAGCTTAAGGTAGGAAGTTCCATCCATTCCTACGAGGAAGGACAAAAGGCAAAAGAGAAGGGTGCTAATTACGTGCTTTTCGGCCATGTCTTCCCTTCACAATCAAAACCAGGAATGACCCCTAAAGGTCTTGAGGAATTATCAAGGATCACACAATTAGAGGTTCCGGTAATTGCCATTGGAGGCATAACCCCCGAGAATACGGGGCGGGTACTAAATGCTGGGGCAAAAGGAATCGCGGTCATGTCAGGAGTATTAGAAGCTCACGATCCATTTTTAGCAGTAAAGGCTTATATAAATGTTTTAAGAGATGGAGATGGAACAAGTGGAAAATTCATTTGATGTTGCCATTATTGGAGGAGGGATTAACGGATCCTCTATTGCCTATCAACTATCAAAAATGAGAAGAAAAGTAATCATAATTGAGAAGGAACGATTGGCTTGCCAAGCTTCCAGTGCGGCTGCCGGTATGCTGGCAGCACAAGCTGAGATTGAACAAGATGGCCCTTTATTCCAGATGGCATTAAAGAGTCAAGCAATGTTTTCTACTCTATCAAGCGAGCTATATGAATATACTGGAATTGATATCGAGTTTGTGAATAAAGGAATGCTGAAAATTGCAGAAACGGAAGAAATAGCAGTAGAAGTAAAAAAACAGGTTAGCTATCAAAGGAATTGGGATCCAACGATAAAATGGCTGGATGGAAAGGTATTACGAGAAATGGAACCGTCTTTAGCACCAAGTGTTGCTGGAGGGATGTATCTCCCCAACGATGGACATGTGCAGCCAGCAAAGTTAACACAAGCGTTTGCAAAAGGGGCGGTTTATTTTGGAGCGGAAGTACGTGAAAACACGGAGGTCCTTTCTTTTATTTTTGAAAACGATCAGGTTAAAGGGGTTAAAACGACCAATGGTGTCATACATAGTGAACAAGTTGTCGTGGCCACCGGAGCTTGGGCGGCGAAATTAATGCGTGAATCTGGGCTAGACATTAGCGTTTATCCTGTTAAAGGAGAATGCTTTTCCGTTCGAACGGAGGAACCGATTATTAACACGACTATTTTTTCTGATAAACGCTGTTATCTGGTACCAAAACGAAATGGGGAAATTTATATTGGTGCTACCATGATTGAAAATACCTTTGATAACAAGGTTACACCCGAAGGGATTGCTTCATTAATAGAAAGAGCGACTCAATTAGTTCCTCAGATTAAAGAAGCAGCATGGGAGCGAGTGTGGTCAGGATTCAGACCGCAGACAGGCGATGGAATCCCCTATATTGGCGAGCATCCAAGATGGAAGAGATTGTTCGTTGCAGCAGGGCATTTTCGAAATGGGATTTTATTAAGCCCTATTACAGGGAAAATAGTAGCTGACCTATTAGCAGGTGGACAGCAAGATGAGGCACTTCTCGCAGCTTTTCACCTTGAAAGACACAAAGAGACAGTTGGTTAGGAGATTAAAAATGGAAGTAATATTAAATGGTGAGTATATCCAATTACCAGAGCATGTCGTATTTGTTTCAGATGTTCTCAAGCATTATGAAATCCATCAAAAGTGCGTTGTCGTGGAAGTGAACGGTGAAATCTTAACTAAAATAGATCACCAAAGTACTAGATTATCAGATAAAGATCGAATTGAAATAGTCCATTTTGTAGGAGGCGGTTGACATGTTAAAAATAGGTTCATTATCCTTTCAATCTCGTTTGTTTCTAGGAACGGGAAAGTATCCAAGCTATGAAATCCAAAAGGAAGCAGTGGAAGTTTCCGAAGCTGAAATCCTCACGTTCGCGGTAAGACGAATGAATATTTTTGAATCAAGTCAGCCGAATTTTTTAGAACAGCTAGACACCAATAAATATACGCTACTGCCTAATACAGCAGGTGCGAAAACAGCGGCAGAGGCCGTCCGTATCGCAAAATTAGCAAAAGCATCTGGCCTATGCGATATGATTAAAGTGGAAGTGATTGGATGTGATAAAACATTACTTCCTGACCCGATTGAAACCCTAAAGGCGACAGAAGAATTAGTGAAGGAAGGATTTATTGTCCTCCCTTATACCTCAGATGATGTTGTTTTAGCTAGGAAACTTCAAGAAGCTGGCTGTCATGCTGTCATGCCAGGGGCCTCGCCAATTGGATCTGGTCAAGGTATCATCAATCCCGTAAACCTTAGCTTTATTATCGAACAAGCCGTCGTTCCTGTTATTGTGGATGCTGGAATTGGCTCACCAGCCGATGCGGCTTTAGCGATGGAATTAGGAGCCGATGGCGTCTTATTGAATACGGCTGTGTCAGCGGCCAAGGATCCAGTAAAAATGGCAAAAGCAATGAAATTAGCGATTGAAGCTGGGCGATTAGGCTATGAGGCCGGCCGAATCGAGAAAAAGAGATATGCCACAGCAAGCAGTCCAAAAGAAGGAATGAGTATCGGGTGATTAATCGGTACTCACGACAAGAACTTTTTTCACCCATTGGAAAAGACGGGCAGCAGCGAATTTCCGATAAACATGTACTCATAATTGGAGTGGGAGCACTCGGATCAGCTTGCGCCGAAGCACTTGCCCGCGCTGGAATTGGTAAACTAACCATTGTTGATCGTGATTATGTAGAATGGTCCAATTTACAGCGGCAGCAGTTATATACAGAAGAAGATGCTAAAAATCGAATTCCTAAAGTAATAGCGGCCAAAAACCGCTTAATAGCCATTAACTCTTCTATGAAAATTGAGGCAATCATTGCAGATGCCTCTGTATCAGAGCTGGAAGACTTGGCCAAAAAAGTTGATCTTATTATCGATGCAACGGATAATTTCGAAACAAGAATGATCATTAACGATGTATCCCAAATGTATGGTATCCCATGGATTTACGGTGCTTGCGTTGGAAGCTACGGAATCTCCTACACGATCATTCCTGAAAAAACACCTTGCTTTTCTTGTTTAGTAGAAACCGTTCCTCTTGGAGGATTAACCTGCGATACAGCTGGAATTATTAGTCCAGCTGTTAACATGGTCGTTTCATTTCAAATAAGTGAAGCATTGAAAATTTTGGTTGGCGACTCGGATTCATTGCGAAATAAACTTGTTTCTTTTGATTTATGGAAAAACCAATATAGTTCCATACAAGTAGATAAGTTGAAAAAGAGGGATTGTCCTTCTTGCGGGGAGGAACGTACTTACCCTTATTTATCATTCGAAAATCAAACAAAGACAGCTGTCCTATGTGGAAGAGATTCAGTTCAGATACGTCCTTCGATTCCAATTATTCGTGATTTGGAGGCTTTAGAAAAAATATTGGCCATTCAAGGGGAAACGGTGGTACAACGAAATCCATACCTTTTATCCTATACGGTGAATCCTCATCGATTAGTCTTTTTTAAAGACGGAAGGGTTTTGGTACACGGAACGAAGGATATTTCCACAGCAAAGGCGCTATACCATAAATACTTGGGTTAATAAAAAAGCAAATTGCCTAAATGAAAAAATTAATTGAATATTTTTACAAATGAGTATAATAT
>NZ_JBALSN010000022.1:1043-21756 GCF_036966985.1 Neobacillus drentensis | reverse complement strand
ATCAATTAGTTTTGCCTTTAGATTTAGAAGTAAAATTACAAAAAAATGATATTGCCTACCACGTCCATCATTTAGTTGAAAGTATCCCTCAAGAAGCGATGGAACCATTTCTTCGAAATGAGGGTGTCCTGCCTACCATCCACGCATGATGCTTAAGATAATCTTATGTGCATACACGCAATCTGTCTTCTCAGGGCGCAAAATTGAAGCCCTATTAAAAGATAGTATCCGTATGATGTGGCTAGCTCAAGGGTATGAACCAAGCTACCGTACAATTAACCGATTCCGTGTGCAATCAGAAGTGAGAGAATTAATTCGCCAATGTTTTGTCCAATTCCGTTGCCAATTGGTCGAAGAAAAACTTATCGATCAAGATGCAATTTTTATCGATGGCACAAAGATTGAAGCAAATGCGAATAAGTTTACGTTTGTCTGGAAGAAATCGATAGAGAAGTATCACAAAGCATTAATTGAAAAATCAAATGAACTATACATAGAGCTACTTGAAAAGGAAATCATACCTGAGACTGAACGAGAAAGTGAAGAACAGTTATCCATTGAGGAACTTGGTCAAATGGTTCAAAAAGTAGATGATATCGTTACTGATTATGATAAAAAAATAGAAGCATTGTCAGATGTAGTGGAACGAAAGGTGTTAAGGAGTGAGAGGAAATATTCCAAGCAGGTGCGCAAACAGTTGTCCGATTACATCTTGCGAACACAGAAATACCAACGAGATTTCGAAATCTTTGATACCCGTAATAGTTATTCAAAAACAGATCCCGATGCGACGTTCATGCGCATGAAAGATGATTATATGAAAAATGGTCAATTGAAAGCTGGTTATAATGTACAACTCGCAACCGAGGGTCAATACGCACTTGCCTATAGTTTATTTCCAAATCCGACAGACACGCGTACGTTAATCCCGTTCCTGGACGAAATTGAGCAACATTATTTTAAGTTACCAAAGCATATTGTTGCAGATGCCGGTTATGGCAGCGAGCAAAATTATGAAGATATCCTATCTAATCGTAAACGAGAAGCACTCATTACATATAACATGTACTTGAAAGAGCAAAAGAAAAGATATAAACAAAACGAATTCAATCCAGACAACTGGCAGTATAATGAAGGAGATGATATATACATTTGCCCGAACCAGCAACGTCTGGTTTTTAAATATTGTTCTATTCGCACGGATAAAACAGGTTTCAAGCGAGAGTTTAAAATCTATGAATGTGAAGACTGTTCGGGATGCCCATTCCGTTCATCATGTACGAAGGCAAAAGAAGGCAATAATCGGACATTAATGGTGAACAAGAAATGGGAACAACAAAAAGAATATGTGAGAGCGAAGCTTTCAGAAGAAAAAACGAATGCCATCTATCAAAAACGCAAAATAGATGTGGAGCCAGTTTTTGGATCTTGAAGGCTAATTTGCGTTTCACTCGGTTTTCTGTACGTGGGAAATCGAAAGTTGAAAACGAAATGGGACTAGTGTTAATGGCCGTGAATTTACGAAAATTCACGGCTAACAGCTAAGAATAAACTACAATTATACGTAAAAACAGAGAAAGGTGAAATTGAGTACGCTCAATTTCACCTTTCTCACTATTTGAGGCTAGTTATGTCCCAGCCTCTTTTCTATTGCTTTTTAAGAATCCGCAATATTTACACAATTTGTCAAATATCAATGATTTTTTTGTATTTTTACATTACAAAATTTCAAATTAATCAATGAGATTTGTTAAGAACGACAGGACTTTCAATCGGTTTCATTTTCAGCCAAGTCCTCTATCGATTTATCAAGTTTTGCCAGATGCTCTTGGTATTGAAGAGGCTTATGACCATCGAGTTCCCGAAAGCTGCAATAGACGAAAATCGTAAGCAAACACGGCAAGCGGGGTCGCAGTCATTTTACCGATGAAGTGGCGGGATGAAATCAGCCTAAATTTGACACTTACCTACTAGTAAGTTAATATATAATCATGGAGAACAGGAAAACACAAATTATCGATCTGGCACTGAAACTAATTCGTGAAAAAGGCTATGTAGCCATTAGCTATGATGATTTATCCAAACGATTGGGTGTGACGAAAGGTAGCATCCATTATCATTTTGAAAAAAAGGAGGATTTGGGAGTTGCCGTTACTGATCTGGTGCTTCAAAATTTGCAGGACTTTTTATCCTTCATTACGAATTCTAAGCTGACTGTTGAAGAAAAGATCAAGCATTTTTTAGAGAGACAAATTGTCTTAAGCGACGGTGGGATATGCCCCGTATCATCTCTCCAGTCAGATTATGAATCCCTTCCTGAAAAAGTTAGGCAAAAAGTACGAGAAATCAGTCAGTTAGAAATAACGATTATTAAAAATATTCTTAAGGTAACACTGGTAGAAAGGGGAGCCGAAGAAATTGAATCATTAGCTTTTGCCATCGTGTCATGTATGAAAGGAACAATACAATACGGACGGGTACTGGGAAAGGAGATATTGCAGCAAGCAATGAATGAAATATACCGCCTTTTAAAAGGTTAAAAAGCTTTTTGAAACTGATTTATTTTTGGAAGATACTTACCTACTAATAGGTAAAAAAAGGGTTCACCTCTTGGCAAACTTGGCCCTTTTTTCATTATATTCATCCGATTGTGTGTGCCCTATCGCAGCATTATTGGCAGATTATAATTATTTGCCTATACTCATGCAACAGAAAGTAAAACGTCTATGTCAAATCGAAATTAATTTTCTATCAGAATTGCTTAAGGACATCAAAAATTCAAAATACTGACGATCTGTAAGCATTAGCAGTTTTTCTTATTTCAAGCATCAAGGGCGGATTACAATGTAAACGTGTATTAATAGATGGTTTCTTGTCTAAAATATTTGAACAACTTAAAGATCTTTTGAAGTAGTTATGCGAAAAAGGAATGACAGGAGAGTGTTGTTGATGGCACGAAGAGTTGTCGTAACAGGATATGGAGTGGTTTCACCGTTAGGAAATACAATTGAAGCGTTCTGGAAGAACATTAAAGAAGGTAATTCAGGCATCAAAAAAATTGAATCTGATGACTATAACAATATTAACACCAAAATTGCAGGTTATATTACCGACTTTGCCGCAGAGCAATATATGGATAAAAAAGAACAGGAGAAATATGACTTATTCATACAGTATGCTGTTGCTGCTGCTCAACAAGCTTTAGAACAGTCGAATCTAGATTTACAAAATGTTAATAAGGAGCGATTAGGGGTATATATCGGTTCCGGTATTGGAGGAATTAATACTACATTAGATAATCATAAAGCTTTGCTTGAAAGGGGACCAAGAAAAGTTTCTCCATTTATGGTTCCAATGATGATCAGTAATATGGCATCAGGAATCATATCTATAAAAACGGGTTTTAAAGGGCCTAGCTTTTCCCCTGTTTCTGCTTGTGCAACAGGGAATCAAGCAATTGGAGAGGCTTATTTAAATATAAGACATGGTTATGCTGATGGCATATTAGCTGGAGGGGCTGAGGCTCCTATTAATCCACTAGCTTTTGCTGGATTCTCAAGAATGAGAGCAATGTCTACTCTTAATGAATTTCCAGAAAAGGCAAGTCGCCCATTTGACAAAGGGCGTGATGGCTTTGTTATGTCTGAAGGAGCGGGTGTTTTATTCCTGGAAGAATATGAACATGCGAGGGAAAGAGGAGCGAAAATTTTAGGAGAAATCGTAGGTTATGGTTCCACAACAGATGCATACCATATTACTTCCCCTGATTACAATGGGGCCGCAAATGCCATGAAATTGGCTTTAGATATGGGAAATATTCTATTGACGGATGTGGATTATATAAATGCACATGGTACAAGTACCCCTGAAGGAGATAAATCAGAGACCAAAGCGATTAAAAGTGTTTTCGGTGCTCATGCTTATAACTTAAAGGTAAGTTCCACTAAATCAATGACTGGGCACCTTTTTGGAGCAGCAGGTGGGATTGAGGCTGTTAATTTAGCCAACAATCATATCCATGATTACCTAGAAAAAGGCTATCAGGATACCGTAACATCTCTGGAAAAGCAGAACGTTGGTTACTTTGGGTATGATCATAAATATATTACCACTGTAAAAGATACAAAAATCGCAGCTCTAGGATATGAGGGTTGGTCGGATACACAAGAAATACGAAGTCAAGTGGAGAATGATATTAAAGAGCTACGAGAGCAAGGAGCGCAGATTATTCTCGTTCATTATCATTGGGGCAGTGAACGCCATTATGTCCCTGACAGCTCTCAACAGTCATTGGCCCGATTTACCATCGACAGTGGTGCAGACCTTATACTTGGCCACCATCCACATGTCGTTCAAGGGATCGAAGAATATAAAGGGAAATTTATTGTATATAGTCTCGGCAATTTTATGTTTGGCGGGAATAGAAACCCAAGTGACAAGGATACGTTTGTTTTTCAGCAAACCTTTCATTTGAAAAATGGAGTTCTTTCCGATACGAAAGAGATTAATGTCGTTCCATTTTCAATTTCTTCGGTTTCCTCAAGAAATGATTATCAACCGACATTATTGATCGGCTCTGAAAAGAAAAGAGTTAAACAAAAAATTATTGATGGCTCTAACAAAATCAAAGGCTCTGAGTGGCTAGTATATGAAAATAATGATCAGGTCGTGAAATCGGAAAATTGAATGTATGCTAAAAAGGGACAGTGCTTACTGTCCCTTATTTTATAGATGAAATTTTTAAGCCGATGTTTGAGTAGATGGTATCGTAAAAAGTAAACTGACGGTTTTTATAGTGATAGTTGCTTTTGCCTGGTGTTGGTTTTCGGATGTTAATTTTCAAATAATCATTAAAGCGTAAAAAAATGGAGTAGTTCGCAGCAGGCAGTTGGCTTAATACCTCTAAGTCCAGTTCTAATGTTCCATTTCCGCTAGCATCTACGCTTATCGGAAGGGATGATTCAAGCAATGCGTTTTTTGAGTCCCGAACCAGCCCATGTGAGAGCGTATCGAGATGATCACCAAACACCTTAAATTTTAGGGTGTATTTATTTTTATCGATATATTCCTCATCTAGTATGGAGTGCATGGGTATGCGGATATATTTATATTTGTCCTCTAAGAAGGGTACAACCACATAGGGGAGATTATCTTTGATAATGACATCTTTTATTTTCTCCTTCTTTTCCCAGGCAAAAAGAGTCTCAAGGTCTTTATATTTCCTATCGCGAAATAAGTAATAAACCACCTTATTCATCGGTTGGAAAAATTCCTCGGAAAACTCATAATTTAATTTCTTTGTTGTTTTTAACACTTGGTTGAACTTATAGTAATAAACGCGTTTCAGCCTCGTTTTTTGAAAATGTGGTGTATGAAAGAATCTCGTAATCGAATCAAATTCATAGAGACGGTTTAAAACCATTTTTTGTTTTTCTACCTCTAAATCTTTCTTAATAATATGATTAATCACTTTGAGATTACAATTGGTTTTTTGGATAATATTAGTTTGATTGGTTAAACGCGAATCCTGGTTATCCATCCGATTTAAATAGTAAATAGGTTGTGCTGTCGTCGAAATTGTACGGCAGTGGGTTAACACATCGATAAAAAATTGCTTGTCTTCCGCAAATTTCATTTCAGGAAATAAAATTTGATTGTCTTTTATGACGCTCGTTTTGATCATGCGCGCTCGTGGTCCTAAATGATGGAAAATATGCGGAATCGAATAGGGTGATTCACTTCGTCTTTCTTTACAAGATTCATGTTCACCGACTATAGACATCCCTTTTGCTGTGACCTGTATAGTTTTCCCTACTGCATAATCATCGCCGCTTTCTGATAAGATGGACGATAATACTTCCAAGCCGTTAGGGTCAAGCCAATCATCAGCATCTAGGAAAGTAATATAATTAGACCGCGCCAATTGTATACCGATATTACGGGGATGACCTGGTGTTCCCGAATTTTTTTCCAGGAAAACAACAATGATGTTCGCGTATTTCGCAGAGTAATCTAAGAGGATTTCTCTTGAGGAGTCCGTGGAACAATCATCGATTAATATATATTCGATTTGATCCATGCCTAGTGTTTGATTAATCACAGAATCGATGGTTTTTCTTAGCGATTTTTCTGCGTTATAAACGGGGGTAACGACAGAAACCATGGTAGGATTCTGTTCTGTGGTTAATTTTTGATCAACGATATAGTATTCTTTTCCGTTTTTATTCCATATCCAACCCATGTTTTTCACCTCATCTTTCTGTCCATTCTAGTGTTTGAATTCATTTCTATGTAAAAAACTCCAAACCATTATATATTTTTGGACAAAATATCGAATCTTATTCGAAAAATAATTCACATCCAATGTTAGTCATCCAGATTTTACGTTCATTGACAACTTTTTACACTACATATATCTGAAGAATGATAAAATAAGTCATATTCATAATTTTTTCTAGGAGGATTTACACGTTGGAAAATAAGTTTTCTACCCCAAAAGGATTTGGCGAAATACTCGACCACACCTTTCAACTAACTAAAAATCGCTTTAAGGACTTTTTTATGATTTTACTGATCTTTATGGGTCCTGTTTACTTGGTCCAAGCAATCTTGCAACTAAGTTCTGGAACAAGCTTTTTTAGAGAGCTTGGCAGTGAAGGGGAATGGTTTGAACAAGTGCTTACCAGTTTTGAAGAGTCAGGCACAATCGATTCCAGCAGCTTGGGTGCTGACATTGGTCTGATTATTATAGGCATACTTAGTGCTATCTTGGCTCCTGTTGCTGAGGCAGCCATTCTGTTCACCATTAATCATATCCGTCGAAATGAAGATTATACGGTGGATTCGGTCATTAAAAAAGCCTTTTCCCGATTTTGGCCAATCATCGGAAGCAGTATTTTATTTGGATTGATTAGTTTGGGGATTATCATTCTTCCCGTCGCAATTATCGCATTTACAGGTGTGGTTGTTGCGACCACCGTGCATCCGATTGGAGGGATTCTTTTAGGAATTGTCCTGTTTCTCGGCTTTGCTGTTCTTGTGGGATTATTATTAACTCGCTGGAGCTTTTATTTTGGCTCTGTTGTCCTTGATAAAGTATCCCCAGGCTTGGGAAGAAGTTGGAGATTAACGAAAAAGCGTACATGGGTATTGCTGGGACTTTATATCGTCTTTTATTTAATTATTTCTTGTATTACTTTTGGAGTTCAAATGACTTTTGGCATCGTTTTAGGGAACAGTGTGTTGCTAACACTGATTACAAACCTCGTTACCTTAGTCACGACAATGATTTTTTCCGTAGGCTATGGGGTTATGTATCTGGATGCCAAAACTCGACATGATGCAGACGATTTAAAAGAGATGCTAGAAGAATTCAAACCGGTTTAAAAAAACCTATTATGTTAGGTGATGAATATGTTCAATGCAGACAAGGCACGTGGTGACCTTGAAGATATATTAAAAGGAAAAGAATATCGAGTTTATTACGAATCAAAAGGATTATTTGCCACATGGTGGGATAAAGCAAAAGAATGGATTGCCACGCAACTGGAAAAATTGTTTCCAGCCATCGATTCCGCGAGCGGGGTGTCAGGCACCATTCTTATTGCGATCATAGTACTAATTGTTTTCTTACTTGTTTTAGTTGCTTTTTTTGTGATTCGAAATACGAGACGCAATCGAATCCTCCGCAAACAAAAACCGCTCCAATCGAGGAAAGAAATGAATTGGACGTCGGAAAGACATCTTGAAGAAGCAGATAAGCTTGAGAGTTTGGAAGAATATACATCCTCCACCCGCCATCTGTTTTTAGCATTGCTTCTTTCCTTTCATGAAAAAGGATTGCTTGAGGCAAGAATTTGGAAAACCAATTGGGACTACTATGATGAACTTAGGAAAGTAGATCAGTTCAAGGCAGAACAATTCTTTCAGTTTGCACAGCTTTTTGAAGAAGTGACCTACGGGGAACGTACCGTGAGGAAATCGGAATTTATGCAGTTCCATCATGAGATACGGAAGGTACTTGGCGATTTGAGGGAGGAGAATAGTTGATGAAATCTCTTTCCAACATGCGTACCTGGATTGGTCTGGTCATTCTGCTTGGTTTATTTTTGCTCTTTAGTTATTTAAGTTCTACACCGAAGCCGAAGTATTATCCAGATTACGTGACTGAGTCACCTGCTCCTAGTGGAGTGAAAGCATTTTATACATATGTTAAGAAGGAAAATGAAGGAAAGCTTTGGAGTCATTCTCCAGATTTACTGTCTGCCACATCAGACCACCAATTGCTAATTATGGTCGAGCCAGCTATTAGCTTTGAAACGGAAGAGATGAAGGCGTACATTAATTATATGAAAGCCGGCAATACCATTTTATTGTTGCAAACCAATCCACAAGGGATGTTTGATATCAAAACGAGTGGAACAAATTCAAGTGAGTCACAGAAGGTTTTTATACAAGACCGAACATCCTATCGTGCTCAAATTAATTCAACTATCCGTTTGCAGACGAAAAAAGGAGATCAGGTATTGCTTTCTGACCAGACCGGTCCGATTTCAGTTAAACGATCTTTTGGAAAAGGACAATTAATTGTTGGTATTACCCCAGAGTGGATGACGAATGGGAATCTATTAAAGAGGGATCATTTACCCCTGCTTCTGTATCTACTAAATGAAACAAAATCAAACACCATTCTGTTTGACGAATACATTCATAGCGGTGAGAATGCACCTACTGTTTGGAATGTATATCCGATGTGGTTTTTAGTTCTTGTTATCCAGATGATTCTTTTAATGATTTTATGGCTTTGGATGAAAGGAAAGCGATTCGGACCCATTTTCGTCCCAAGGGAAGAGTCGGTTCGATTTAGTGATGAAGGATTGAGAGCATTAGCTGCCTGGTACCTCCGCGGTAAACGATACCATGAATCGATCATCATCCAAGCAGATTATGTCAGGCTTATTCTCCAAGAACGATGGCAGATTCCGTATCATAGAGAATGGCAGGATTTGTCGAGCTATTTTGAGAAAAAGTGGACTCGAATGTCTGCTAATGAAATCAAATCCTTTTTAACAGGTTCGGTTCACATCCTTGAAAATGAAACAATCACAAAACAAGAATACTTATTATGGTCGAAAAAGCTCGAGCAATTAAGGAGAGAGGTTGAAGAATGAAGACAGAATTAACATCCTTTTTAAACAAATATGAAGAACGGATTTTAGGACAAAGCGTTAATCTTAAACTATTATTATCAGCTATTTTAGCTGGTGGCCATGTCCTAGTAGAAGGGGTGCCTGGCACTGGAAAAACACAAATGGTACGTACACTTGCCAATCTATTAGGGGGCACCTTTAACCGAATCCAGTTTACCCCAGACTTATTGCCAAGTGATATCACTGGAAGCACAATTTACAATATGAAGGAAAGCACCTTTCAAACGCTGAAGGGGCCGATTTTTACCAATATCCTGTTAGCCGATGAAATTAACCGGACCCCTGCCAAGACACAGGCTGCCCTGCTCGAAGCCATGGAAGAGAAACAGGTGACGATCCAAGGTGAAACATATCCTTTACCCGAGATATTTTTTGTGGTCGCCACCCAAAACCCAATTGAATTTGAAGGGACCTACCCACTTCCAGAAGCACAGCAGGATCGTTTCCTCTTCAAGCTTAGAATTGAATTTCCAAGCTTCGAGGAAGAGAAAAATATCCTAAAACACATGATTGAAAACAGTTTTGACGAAAAGCTTATGTCAGCGATCTTAGATATGGACAAGTTTTTACGAATTAGAAGAGAGATTGAAAAAGTCACGGTGAGCGAGAATGTATTAGATTACATCATGAAGATTGTCAGGAAAACACGTGAAGCAGATGCGATCCGATTCGGGGCCAGTACAAGAGCTGGCATATCGATTGGCAAGGCAGCGCAAGCGTGGGCCTACCTTTCAGGCAGGGATTACGTCACACCCGACGATATCAAAATGGTCGCCAAGCCAGCCTTACGCCATCGTATTCAGTTATCGCCGCATGTAGAATTGGAGGGAGCAACCGTTGACCAAATTATTGAAGAGCTGGTGGGCTCGGTTCCTGTTCCAAGATAGAGGAGTTTTACCAACTAAACGATTATTAATGGGGTACCTCATACTATCAATTTTTTTAGGGATTAGTACTATTTGGGGAATATCATGGAGCCTGGTCATTGCCGCCAATCTTATATTATTTATGGCCAGTTTGTTTGACCTGTTTTTTTCCCCTTCTAAAAAACACCTTTCCTTTAAACGGACCATTTCTGCGGAATTTGAAAGAGGACTGACTTATCAAGTAACGATTGAGGTTCAGAATGCTTCTACTTATTCTTTCTCATACCAAATCGTGGATGACCTGCCACAGTCCTTCGAAAGACCCTTTCCTATCGTGGGGTCGATTCCAAAGGAGGCTGTAGTTGAGATTTCCTATGATACCACTGCGATGGTGAGAGGAAAGTACGAGTTAAATAAGTTTTATTTTCGTTTTAAGAGTTTGCTGGGATTGTGGGAAAAGCAAGTGATCGTTGAATTACGGGATGAAGTAAAAGTGATTCCAGATTTAACTGAAACTAAACAGTATTTAGAAAATGCCCAGAAATATTTGGTGTACGAAGGGTTAAAGATCCGGAGGCAGCGTAGCGGGGTTGGTGATTTTTCCAAGATTAGAAGTTATGTGGTGGGAGATGATCCACGGAAAATCAACTGGCGCCAAACCGCTAAACTCCGCGAAGTGATGACGAATGAGTATGAGCCAGAGCATGGAAAGTATATTACCATTTTAATTGATTGTGGAAGAATGATGGGAGCAGAATTGTCGCAGGGAAATCGCTTAGAAAAAGCGTTAGAAGCCGCCTTGACTGTAGCAGCTGCAGCCCTCCAAAAGGGGGATTATGTGTCGGTCCTCGCCTTTTCAAAGGATATAAAAGTCTTTGTACCGCCTGCCAAAGGAATGGTGCACCTGCAGACCATTCTCCAAGCAATCTATTCAGTTAACGTTGATGCAGCTGAGTCAAATTATGCAGCTGTGTTGCAGTATCTTGAAACGGTCCAAAAGAAACGAAGTCTGCTGTTATTATTTAGTGATGTACGGACCTTCCTTCATGAGGAAAGTGCTCTAATCCTCTTAAAACGACTTCGACAACGACATTTATTTTTAATGGTTGGAATTGAAGATCAGACACTTTTAAAAAGAGTGAAAGAGGAGCCGAATACGGTCCAAGCGGCGATGCAAAAAAGTATGGCGCAGCAGCAATTTTTGTTTCAGAAAAGGGAAAAGAAAAAATGGGAAAAACAAGGCCTCGTTATGATCGAGGCCCGTGAGGAGAAATTAGCAATTACTGCCGTTTCTCAGTATATCGATATTATGAATCAGAATCTTTTATAGCTTTGCTGAATTTTAGCTTGCCAATTCCTACATAGAGGATGAGTCCAATAACGGTTAAGAAAGCAACGATGTACTTTGCTTCTAATGAAATCGCAGCCGGGGTAATGAAGCCTTCGATGATACCCGCAATAACAAATAGAGGAATCGTACCGAGCAATAGTTGAACGGATCTTATTGCATGCTGCTTTAATTGGAAACTTCGAGAATATTGTCCTGGCACAAACAGCTTATAGCCCATCAATAGCCCAGCGCCACCAGCAATAAAAATGGCTGTGAGTTCGATCATTCCATGGGGAACGATGTACGCCCAGAAATCATACGATTTTCCGTGATGCCAAAACAGGGCAGCAAGTGCTCCAATAATGATGCCATTGTAGACCATTAAGTAAGTCGTAACGAGCCCAAAGGTGATCCCCCCAGCAAAAGCAAAGATGGCGACTTTAATATTATTTGTCAAGATGCTCGCCGACATGAGGGAGGAGTCTACCGCTTCATGGCCCTTCCCGAGTTGATCCGGGTCCACACCTTTGGCAATTTCCGCGGGGAGAATCGAATAGATATGTAATGGATCATTCATGACGGATATAAAGCTCCCAAAACCGCCAATGAGAAATAGAATCATCGCAGCTATGACAAACTTCCACTGTTCAAGCAATAGACCAATAAATTTTTGGCTAAAAAAATAACGAATTTGCTTGAAGCTAGAGACTTGGTCTTTGTACAAAAGATTATGTGATTTCGCCACAAGTCCGTTTAAGTAATTGGTGACTTCATCATGAGGAAAATAGGTTTGACTGTAAGAGAGATTCTGGGCTGCTTTTTGATAGAGTCGATGGTATTGTGTAATATGGTCTCCTGTAATGGCAAGTCTGCGCTTACTCATGGCTGCCACTAACTGTTCTAGCTGTTTCCATTCTTCTCGATGCATTTTGACAAATTGTTTAACATTCATTCTTACACCTACTTTTAGGGGCTAGGAAAATAAGTCTTTATTCTCCTTATTATAGTAATATTGTAGAAAAATAGAAATAGAAATTATCATCTGGTGATGGGGGAAACTTATGAATGAAGATCATTTAAATATAAAAACACCTGAATTTGTTTCCATTCAGTTTCAGATTGCTGGTTTAGGCAGTAGATCGGCTGCCTTTATAATCGACCAGTTGCTTTTAATGGCGTTTAATATTTTGTCATTGATTGTCCTTTTTTTCGTTTTAGATGGCATGTCTAAAATGGAATTTATTTTCATCGGGAATTCACTGCCTATTGCGATAACAATTATTGCGCTGTTTCTCGTTAATGGGAGTTACTTTTTTGCGTATGAGTTTTTCTCGGGCGGAAGAACCCTTGGAAAGAAGCTAATGGGCATCAGGGTCATTCAGGAGAATGGGCATAGCATCACCTTAATGTCTAGCTTTATTCGGAATTTGATTCGTATCATAGATTCCCTGCCAACAGCCTATTTTCTCGGAATTATCATGATTTTTTTTCATTCGAAACATAAACGGCTTGGCGATCTTGTGGCTGGAACGATTGTTGTCCATGAGCGCAAGGCAAAACGGAAAAAGAAGCAATCACCATTAGAAATTGAAATAGACAGCAGAGGGCTGTCAAAGGATGAACTTATGATTGATGAATGGACTTTGAAATCATTAGGAATGAAGGAATGGAAACTTGTCAAAACATATGCAAGTCGTTTTCTGCAAATCCCATTAGAGGAAAGAAACCAACTAACGGAACAAATCGCTGTGATATTATTTCCGAAAATCGGACTGGACCCCTCAGGGAAAACGACTGAGGAGTTAGAAAACAATCTTCTTGTGCTTTATTTAGTACTTCTTGATGATTGGGAGTTTGAACTGTGAGGACGAATAATAAGAGAATGGAAATGAAATCATAAAAGGATGCAACGTAATTTAATGAGGTGTTTGAAATGAGCAAAGAGGCAATTTATCATACTGCTGTAGATGACTTAAAGAGAATGCCCCCGGTTTCATTAAAAGTGAATGGGAAAAACATGACGACAAAGGCAATCAATATAAACACAAAGTTATTGGTTCCATTAAAAGAAGTGTTTGAAAGCTGTGGGGCAATGGTAAAAATAAATGAAGCCGAACACAGTAGCAACTGTTCGTTCCCAAGATTTTTCATTCGAAGTGGCAGTTGGAGCAACTCAAGTGGCATTCTGTAATCAAGATTCCACCTTTCTTCCTTTAGACCACGAGATCATTTTTGAAAACAATGAAATCTTTGTCAGTGTTCGTTTCGTATTAACCGTATTAAAAGCTAAATTGGGCAGGGAGGCAGAGGCCGGGATTGTGACTATTGAGACCTTGCCTGAAAATGATTTTAAAGTTACTTCACCAGCGATTGAAGCTTGGGGAAATATTCCTCATAAATTTGTCCAGCATAGTGTAGGCGGTAAAAATATTAGTATTCCAATAAACTGGACTGGTGCGCCAGTTAGCACTAAATCATTTGCTGTTGTTATTTATGATGCCCATGTTCAATCTGAATACTGGGTCCATTGGGCAGTGATTAATATTAATGCTGAGTCATCAGAATTAGCAGAAAATGCAGCGGCTAGTTTATCAGATTATCAGCAGATAAAACCCTATTATGGGATGCAGCCAGCTGAATTGACTGGAGACCATGCTTACCAAGTTACCGTCTATGCGCTAGATATTGAAACTATTGAGATTCCACATCAAGTGGTATTTTCTGAGGACCTAGCACCATTTTTGGAGTTACACACGATTGCTAGTGGGACATTGGTAAGTTTTTTTCAAAGTTAAAAATAGTAGTAAGGAGAAAGCAATGCATTAGAATCAGCATTGCTTTTTTATTTTTTCATAAATGTCTCAATTAATTCCAAGGTCCAATTAGTAATTATATAGAATTAGAGGTTCGATTTGTAAAATCCATCCGACTTGTGTCTCATTTAGTCAGTTTTAGTCGAAAAATTTATTTTTACGATGTATAATAAATAATTGTGGATTGCTGTGTGTTAATAAGGAGGAAACTAATATGATGGAATGGATAATAATTCTGTTGATTGCAATATCTGCTGTGTTGCTAATCGCTTCAATGGCATCGAATCGTAAAGCAGAAAAACAAAAACAAAAAGAAATTGACTTGGTACATGTTGCTGTAATGAAAGATATCAATAGCGTACAGGAACAAATTCGAAATCTTGAACTTGATATTGAAGTGATCACAAAGGAAGCAGGCATTCAACTGACTCCTGAAGAAGTTATTTTCAAACGTGAAGTACTAGATTTATATAAAAGAAAATATTCAATTGAAACCATTGCACAGAAAAAACAAGTTTCAGAGAGTGAAATTCAACAATTTCTTGCTCCGTATCTGGCAGCAAAGGATGAAAGGAGCAAATTAGCCCATGAAATTTAATGTAGTGAGCAGCTTTGCGGCCGGAATTCTTCTAGCTACGACCATTTGTGGTGCTGTTTACTTTACTGACGATCCTGTAGTCACAAAAGCAGCCGCCAAACCAACCAAAACCGAGCAGAAAACAGTCGTTCAACCAACTGAAACTGAGATGAAGGACAAACTTCTGGCTGCTGGTTATGTTGTTCAACCAAAGGCAGAATATGATCAGACGCTTGAAGCTGCAAAAAAAGCCGCTTCCACCGCTGCTAATGGTTCCCAAAAGATTGCCTACAGATCAGTTATTACCGTTACACAAGGGATGACGAGTATCGATGTCGGCAAAATGCTTGAAAAAGCCAAAATCGTACCTGATGACTTTAAATTCTCAAAAGATGTCGAGAAGAAGGGTGTCGAAAAAAACTTACGCCCAGGTACGTTCGTGGTTGATACTGAAATGACCTATGATCAAATTATCGCAACCATTTTTAAAAATTAATAAAACAAAGACGGACAGTATGATTAGATACTGTCCGTCTTTTTATATTATTTGCTTTTTTTCACAAATTCTTGAACCATTTCGCCCGTAACGAATTCACGTGTCGGGATAAAACGCAGGTTGATATTATTTATACTATTTGTTACTGCGTTTATATTATCAGTTGAAAAAGGTAGGCCTTGTTTACATAACTCAATCGCTTCTTCGATATATTGTTCGCGTTGTTGATCTAGCGCTAAGAATTTTTGATAGGTTTCATGTTGATTTGCCGCATGTTTAATTAAATCTTTATGTACACTCATGATTTCACTCCCTAAAAATATATATTAATCCAATCATACCATAATTAAATGCGGAAGAGATGGATGTATTAATTTTAGTAGATAGAGCTGCCTTGCAGCTGCCTTATACGCATGGCAGTTTCTAAACACAAATAATCTAGAAATTTATAAGTATAATACTAGATTTAGTCGAATATATTTTTCTTATTAGATCGAATGATAGATTAGAGTAAAAATTTTACCCAAACAAACTTTATAAATTATATTTTATTCATGGCAAAGGAGGTACTATGGGGCACAATCACAGTCATCACACCCAAAATAAAAAGGCATTGATGATCGCTTTTCTCATTATTACCGTTTTTATGGTTTTAGAGTACATTGGAGGAACCTTGACAAATAGTTTAGCTCTTCTTTCTGACGCTGGGCATATGTTAAGTGATTCCATTTCCTTGGGAGTGGGATTACTAGCTCTTATTTTAGGAAGAAGGGCAGTGAGCGAGAGTAAAACATTTGGTTATCAGCGCTTGGAAATTTTATCAGCTTTATTTAATGGGGTTCTATTAATTGTTATTTCTATTTTAATCATGTGGGAGTCATTTCATCGTTTTACTGAACCCCAAGTAATTTCTGGTTCGGGGATGCTTTTGATATCTAGTATAGGCGCGATGGTAAACATATTTGTTGCTTGGATTATGCATCAATCCGAAACTAGTGAAAACATTAATATGAGAGCTGCCTTTTTACATGTAATTGGAGATTTACTTGGTTCTGTTAGTGCGATTATTGCTTCCTTACTGATTATGTATTTTGGCTGGACCTTAGCCGATCCAATCACTAGTTTAATTGTTTCTTTATTAATTTTAAAAAGTGGGATTGGGATAACCAACGATGCCATTCACATGCTAATGGAAGGTAGACCAGCGAACTTAGATGTTGAAAAAGTGCGAGAAACATTACTTCAAATTCCAGGTGTAGTAAGTATGCATGATTTTCATGTATGGAGTATCACATCAAATTTCCCCTCGATTAGTTGTCACTTGGTGATTTCAGAACATAATCACGACTTGATTTTAAAGAATGCATTAAGAGAATTACATGATACTTTTGATTTGGAACATGCAACCATTCAAGTGGAAAGTGTTAATGCCGATTTGGACCAATATGAACATAATCGTTGTAATCATTATGTAGGAAAAGGGCTTTGACAAAGTTGAAGCAAAAATCTAACAAGGCTACCAAATATTTATGAAGATAATAAACAAATATCGTTAATTTGTTTAAAAATGAACAAATCGTTATCATTTAACAATTGTAAGCATCTAATTTCTATATATATTATCAGTAGAATAGAAATAAGGTCTTTTGATACAGGATTGTTACTGGTATGCAGGCAAAACCTAAATGGATTGTTACTGTTTATTCAGGCAAAACCTAAACCGCTAAAATTTGACTTTTTCACGTCTTAAATTTTAGTGGTTTAGGTTTTTCTTTTTTACGATCAAGGTTTAAGCATTTAGACTCCAAACAAAAATTCCCTCGAAAAGGAGGATTAAAAAAAGGTTATTGACAAAAGTTTTCAAAAGTATTATTATTATCTCAGATTCAAGATATTTAAATTTGATATAGATTTAAATTTTTTTTGTAACAATATCTCGAATTCAAGATAAAATACTTTTAGGAGGATTTAAAGATGATAAATATTGGTTTACTAATCATTCGTTTGGTAATTGGTTTATTATTCATTGGTCACGGTGCTCAAAAATTGTTTGGTTGGTTTGGTGGTTATGGTTTAAAAGGTACAGGAGGCTGGTTTGAATCGATTGGTATGAAACCAGGGGTTACAATGGCTCTTTTCGCAGGATTAGCAGAGCTTATTGGGGGAATTTTGTTTACTTTAGGACTTCTTACTCCACTTGCAGGAATTATGATTGCAGGGACCATGGTAATGGCGATCGTTAAAGTGCATGCTCCAAACGGATTATGGTCAACAGCTAATGGATATGAATATAACCTAACTTTACTTACAGTTGCTATTGGTATAGCTTTAATCGGTCCGGGTCAATATGCACTGGATGCATTTTTATTCTAAAATAGCTCGAGATAGAGATTCTTAAATTAAAATAAATTTTTTTAGACTTTAAAATCATAAGGAAGAACAAAATAAGGTATCAATGTCCTTTATTTAACTATATTTAATATGAAGAAGGAGAGATGAAAAATGAGCAAAAAGACAATGGGTATTCACCACATCACTGCAATTGTCGGTCATCCGCAAGAAAATGTAGATTTCTACGCAGGAGTATTGGGTTTACGTTTAGTCAAGCAAACAGTTAATTTTGATGATCCAGGTACTTATCACCTTTATTTCGGGAATGAAGG
Source organism: Neobacillus drentensis (assembly GCF_036966985.1). Lineage (GTDB taxonomy): Bacteria > Bacillota > Bacilli > Bacillales > Cytobacillaceae > Neobacillus > Neobacillus drentensis_E. The sequence goes on along the minus strand of NZ_JBALSN010000022.1, from coordinate 3,802 downwards.
TGGGAAGCCAGGAACAATCATTACATTCTTTCCATGGGCAGGAGCTCGTCAAGGTATCATCGGTGACGGTCAAGTTGGAGTCACTTCATATGTTGTTCCTAAAGGTGCCATGGAATATTGGGAACAAAGATTAGAAAAATTCAATGTTCCTTTTACTAAAATGGAACGCTTCGGAGAGCAATATTTAGAATTTGATGACCCACATGGACTTCACTTGGAAATTGTAGAAAGAGAAGAAGGGGAAGTCAATTCATGGACCTTCGGAGGGGTGTCACCGGATGTTGCAATAAAAGGTTTTGGTGGAGCAACGTTATTATCTACACAACCGGACAAAACAGCAGAATTGTTAGAAAAAGTAATGGGACTTGATTTAATCGGAAAAGAAGGAGATTTCGCTCGTTACCGTTCCACTGCTGATATCGGAAATATTATCGATCTTAAATTAACTTCTATTGGGCGCGGACAAATGGGTGTAGGTACGGTTCACCACATTGCATGGCGTGCTAATGATGACGAAGATCAAATGGATTGGAAAAAACATGTTTCAGCGAATGGATATGGTGTCACTCCTGTAAAGGACAGAAATTATTTCAATGCTATTTACTTCAGGGAACATGGGGAAATTTTATTTGAAATTGCAACTGATCCTCCAGGTTTCGCACATGATGAATCACAGGAGACAATGGGTAAAAAGTTGATGTTACCTGAACAGTATGAAGCACATAGAGCACAAATTGAACAGAGTTTAATTCCATTTGATGTAAGAGTACTAGACTGATTTTACGAAAGGGAATGATATCTTTGCTTTCGATTGAACCTACCTCGATGTCTGAAAGAGAAAATTATAAATTTCTAATAGGAAGTATTATACCTAGACCAATTGCTTTCGTCACAACGATTTCAAAAGACGGCGTTTTGAATGGTGCGCCATTTAGTTATTTTAATATTGTCTCATCCAATCCCCCGATGATTTCATTATCTATTCAGCGCTCAACTGGGAGACAAAAGGATACAGCGAGAAATATCATCGAGTCCAAGCAATTTGTGGTCCATATCGTTGACGAACAAAACGTTGAAAAAATCAATAAAACGGCAGCTAGCCTTCCACCTGATCAAAGTGAGATAGAGTTAGCTAACTTAACTCCCGTAGACAGTGTTAAGATTTCTGTTCCTGGTGTAAAGGAGGCGAAAATTCGAATGGAATGCACATTAGAACATTCCTTAGAATTAGGAGGCTTGGATACATCTGGATGTGATTTTATTATAGGAAAAGTTGTACAATTTCATATTGACAATGATATTTATGAAAATGGAAGGATAGATCCAAAGGGCTTAGCAGCTGTAAGCAGATTGGCTGGTAATAATTATGCGAAAATCGGTGAGATTTTTGAAATAGAAAGACCTAAATAGTTCCGCATCACATTTGATGTATTGGAGGTTAAAAAATGCAGAAAACACCTGGTATTCATCATTTAACTGCCATGGTTAACGATGCTCAAAGAAATATAGACTTTTATGCAGGTGTGCTTGGACTAAGGCTTGTTAAAAAAACCATCAATTTTGATCGACCAGAGGTATACCATCTATATTTTGGAAATGAAACAGGTCAACCAGGTACTGTCATTACTTTTTTTCCATGGGCTAAACAATTAAAAGGGCGAATTGGGCAAGGTCAAGTTGGTGTAACTAGTTATGTTATTCCGAAGGGGTCGGTTTCTTTTTGGGAGAATCGATTACGAAAATTCGGAGTGGAGTTTACTTCATCAACTCGTTTTGGTGAAAGATATGTTAAATTTAACGATCCTGACGGACTTCAACTCGAACTGACGGAACGAGAAGAAGGACCAATGAATACTTGGAATTTTGGTGGAGTTGAAGCCGAAAATGCGATTAAAGGATTTGGCGGTGCCGTTCTGTTTTCTGCCCAGCCACATAAGACAACAGATGTTTTAGAAAATATTTTAGGGTTGGATTGCATCGGTCAAGAAAATGAATTTTTAAGATTTAAATCTGAAGGAAATGTTGGAAATACCATTGATATTCACTTAAATCCCTCAGTCCGAGGGCTAATGGGAGCAGGAACAGTTCACCATATAGCATGGCGAGCAAAAGATGAAGAAGAACATCAAAGATGGAGAACACTTCTTTTGGAAAAAGAGTATTATCCCACTGAGATTCTTGACCGAAATTACTTCAAAGCTCTTTATTTTCATGAACCAGGGGGCATCCTCTTTGAAATAGCAACCGACCCGCCAGGTTTTGCAGTAGATGAAGCTGCTGATGAACTTGGAAAAAAGCTTATGCTTCCTTCTTGGTTAGAGTCAAAAAGAGAAGAATTAGAAGAAACCTTACCAGCTGTTGAGGTTCGAGTTCTGGAGGGAGATAAATAATGAAACATATATTCAATAAGGGGCAAGACCCAACAAAACCAACATTTTTATTACTTCATGGTACTGGTGGAAATGAATTAGACCTGTTACCTCTTGCGGGAAGAATTGATGCTGAAGCTTCTGTATTAAGTGTTCGAGGAAATGTATTAGAAAATGGTATGCCACGGTTCTTCCGAAGATTGGCTGAGGGAGTATTTGATGAAGAAGACCTTATTTTCCGAACCAAAGAATTAAATGAGTTTCTTGATGAGGCAGCCGAAAAGTATGGTTTCGACCGAGATAATATTATCGCCATAGGTTACTCAAATGGAGCGAATATAGCTGCAAGTTTGTTGTTCCACTATCAAAATGCTTTAAAGGGTGCCATTC
>NZ_JBALSN010000022.1:0-1024 GCF_036966985.1 Neobacillus drentensis | reverse complement strand
TGCGGCTGGAACAAATGATCCAATCTGCTCTCCAATGGAATCTGCTGAATTAGAATCTCTATTAAAAAATGCTAATGCGAAAGTTGAACTCCATTGGGAGAATAGAGGTCATCAATTAACTGCACAAGAAGTGGAAGCCGCAGCAAGTTGGTATCGAAAGTTAATAAAAAAATAAAACAAATATTTCGGGGGATTAGAGAATGTTGGTAAAGAACGAAATCGGAGCACTTATTTTACGAGTAACATTAGGAGCATTGTTTTTAATTCATGGAATTGTAAAGTTTCAAGGTGGAATAGAAAACATAGTAGGTTGGTTTGAAAGTATTGGATTGCCTGGATTTATGGCTTATGGAGTGGCATCGATTGAAATCATTGGAGGTGTAGCTTTAATCTTTGGATTAGCAACAAGACTTGTATCAGCATTGTTTGCATTATTAATGATTGGAGCAACACTTAAAGTAAAACTTTCAGTTGGGTTGTTAGGCAATGGTCAAATGGCAGGGTATGAATTAGATTTGGCATTCTTAGCAATTGCTTTATATCTTGCAATAAATGGAAGTAAGGTGTTATCAGTAAGCCATTTGATTTTTCACAAAGATTCAAATGAGTTGAAAAAGGCTGCTTAATAGATGAATGTAGATTTTAAAAGAAAGAAATAATAGGTGGTGTAATTAAATGGGGTTCTTATCCAAATTATTTGGGAATTCAGCTGATATGGAGGCAGAAAAAATGGCAAATGTAAAATTAGCAGTAATTTATTACAGTATGGGTGGAACAAACTATCAACTGGCTAGATGGGCAGAAGAAGGTGCGAAAGAAGCTGGTGCAGAAGTTAAAGTTTTAAAAGTACCTGAACTAGCTCCACAATCAGCTATCGAAGGTAATCCTGTATGGAAAGCTCATGTAGAATCCACAAAAGATGTTCAAGAGGTAAAATTAGACGATCTAGAATGGGCAGATGCGATAATATTCAGTGTACCAACTCGTTTTGGTAATATGCCATCACAAATGAAACAATTCTTAG
>NZ_JBALSN010000021.1:0-24450 GCF_036966985.1 Neobacillus drentensis | reverse complement strand
GTTATGGATGGGGTGTTTGGGCGCAGTTTCACAAACTATGATTTTGAAATGTTTTCAACCAGTCATTTTGTTATTATTGCCTTCTTAATCCTAGGTTCCATTTTTATCTACCTTAATAGAAATAAATTAAATACTAGGCAAAGAAGACTGACCGAAATCGGGATCGCTATCACTCTCATCATCATGGAATTGACCTATCATTTTTGGATGAGTATAAATGGCAGTTGGAATGTCAGTCACGCTATTCCGTTGGAGTTATGCAGCATTAGTTTAATATTAACGGTCCTATTGTTGCTTTCAACCCAAAAAATAATCTATGAGATTTTATTATTCACCGCATTATTAGGCGCATCTCAGGCATTATTCACTCCAGCCTTAAATTACGACTTCCCGCATTTTCGATTCTTCCATTTCTTTTATACACACCTCATGGAAATCTGGGTGCCGCTCTATTTTACTTGGGCAAAGGGTTACCGTCCGACGATTTGGTCAGTCTTAAAATTATGTATCTTTTTGAATGTGCTCATGCCAATAATTATGTTGATCAATAAGGTGGTCGGCGGAAATTATATGTTCTTAAGTCATAAGCCTGACAGTGCGAGTTTATTAGATGTTTTAGGACCCTATCCTTGGTACATTTTATCACTGGAAGGTTTACTAATTGGTCTTAGTTTGATCGTCTGGATCATATTTCGTGTAAAGGATACACAAACCAACAAAGTTGCCAGAGAACTTCCCTTTCAATAACATCAACTTTTTTATTGACCTTTTGCCATTAACAACTTATAATAAATAACGTTCTTAATATGTGTGTGTCTCGATAGCTCAGCAGGATAGAGCAACAGTTTCCTAAACTGTAGGTCGGAGGTTCGAATCCTCTTCGGGACGTAGCCTATAACCTTGTTAAACGTTGATAAATCAGCGTTTGCAAGGTTTTTTATTTGTAGTCTGTGCAAAATTAAGATGCTCTTAAGACCACGTGCCTTTTGTATTTTACACATTGAAACAGATTTGGTTTTACCTCTTTGTGCCTTTTTAGTTTCCTGTAGCCCCTGACATTTCTTCGATTTTATATTATTCTAAAAGTAAATCTTCATTTAGGAGAGTGTTCGAATGAATACCATTTTTATTGCTGGACATGCGAAATTACCTACAGGAATGGCAGCTAGAAGTATCTATGAAACACTGACTATTACGGCAGAAATTGATAAATATTATGGGGTAATTGTGGATGCCTCTTGTACGCTGGCAACTGAACATGGGAGAGATTATATTGCAAGACTGCTAAAAGGCCATAGTTTGAGAAATGGGATTGACATGCCTCTTGAAGCGTTAAAAGAGGGCTATTTAGGAAAAGCCAATCACGCGCTAATTGCAGCGTTAAAGGATTTATATAAACAATATGAATCACTAAATCAATAATTCGGTGACTTCAAGGGACATTTTCCCTGTTTAGCCAAAGCCAATAATAGACTTCCCCCATTAACAAGGGAAGTCTATTATGCTTTCATGACGAATTCCTTTACCTGTTCTTTACCTGTTCTTTACCTGTTCTTTACCGTTTCTTTACCGTTTCTTTTTCAAACGGCCACGCCGGCAGCATTTTATTTAACGTCTTATCTACTCGATAACCAAGAACGTATTCAGCCTGCATAATCGTATGAACTTCTCTCGTTCCTTCGTAAATAACAGGTGCTTTTGAGTTTCTTAAGAATCTTTCAACAGGGTATTCGCTTGAAAATCCGTAAGCCCCATGAATTTGAACAGCATCATCAGCTGCTTTGTTGGCAAAATCACAAGCCTGCCATTTGGCGAGTGATGTTTCTCTTGTGTTACGAACTCCCCTATTTTTAAGCTCACCGGCACGGTATACGAGTAAGCTGCTCATTTGCAATCCAGCTTCCATATTTGCAATCATTTGCTGGACAAGCTGGTGCCGGCCGATTTCTTTGCCGAATGTTTTACGCTCATGACAATACTTTACGCTTTCCTCCAAGCTCGCCATAATCAGCCCTACAGCTCCTGCTGCAACGGTAAAGCGGCCATTATCAAGTGCGGCCATAGCGATTTTAAACCCTTCTCCCTCTAAACCTAATAGGTTTTCCTTTGGAACCCTTACATGATCAAAGAATAACTCTCCTGTATTTCCAGAACGGATCCCCATTTTGCCTTTTATTGCTTTTGATGAGAAACCAGGCATAGTGCGCTCCACAATAAATGCGGAAATACCGTTGTGTTTTTTCGATTTATCCGTATAGGCGAACACAATGAAATGATCCGCTACATCGCAAAGGGAAATCCACGTTTTCGAACCATTTAAAATATAGTCATCCCCGTCTTTTACTGCCGTTGTCTGAAGGGCTGCCACGTCTGAACCTGCCCCTGGTTCCGTTAATCCGAAGGCACCGATTTTTTCACCTTTTGCCTGCGGAACGAGATATTTTTGTTTTTGTTCCTCATTACCCCATTGCAATAGTGTTAAACTGTTTAAGCCGATGTGAACCGATACTGCGGTACGGAAAGTAGTATCGCCTCTTTCCATTTCTTCACAAACAATGGCGAGTGAATTGTAATCCATGCCGCTTCCGCCATATTCTTCAGGAATACAAACACCCATAAGATCCAGCTCACTTAATCTTTTCCAAATAATCGGATCGAATTTCCCTTGCTCGTCCCATTCTTTCATATTTGGAATAATTTCTTTATCTACGAAACTTCTAACCATTTTTCTTAACATTACCTGTTCTTCGGAAAATTCAAAATTCATTGCGTATAGGCCTCCTGGTAAATTTGGATAATATTATTCTTTTTTAATTGTTCAATTTCCACGTGTGAATATCCCGCCTGCTGCAAGATTTCAACGGTATGTTCCCCCGCAATCGGGGGATGACGCTCTATTTTTGTCTTCGTTCTTGACAGATTTATGGGCGAGCCGACTAGCTTGACTGAACCTGCTTCCGGGTGATCCACTTTAACGACCATCTCCCTGGCTAGAACTTGTGGATGGTTAAATACCTGGTCCATCATCGCAATAGGACCACACGGAATATTATGCTGTGAAAACAGCTCCATCCACTCATTGACTGGTTTGATTTGCAGCCGGTTTTCTAAAATGCCCGTGAGTTCAAGTTTATGTTTAACCCTTGCTTCATTGGTATGGAACCGTTCATCTGCTGCAATTTCACTTATTCCTATTACTTCACAAAGGGAGGCAAACTGCCGGTTGTTACCAACTGCAATGATCATTTCTCCATCCATTGCCCTAAATGTTGAGTAAGGCACAATATTTGGATGGTCATTACCAAGTCTTCTTGGGATTGCTCCAGATATAAGATAATTGCTTGCTACATTGGCGAGTGAGCTTACCGCCGTATCCATAAGCGACATATCTATTTTTTGCCCTTGTCCAGATTTCTCTCTTTCCAGTAATGCTGCTTCAATCGAAATGGCAGAATATAAACCTGTTAAAATATCAACCATTGCTACACCAATTTTCATTGGCCCACTTTCATCATTCCCGGTAATGCTCATCAGTCCACTCATTCCCTGAATAATGTAATCATAGCCCGGCAAATGTCGATATGGTCCCGTTTCGCCAAAGCCGGTGATGGAGCAATATACCAGCCTCGGGTTGATCGCTTTCAAAGAGTGATAGTCCAAGTCCCAATTCTCCATCGAACCGGTTTTGAAGTTATTAATTACTACGTCAGCATCTTTAGCTAAAGTGCGAATGATTTCCCTTCCCTCTTCGGTTTTCAGATTTACGGTGATGCTGCGCTTATTGCGGTTAGCGCATAAATAATAGGCACTTACACCGTTTTGGAACGGCGGCCCCCAGCCCCGCGTTTCATCACTGCCTCCCGGAGCCTCCACTTTCATGACATCTGCTCCAAGGTCCCCAAGAATCATCGTACAGTATGGACCCGCCAGTACCCTCGATAGATCCAATACTTTTATACCTTCCAAAGCACCTTTCAAAAACTCCGACCTCCTACTTATCCCATACATTCAAGCTCTTATTTGAAAAAACTTTGAAAGTTACACTATTATTTCGTTAGAAGCCCTTTAATAGTTAAAATAGAAGGATTTCCAATGTCTTGGACTCCTAAGCGCAAACTTATAGACATCCCCTCAAAAGTTGCCTCTTCTATTGTTCTCGGTGCCAAGCAATCACCGATTTGCCATACTTCTGGTGCTAATTTTTTCATTCGTTCATATAGTTCACTATTTGGTACACGACCGTGCGAAAGAATAATAGAATCCCAATTTTCCATTGTCTCTTTTTCATATGAGAATAGATTTCTAATGACTACAGAATCCCCTTTAATTTCTCCTAAATCATAGTGAGGCATAATTTTTACGTTTAGTTGATAAAGCTTTTTTAAATATTCATTTCGTAAGTACTGAGGCACGCCTTCGCCCGCATGCAGCCTTGCAGTAATAAGCGAGACGATATGCCCCCTTTCCGCCAAATCAATCGCCGCTTCCATGGCTGGCCAATCACCGGCAAAATCAAATACAAGAACATTTTTCCCAATATGGTTATTCGGATGATGAAACACCTCTTCCACAGTCATTACACGGTGATCATGAATCCCTGAAATATCGGGGATATACGGTCTTGATCCTGTGGCGCAGATAATGGCATCCGGTGAAATTTTGTTAATATCTTCTGGTTGTACTGCCACTCCAAGTGTAACTTTCACGTTACTAGTAGAAAGTTTTCGCATATAATTATCTAGCATCGATTCAGCAAGCTCATGTCTCATTGGCATCTTTTTTAATGTATGCAATAATCCGCCGATTTTGTCCGCTTTATCGGCCAGAATAACGTTATGGCCAAGTTCATCTAATGTCGCCGCTGCTTGCATGCCTGCTGGTCCAGCACCGATCACAAGAACTTTCTTCTTGTCTCTAAGGCTTTCCTTAAGAGTTTGCACTTCATTTTCTCTGCCTGCTGAGGGATTTTGGACACAGCCGATGGTTAAACCATTGTGATAATGCCCGATACAAGCCTGTAAGCAGCCTAAACAGGCATCAATTTGTTGAAGATTGCCTGACTTTGCCTTGTTAGGCATGTAAGGATCTACAATTAATCCACGGGTCATGCCGACAACATCTGCTTTTCCTGTTGCCACAACCTTCTCCGCTTCTGCCGGATCTACAATACGCGAGCCGACGAAAACCGGTATAGCACCAGCCATTCTAATTTTAAAAGAATAGGGTGTGTTATATCCATGCTTCATTGGAGATGGCGGCACAATATGGGTGGATCCGGCAAACGTACTGGAATCTCCGGAGGTGATATCAATAAAATCCACTCTTACTCTTTCGACCAAATATTCAACAATTTGTACGGCATCTTTTACGGTTGTTCCATCCATGGTCATTTCATCCGCACTCATACGGAGTCCAACCGTAAAGTCCTCCCCAACTTCCTGCCAGACTCGCTCCATCACTTCGACAATAAACCGCATTCTGTTTTCAAACGATCCCCCATATTCATCGGTACGAAGATTGGTCTGCTCCGACCAAAACTGTGCAGGCAAGTATCCGTGTGAGCAACAGATTTCTACACCATCCAGCCCACCTTCCTTCGCCGATTTAGCTGACAGGGCAAATCCTTCAATTACATCTTTAATTTCCTCAATACTCATCGGTTTGGGCATCGTGCTGAACCTAAGGCTTGGAACCGCTGACGGTGCCCAGGCCGCATTCCGGTACTTACTTGAAACTACTTCCCTGCCGCCATGGAATAATTGTGAAAATACTTTCGTTCCATATTTATGCACTTCATTGGAAAGCTCCAGGTAAGCAGGGACAATCTTTTTGTCATATCCAGCAATTGTTTTGGTTGTCAGCATCCCCGATGGATGTGCAGCGGCGGCTTCTAGTATAAGTAATCCGGCACCGCCCTTGGCACGTTCTACATGATAGGCAGTCATATCCAATGTAGGGATTCCATTCTTAACATGATTGGTTTGATGTGCCGTACTTAGAATCCTATTTTTCAATTCTGTATGGCCAATTTCAACTGGACTAAATAAATGTTTAAACTGTGTCATTCATAATCACTCCAAGAAAAAGATAATTGGCCCTTTGACATAATTCTGGTGGTGCTTGTCACTTGGACGATTACTGATGAAAACGTCCTCGCTGACGTAGTAATTCGCGGTTCAAGTTGGGATTTACCTCAAAGGCTGCACGCCCATGTAACCAGAATATATTGTTAACAACTACTAAATCTCCGACTGGAAGTTTGAGTTCTGTAACACTTTCATCGGTTTCCATTGAATGTGAAAGGTCACGAAGGTATTTAGCTTCTTCAATGGTTTCAGGATAGACAAATTGGTCGATGAATGATACACCAGGCTTATTATTGTAGTTGAAGAAGGTTAAGCGCTGAATTTCCAGATCTACATTTTTACTAGATGGTGCTTTGTAAGTAAACTTATGGCTTGCCAATGGATGATTTGAAAACTTATCAAGGTCTTTCCAATCATCAAGGTGTAATAATCGAGATTCACCGCCGCATGCACTTTCTTCTACTATTTTCATCATTAACAGCCAATCTGTCGGCTCATCTACAAAAGTTCCATCCGTATGAAGTGTAAATAAGCGATAAGCTTGACGGAGATAGGAGTCACTGTTATCAGTATGCTTGACAGAAAAGCGTGCATAATATTTACCAGACATTGAATCAAAGTTTGATGAACCTAACAAATAAGAAATAGCAGTAGAGAAAATAACGTATTCATCTGTATCCTCAGTAACACCATCCAAACCAATCGTAAATCCGCCAGATTCACGGTCATGAACGATGTTTCGAAGTAAGTCGCAAAATTCTTCTCCAACATGATCTAATAGAATAGAAGAGACAATAAGACGAGAATAGGGTGTATATTCTAAATGCTGGACAGAATAATTCTCTGCTTTGACGGTATCCAAAAACCTTTGAATGGCCTTTTTTGAAAGCTGAATGTGGTATAAACGGTCTGTTTGCGGATGAACTTTCACTTCATACATGTTTGTTTTTGTTTCATATTTCCCTCTTTGTTTTTCTGCGATTACCATTTTTAATTCCTCCAGTTTTGTGTAAGATAGTTAAAATATGGAAATTAAGGAATATAAAAAGCCAGCTGCACAAAGTACCCAAAAAGAGCGGGACTCAATGTACAACTGGCTTTTATTCACTTCACAGCTCTATGGTAAATAGAGTCACAATGAATTAGCAGTTAATTGTTATTTATATTTCCTGTTTCCAAGTATTATAATCTATCCACGGATCTGAAAGGGTGTTATTCAGGAAGTGGAAGTATTAATAATATTTTGACTACTCTTAGTATACGTTGTATAGGATAGATTGTCAATTGATTATTTTAAATGTTTTGAACCTTTTGCTTTTCTACCGTTTTTATTTGATGGAAATGGAGGTCTAGATCCTTTAATGCCGCAACAAGAGCATTTGTCGCCTTGCCTCGATAATAGGTTTCAATTTCTTCAATTACACCTTCCACTCCATCTTTTAGACTAACGCCCTTTAATATACGGCCAATAAAGTCGCTCCCATGTTCGGTTGCTAGAGTACAAGACGCCTCGACGATTACGCCATATTTACGATCGATTTCAGCTGTGATTGTTAACGTATCGAAGACACTTTTTGCTGCCATTCCTTGCGGCAGACGAGCGTGACCTGCAATAAAAATAGTCTTTCCATTCAGCATAATAGGCCTACCTCTCCAAGGAATTATTTAAACTAGTATTGCTTCTTTTAAGTTTGTTTGTTCTGGTATTCTATTCACAACTTCTTTTCCGATTTCTATTGAAGCAGTTGCAGCAGGAGATGGAGCATTACATACATGGATCGTTCGTTTCCCTTGAATGATATGGAAGTCATCCACCATATTCCCATCGCTCCTTAATGCTTGAGCACGGACTCCAGCAGGAGCAGGGATTAAATCATCTTCTTGGATTTCCGGAATCAGTTCCTGAAGGCTTTTGGTAAATTGTTTCTTACTGAAGGAGCGAATATATTCATCAAGCCCCTCCTTCGCAAATTTCCCTGCCATTTTCCACAATCCAGGAAAGCTTAATGATTCTAGTAAATCCTTTGCATTAAAATCTGTCTTTTTGTATCCTTCACGTTTAAAGCTAAGCACAGCATTTGGTCCCGCATCGACTTCACCGCTGATCATTCGTGTAAAATGGACCCCCAGAAATGGGAACTTTGGATTTGGAACAGGATAAATTAAATTTTTTACTAGATAACGCTTTTCAGGTTTTAATTTGTAATACTCGCCTCTAAAAGGTAAAATCTTCATATCTGTTTTATATCCCGTTGCTAGTGCTACACGATCACTGTGAAGCCCAGCACAGTTAATGACCATTCCCGCTTTTAATGTTCCGCGATTCGTTTCAATGATTACTTGATCCGATTCTTCTTGCATTTTCTCCACTTTTGTATTTAGACGAATCTCTCCGCCTCTCTCTTGGATAATTTCGGCGAACTTTTCACTTACTTGTCTATAATTTACGATGCCAGCCATCGGAACACGTATTGCTCCTAAACCATTAACATGTGGTTCTATTTCCTTTAATTCATCTGGTCCAATTCTATGAATAGCTAATTCATTTTTCAGCCCTCGATTATATAAATTTTCAAGAAGTGGTAATTCCTCTTGTTTCGTTGCTACGATTACCTTTCCGCAAATATCATGGTCTATACCATATATTTGGCAGAATTCAGTCATAGATTTACTACCTTGGCGGGCAAAACGAGCTTTGAAACTATCGGGCTTATAATAAATGCCCGAATGAATCACACCGCTGTTATGCCCTGTTTGATGTTCCGCAACAACGGATTCCTTCTCAATGACGACTACCTTCGCATTAGGAAACCGCTCATAAATGGCCATCCCTGTTGATAAACCAACAATTCCTCCGCCCACTATTGCAAAATCATACATTGTTATTAGGACCCCTCTCCATTTTGTTTTACCTTGTGAGTAGTAAGAATTACATTGGATCCATATAAACAGTCTTCACTTCTGTATAAAACTCAATAGCAGCCTTTCCTTGTTCACGACTGCCGGAACTAGAATTTTTACATCCGCCAAAAGGCATTTGTGGTTCTGCTCCCGAAGTTTCCGAGTTCACATGTACAAGTCCTACTTCCACATCTTCAACGAAACGGCGGGCCAATGTTAAGTTGTTTGTGCAGATGGCTGCGCTAAGACCAAATTCAGTATCATTTGCCATTTCCACTGCTTCCTCGTAATCTTTGACTTTAAACAATGCAAGAACTGGACCGAAAATTTCCTCTCGGGCAATCCGAGCAGCTTTAGGCACGTTTTCAAAGATTGTTGGTTTTACATAAAAACCATTTTTTAATTCTTCATCTTCCGGGATCTCTCCACCGCAAAGCAGTGTTGCTTCTGATTTCCCCGTTTCGATCATTTCGAGCACCCCATCAAGCTGTGCTTTTGATACTGCCGGCCCGATAACGGTTCCCTCGTGGAGCGGGTTACCAATTGTTAATTCCTTCGTACGCTTCACAAGCCTATCACGGAATGACACGTAAATCCCTTCTTCGACAATCACCCGACTCGTTGCTGTACATTTTTGACCGATAGATTTAAATGCTCCGTCTACAGCTATTTCAACCGCTCTTTCAAGATCTGCATCATTTAGAACAACTAGCGGATTCTTTCCTCCCATTTCCATCTGTACCTTTTTTCCGTGTTCTACAGCCTGTTTTTGAATCTGCCGTCCTACTTGGTTCGAACCGGTGAAAGAAATGGCTTTTATATCTGGGTGGTTCACCAATTCATTCCCAATAACAGATCCTCTGCCAAATACACAATTAAGGACACCTGCTGGCAGACCAGCTTCATCAAAAGCTTTCATAACGTGATAGACAGATTTCGGTGTTAAATCAGCAGGCTTCATCACCACTGTATTTCCGTATATAAGTGCTGGTGCCATCTTCCATACTGGAATGGCAATGGGAAAATTCCATGGTGTAATTAACCCAATTGGACCTAGGGGTGTACGGGTCGTATACAAAAATGTTTTCTCACTCACGGACGGAATGACATCTCCAAGTGGCTGCCGTGCTTCAGCTGCAAAATATTCGAGGATGCTTACCGCGCGATTAGCTTCCCCCATCCCTTCCGAAAACGCTTTTCCCTCTTCCTTAATTAGATCCCGTCCTATTTCCTCTATGTTTTCTTTCAAAATAGACGCAGCCTTTTGTAAATAAACTGCCCTTTGTTGAATGGAGAGTTTTTTCCAAGCTGGAAAAGCATTTTTTGCAGCAGCTACCGCTTCGTGAACATCAGCTGCTGCACTGGATGGGAATTCCCCCAAGCCTTCTCCATTATGTGGACTAAGATTCTCTTTATATTCATTTGTAATTGGTTCTTTCCATTGGCCGTTAATGTAATTCAAATGGCGCATCGATAAATCCTCCTAAGCTCTCTATCAATCTCTCTTACTTTTAATTCATGCTAGATTACTAATATTAGTGTCTTTATCTGCTCTAGCCACCGGTTTCTTCGTTATAACACTTACTCCCAGCGTTACAGCAATATTGATCATTAATACGGCTAATCCTAGATCTAAATCCTTAATGACATTTGGAAATGACGGGAATAACGTTGCAAGTGACATTTCTGTAAGGGTTGAATAAATGACGATAATACTACCAACAATCATTCCAGCAATGGCCCCTTGAACGGTAACTGGGTTCCTTTTCCAAAGGCTAAAAAACAAAGCAGGAAATAACTGAACCATAAAGCTATAAGACATAAGATATAGCGTAAGAATCGATTCCCCTCCATTAAATGTAAAGAAAAGTGTTACCAATGCTATAACAGGCACCAACCTTTTGGTCAGCTTTGCCAGCTGCTGATCTGTTGTGTTCGGTTTCCATGCCTTATATATATTTTTAGAAAGAATCGTTGAAACCGCCGTCAATACCAAAGAACTTGGGATAAGGGCGGCCATGGCCCCAGCTGCCCCAATGACCCCGACGAACCAAGGGTCAAAAGACAATTTCGCCATTTTAAATAAGGCTAAATCTGTATTTGGCCCCTTTAAATCTGGCACTTGTAAAACACCAGAAAAACCGATAATCAAAGAAAAAACGATAATAATCTGATAGATGGGCATTACCCCTGCATTTATACGCAGCGATTTTCCGCTTTTAGCTGAGAATATCCCCGCCATCATATGTGGAAACATATAAAATGCCAGTGCTGTCATGATCGTAGCCGAAACAAACCACGAAATGCTTAATCCTTGTTCTGGAAATAGTAAAAATCCAGTTTTGGCTGTATCAATTGCTTCAAACATCGGCTCTATGCCGCCGTAATAATGAAAAGGGAAATAAAACCCCATAAAGACCATAACAGCTAAGATTAAGATATCTTTAATAATGGCTGTCCATGCGGCTCCGTGCATCCCAGATACCGTTACATAAACGGTAACAGCAATGACGGCTACGACGATTGCCATGTGAGGAGAAATAGAACCATAGGACGCTTCAGATACAATAATTCCCAATCCTTTTAACTGCATCACTAAGTAAGGGATAACGGCAACTACACTTATGATCGCTACGAGAATACCAAGTGCCTGACTGTTATACTTTTTCTCGTAAAAATCTGATTGGGATAGGACTTTATTTTCCTTAGCATACTTCCAAATAGGAGGCAACAGCCAGTAAGCGATTACAAAGTAAAAACAATTAAAAGCGTATATGGCGGGAGGCATGCCGGATCGATAAGCACCACCACTTGCTCCTAGAAATGTATAGGTGGTAAACATCTCACCCGCTAATAAAAAGAACATCAAAAGACTTCCAAAACCCCGTCCCCCGACAGACCACTGCTCGATAGTCATTTCTTTCCCTTTTCGGGCTTGCAAACCTAACCAAATACACAATCCCAGGAAAAAGAGGATAACTAGAAGGGCTGCGTTCATAATTCTTCCTCCTCCTTATTCGCTGGATCCAGCTTATTAGCAATGATCAAGAATAGGGATGTCATGCCAACCCAGCATATAGACCAAAAAAGGACAAATGGCAATCCAAATATATAGGGTTCCACCCGATTAATTACAAAAAGTGAACCCAAGGCTGGTATTAAAGTTAATAAAAAAACCTTCACCATAATTCACCATCCTAGTTTAAAATACATCAATGTAATATAGTAAACGATTTGTTTAATTTAGATAGCAAATATTTGAACCTTCTGATAATTAAAACCCCATGAAACTATTTTCCTCTTTGAAATGGAATGTTTCTGATCATTGGATGCCCATTTTTACCGATACACCACTTAGACTTTTTTAAATCTATTGCACTATCTTATCAGGCTCCCCATTTGTTAAGACGGTTGTAACCACTTTCTTTCTTGTAAATTTAAAGTAGTAAAAAACATAACAAGCGACAACAAAGCCAAATCCTATATACAGTGATGTCCGCTGTGCCGGATCGAAAGCAGTAAACACGACGATTCCTACGCACATGAGAAGGCAGACAATTGGAACCAGCGGGAAGAAAGGAACTTTAAATTTCAAATCCGCAAGCTTTCCCCCATCCGCAATATACTGTTTGCGGAATTTATACTGTGCAAACGCAATGGCCATCCACGTAACTACCCCTCCAACACCACTGATTGCAAGCAGGACAACAAATAATGTTTCTTCAGCTATAACACTAGTAAGCAAGGAAAGCAAAGCAAAGGCGAGTGTCACAAGCAAGGCGTTCATAGGAACACCGCGTTTGTTTACCTTACCTAATGCTAGCGGAGCCTGACCACTTTGAGAAAGTGAAAAAAGGATTCTCGTACAAGCAAACAAACCTGTATTTCCCACTGAAAGTATCGCTGTTAATATAACAAAGTTCATAATATCAGCTGCATAAGGAATTCCTGTCAAATCGAATACTGTTACAAATGGACTTTCGAGCACACCCGCCTCTTTCCACGGAACAATGGCTGATAAGACAAAAGTGGCCAGTACATAGAAGAGTAAAATACGGACGACGATGCTCCGGATTGCTTTTGGGATACTCTTTTCTGGATCCTCTGTCTCACCCGCTGCAACTCCCATAATTTCCGAACCCATAAAAGAATAAACGACTGTCATCACTGATATAAAGACGCCGATGAATCCTGTTGGAAATAATCCGTCACCGATAAAGTTTGAAAGGTGGGGGGCCGATTGTCCCTTTATAGGAACCAAACCAAAGATCGCTGCCCCGCCAACGACAATAAAAAAGAGAACAGCTAATACTTTAATAGCTGAGAACCAGTACTCCATCTCAGCAAAGCTTCTTGTAGTCAAGGCATTTATACCGAATAAAAGTAAGGAGAAAACGGTACACCATACCCAGACCGGTACATCTGGAAACCACCTGGCCATCAGCAAACCGGCTGCAATAAACTCTAGTCCTACATAAATTGCCCAGCTTAGCCAATAAGTCCAGCCAATCATAAACCCAGAGGCAGGGCCTATGAACCGCTCTGCATGAGACTGAAATGAACCAGAAACCGGCATTACGACGGATAGCTCCCCTAGACAAACCATAACCAAGTACATAAGCAAGCCTCCGAATAAATAGGCGGTAATCGCTCCGAAAGGCCCCGCCTCGCCAATCGCATACCCCGATCCTAGGAAAAGACCAGTTCCAATGACTCCCCCTATGGAAAGCATAAATAAATGCCTACTTTTCATCGAACGTTTTAATTCTTTTGGTTGACTTCCTTGTTCTGGTTTCATCCAATTCCCCCTGTTTTTTTTTTATTCGTATTAGGGATAGGCCACTCATGACCCGTTTTATTACCTGCTTATCTGACGGCTTCCTTTTCAGACATGCTTGTAAACTCTATTAAATCACTGACTTCAGGTTTAAAAATTTCATACGCAACATCCCGCTGATATCTGTTTTGTTTCTTCGCTTCTGAAAATAGTTGATTGGTATTTTTTCGGCATAGCTTTTCAATATCATCCATCACTGCCTGCGGATCTGGTTTGACCAGTCCAAAAATAACAGCGTCGTAAAATCTAATTGCCCCTAGGTTCGCAACAAAATCATTAACGATGTCAATTCCTCTTTGTTTGATGATTTCATCTCCTTCAGAAGATACTGGTATATTAGCCGCTTCAACAATCAAACTCGCTTTAACAGTATCAGCATTAGACTTGTTGATCACGTCCTCTAATGCACAGGGGATAAGAATATCGCAATCCACATCGAGCCACTCAGAGTTTGGCCTTACCGTATAGTTTGGTTCAAAATAATCTTGGTCCATTTCTCCATATACATTCTTATGGTCAATAAGATTTTGAATATCCAATCCTTCTTCACATGTGACTAACAAGTTGGCATCTGAAATTCCGACGATGTTGTAACCTAATTGAGAAAGTTTCAATGCACAGCTTGCCCCTACACAACCAAAGCCTTGGATGACAACCTTCGCGCCGTCCTTACCATTTTTAAACTTCCAAGCTTCATCGGCTGAAAACGCAACACCATATCCTGTGACAGCATCATTTAAAAGCAATCCATCAATTCTTGTTTTCATCAGCCCATCAAAATCCTTGATCCCTTGAAGAATCGCAGGATTTTGTTTCATTGAATTTGTTAGAGGGATGTCGATGCCGAATTCGTTAAAGATTTGTAGTACATCTTCGTACTTCGTACCTAGGTCACTTCCTAAAGATACCCCGCTATCAATATAAGGCATCATGGCAATTAAAAATCTCCTTAATACGGCATTAGCATCTGGAGCTTTATAATCATATTTAATTCCTGCTTTACATCCTCCTGTCGTTCCGCTGTCACTAGCTACGTACTTATAAGCCATCGCTTGGGCCAATCTTTCAACCTCTTCTTTTGTTACTGTAGGATGCATTCTCGTCCCGCCGCCTGTATATCCTTTCACGAAATTATGAACAACAAGCCACCCCTGCGCTTCCGTTTCTGTATCATTCCACTCAACAATTAAATATGGTTTAGACATTCCAATACCTCCCTAGAATTTCTTCTTTCTACCATGGTGCAGCCACTATTAAAAATACTATTAACACTACGGATTTGTTGTTATTACTCTAAAAAAATAAGTTGCTATTCAAACCAGCGAATTGGCTCAGGATCCAGATTAATGTTAATCTGTTTTGTTTCCTGGTATTCATCCAATCCGTACGTACTTAGGCTTCTGCCGATGCCGCTTTGTTTATATCCACCCCATGGCGCTTGAATATTTGTAAGATGGTAAGCGTTTACCCAGGTGATGCCGGCACGAACCTTTTTGATGACACGTAAGGCTTTGTTTTGGTCTGTAGAGAAAACAGCACCAGCAAGTCCATATTCTGTGTCATTGGCAATCTTAATTGCCTCATCTTCATCTTTGAATTTCTGGATCGTAACAACTGGTCCAAAGATTTCTTCCCTGACAATCCGCATATCGGCATTTACATCGGTAAAGACCGTAGGTTCAATGAAAAATCCATCCTCTAAACCGTTACCCTCGATTCTATTTCCGCCAAGAGCAAGATTCGCACCTTCTTCTTTCCCAATCTGGATGTAGTTTAAAATACTCTTGAAGTGCTTTTCACTTACAATAGCACCCATTTGGGAGTGCTCATCAATTCCAGGACCTACTCTAATCTCTTTTGCCTTTTGTATATATTTCTTAACAAATTCATCGTAGAGTCCTTCTTGGACAAGAATCCGGCTTCCAGAAGAACAAACTTGACCAGATCCCATGAAAATGCCAAATAATGAGTAATCAACGGCTATTTCCAAATCGGCATCATCAAAGATGATATTCGGCGATTTCCCTCCCAGTTCAAGGGACACTTTTTTCATATTCCCGGCTGCTGCCTGCATGATATGGCGGCCGACCCCTGTGCTTCCAGTAAAGGAAACAATATCTACCTCATCACTTTCAGCAATCGTCTGGCCAACAACCGGTCCATCTCCCATAATGAGGGTAGCTGCTCCCTTTGGTAAATCGGACTGATCCATCAGTTCAAACAATTTTACTGCTGTCATCGGAGTAATTTCTGCTGGTTTTAAAAGGATACTATTACCAGCCGCAAGTGCCGGTGCAATCTTCCATACACTCATCAATAAGGGGAAATTCCAAGGGACAATTAATCCCGCAACTCCGATCGGTTCCTTTATGATCAATGTCTGCATATTTCCGGAGGTTTCATAAACCTGGCCGTTAGGCACATTAAGCAGAGCTGCATAATAACGAAATGTATTCACGGCCTCCTCCACATCCGATTCTGCTTCTCTTTTCGTTTTTCCATTATTCTGTACTTCTAAATCTCTTAATTCATCCATGTTTTCCTGTATTAGATTGGCAATCTGAAGTAAAACAGCCGCCCTCATCACGGGAGATTGATCAGACCAAATACCACTTTCAAACGTTCTTTTTGCCATTTTGATTGCCTCTTCTGTTTCTTCCTTTGTAGCGCTCGGTGCTTTGGCAATGACTTTCTGTGTAGCGGGATTAATAATATCAAGTTTGTTCGGGTTATTTGATTCTACCCATTGCCCATTTATATAGTGTTTTAACTCTTTTGTCATAGCTTTGTACCTCCAAGTATGGCTTACGCTCCCCCCACTTTAGAAGTGGGGGATGAACGTTAGCAGATCTATCCCTGTTTTGGACGGAAAGTGGCGATGTATTCGTCCGAATCCTTGTATTCCAATACTCCAACGGCTTCTACATCTACTACAACCATATACGGCTTTTTGCTTGCGATTGCATTCGCTAATCCTGCCTTGAACTCATCAACCGAGCGAACTTTCTCTGATTCGAAGCCCATTGATTTTGCCAGCATGACGAAATCAGGGTTTTTCAAGTCTACAGATATACGTCGGCCATATGCGGCTTCTTGATAGTATCGTAAGATTCCATATCCACCATCATCGAATAATAGAACGATAATCGGTGCATCTTCCTGAATCGCTGAGATCATCTCATTTGAATTCACCATGAATCCACCATCACCAGCAATAAGAACGACTTTCTTTTCCGGCTGACCTATTTGGGCGCCAATCGCCATTGGCAAACCTTGTCCGATGCCGCCGCCTGTCATGTAGAGGTAGTCTCTTGGTTCATAAATATCGAACAATTTATTCCCCCAAGTGTATCCAGGGATCGTCACATCCGTCACCAAAACCGTATTCTCAGGCAGCTGTTCACGCATAATATCCGCCACTTCACCATACGGCCCAATTTGGCTTCGAAGGTCATCACGTACAGCCTGACGGACTGACTTCACTTCATCAACATAATCTGCATCCGGATGGATTTCCTTATTGTCCAAAAGACGATTAATCCCTTGTAAAACTGCCTTGGCATCTCCGTTCAGTGTATACAATGTATCAAAGTTACGATTAAAGGCATTAGGGTTCAAATCAATATTGATGTGATTTTCCGGTACCGGAAGTGTCCATCCATTCGTTTCACTACCACGGAAACGGACTCCGACACTAATAAGTAAATCCGACTTTTTCAATAGTTCCTCCACTTGAGGGGATAACGTAAAGTTACCGATGCAAAGCGGGTGGTTTTCAGGGATAGACCCTTTTCCAGATTCACTTGTTACGACCCCAGGCTGAATTTTATTTACCAGCCTTTGCAGTTCCTCTGATGCACCTGACGCAATTACCCCATTGCCTGCCCAAATGATTGGTCTTTTTGCTAAGACGATCCTTTCGATAACATCAGCTGGAATATTGAGCTTTACCTCGTGGTTTTGAAATGCTTCCATTTCAATCAATTGATTGTTAGGAATAATCTGTGCCTGGAAATTCGTTGGAATGGAAACAGTTACCGGACCTGTCGGTACAGTCAGTGCTTCTTTGATCGCTTTACGCATAAACGGAATGATTTGCTTTGGACGCTTCAACAGAAAGGCTGCTTTGTTCACGCCCTCCATCGCTTTTAACTGGTCTTTAGCTTCGTGAATATAACGTTGGTCTGTTCCAATATAATTAGAATCCGCTTCCCCAGTAATGTGCAGAACAGGAGTCCCTGAGTTCCATGTTTCTGACAAGGAACCTGCCCCATTACCTGCTCCAGTACCTGTACTTGTGATGACAACACCCAATTTTCCTGTAGCACGGGCATAGGCATCAGCCATGTTAACCGCTCCACTTTCGCCACGGGCAGTAACGGTGCGGATATTCCCATCCCTTAGGATCGCGTCATAAATCGGCATATTGTGGATACTAACGATTCCAAATACCGCTTCCACTCCTGCTTGCAGGAGCTCTTTTACAATTGCGTCCGCAACGGTGAATTCTGTTAGGTAACCTTTAACATTTGGTTCTGCAACTGCTGTGAATTCTGTTTGATTATTCATTTTAATCCTCCAAATATGTCTAGTAATATATTTCTATATAAATCTATTTTCATATAAACGAAGGGGGAAGCTATAGCATTCCTTCTTTCACGTTCATAGCTTCTTCGTAAAGGTTGTGAAAAAATTTGAGTGCATACTCAGTCGATGAATACACTCCATGCTTGAAGGCATTCGTATGGAAACCTTTTTGCAATAACTCTACAAGATCGAAATCCTCTAATCTTACCTGATCGACAAAACGAATCAGTTCCTCTTGCTCTTTGCTAATTTCATCCGATTTAAAGTAGTAGCTATAGATGGCAAGTGATTTATCCGGTGCCAGCGGCAAAATTTGACTTATCGTCATATTGCCTTCTTTTCCAGGATAAATGCTCACCATCAAGTTTGGCCATACCCAATAGAAATTGGCGTGATCTTCTTGTGTTTTATTCGATTTATTTGTTAATTCTGAGTATTGACACGAGAAATTGCCATGTAAATCGATATGGTAATTTTTCATATCAAATGTTTTTGAAAACTCAGGATGGGCAATCTTACAATGATCGCACTCCAGGTAATTATCAATAACTGCTTTCCAGTTAGCATCAATGACCCTTTGGGTTACCCGAACCTTTTTCAAAGAATCCAAGAAGGTGTATCTTTCCAGATTGGCCATGAATTCTCCGTACGTTTCTTCCATTGGTCTTGCTTCTGGGTTCAAATTTATGAAGATCATAGACTGGAATACTTCAACTTTTACATGTGGCATACAGCTATGGTTTCCCAATTCATTTGTACTGAAGTTGGGCGCCCTATTTAATTTCCCGTTCATATGAAATGTCCAGCCGTGATAGGTACAGGTGAAAACCTTTTTATTTCCACACTCGTTTTTTTCCACTTTGGTTCCTCTATGCGGGCAAATGTTGTAAAAGGCATTCAATTCATTGTTTTTATCCCGGCTAATGATTAATGGCTGATCTGCTATATCAAAAGTAAAGAAATCCCCCGGTTTTTCCACCTGGCTTGTATGCCCAGCTAAAATCCAGCTATCTTGAAAAATCTTTTTCTTTTCCTCTTCAAATATTTGCGGATTCACATAATTTTCGTACGGGAGAGTGTGCTCCAGGGCATCCCCTGTTAACGCTTTCATTTGTCATTCCTCCTTTTGTCATTCAAATCCTTTAAAGTATTTTTCATATTTTATTAGATGCAAATTTCGTGCCAACTATCTTTTATCTAAAAATCCTAGATTAATAGGATTTTAAACAGGGGAAAGTGAGTTCATTGGTGTTCACCGGTTGACTTTCCCCCGTATATTTTCCTATCTTAGACACTTCTTCAGCTATTTACAGTTCGGAATATTTCGAATATTATTAGAATGGATGTGATTAGAATCACACTATTGCCCATTGTAACATTTTTCTGAATATAACCAAACTCATCTGAGTTTCATCGAACTCAGATTATGATTTTCGGGAGGTCACTTCATGACATTATCTAATTTTCTAACCGATTTAGATCTAAATATGGAAGCGCTTTTAAAAATTTTAGATTATTCTTCTGACGAAATTTTTGTTTTAAATAAGGATAAGAAAATTATCTATGTAAATGATGCCTGCAAGAAGCATTATGGGTTAAATAAGGAAGACATTATCGGGAAACCGAGCATGGAATTAGCTGATAAAGGCTATTGGTATCCCTCCATTTTCCCGGATGTTTTGGAAAGAAAAGAACCAATTACGATTAAACAAACCACAATCCTTGGTGCGGAACTGCTCACCTCTGTCGTCCCTATTTTAAATGATCAAAAAGAAGTGGAATTAATCGTAACGACAGCAAGGGAATTACAAAGCTACAAAATGCTGAAAGTAAGAGAAAGCGATTCAACAAAAAGTAAAGAGGCTGAAGATCCATTTGGCAGCATCATTACCAATAATGAAAAGGTGAAAAATGTGTTGAAGTTTGCCAAGAAGGTGGCAGCTGCAAACTCTACTATAATAATTCTAGGTGAGTCCGGAACAGGTAAAAGCCTCTTAGCACAATATATTCACGAAAATGGAAATAGAAGGAACGGCCCATTTTTAACCATCAATTGTGCTGCAATCCCTGCTGATTTAATGGAGTCCGAGCTTTTTGGCTATACACCAGGTTCTTTCACGAATGCAAACCGTTCCGGAAAAAAAGGGATACTGGAAAGCGCGGATGGGGGTACGGTGTTTCTTGATGAAATAGGGGACATGCCTTTGCCTCTTCAGGCTAAAATACTGCAAGTCATTCAGGAGAAAAAATTTATTCCTATTGGCGGCAATAAAGAAAAGTCAGTCGATATCCGAATTATTGCCGCGACCAATAAAGATTTAAACAAAATGGTACAAAACAAAATGTTTAGAGAAGATTTATATTATCGGCTGAACGTAGTGGATATCAAAATGCCTCCGCTTCGGGAAAGGCAAGAAGATATAGTCCCGCTCATCTATAATTTTTTATACAAATTTAATCGGAACCATGAAATGAACAAATTAATTTCTAAAGATTGCCTCGAATGTCTGACCCATTATTCATGGCCCGGGAACGTAAGGCAACTTGAAAACCTGCTCGAAAAGCTAGTTATTGTAAGCAATGATGTCATCGGTATCGATGACCTGCCCGAAGGTATATATAACCAAGGACTGGCGCAAATTGAAAATACTGCCCCCACTACCCTTAATGATGCAGTCGAATTGGCAAAAAAGGAAATGATTCGTAAATCCTATAAAGTTAATAAAAGCTCTAGGCGTGTGGCCAAGGATCTGCAAATCAGCCAAACATATGCGGCCAGACTGATTAGAGAATATTGTCAGGACTTGTTGGAGGATTGAGCTTCCAAATTAACGATGTGGCAAAAAGCCTACAAAAGTACTCCAAATTTTAATCATTTTCTCAAAAAAGGCTCTCACCATGTTATGAGAGCCGAACCTGCTATCTAAAATTGGGTCTTAAAAATAAGTCTGACCCCACTATCCCAAGAAGTTGACACCATTACTACTGCCTTCATGGTTGGTACCTTCACCCTAGAGACTGCACCCATGCCAGGCGCAAATTAAAAGGCTGTCGAGGTCTCTCGACAGCATAAGCTTTTGAAAATGCAATAGTTAATAGTTTTATCTTATCTTTTATTATTACCAAGGTTGACTTGTTGGTCCAATTGTAAACTCATTAATATTCGTATCTTCTGGCTGATCAATCGCGAATACCACAACATTTGCAACTCAATCAGGTGAAATACCATATTGTTGGTACAAAGCAGTCATACATTCTGAAATATTCTTATCGGTAATCGTATCCAACAATTCTGTGTTGATCGCTGCTGGATAAATCGTTGCAGTACGGATGAAATATTGATCAATTTAACATAGGATACAAATCATTTTATTAATTACTTATTCTTATCATCTTCGGTGCAAAATTTACTAGAATCCCGTAATCCTTCACAACTAAGCACCTCCACCCTTTAGCAATAATTCATCGGTTGAAAATAAATTTTTTAGTTTTTCCATTACGACAGCAAAATCCAATTGTTCTTTTCCGCCGAAAATATCCGTAACGAT
Organism: Neobacillus drentensis; assembly: GCF_036966985.1. Lineage (GTDB taxonomy): Bacteria > Bacillota > Bacilli > Bacillales > Cytobacillaceae > Neobacillus > Neobacillus drentensis_E. Next base: position 2,491 of record NZ_JBALSN010000021.1, on the reverse strand, counting down.
CATGGATTTTTTTATATAAATCTCTAAAATAAGCAGCTCGTTCTTCCTTCAAATAATCTCCAACGATTTTTCCATCCAATGAAGTTAGCATGTGACAGATTATATATGGTCTTTCCAAAATTATTACTCCTTTCTATAAGAACACATCATATTGCTTAGGATTGATATTATAAAAGCCCTGTTTATCAGGGCTTTCTTTAACTCAACTATTATTTTACTTTGTTATATTCCTCATCTGATACTGGGTCCAACCATTCAGGCGTACCGGCCGTGATTGCAATGTGTTCAAACCAACTGTCTTTTGCAGCGCCATGCCAGTGTTTTACACCATCATGGGTGACAATAACATCACCAGCTTTTAAGAATTGAGCAGGCTTTCCTTCTTCTTGGTACCAACCTTCGCCGCCTGTTACCAATAAAATTTGAAATCCATCACGATGGATATGCCAGTTATTTCTGCATCCTGGTTCAAAGGTCACATTCCCTACACCAACATTAACTTTAGGATCAGCAACTAATCCTTTAAGATAACTTTGTCCCACAAAAAATTGTGCATATGCTTCATTTTTCTCGCCTACTGGGAAAATAACGCCATTTTTAACTTCTTCATGTTTTGCCATTTTTAATTCCTCCAATAAATTTTTTTTTATTGTTAATCATGTGTTTGCTTTTTATTTTAATTTCCCGCCAAATACCGGGAAGAAGCTATGCTCACCATAATTCTGAATGTGCTCTACATTCTTCAAAGTTTCCATATCTTCATCGTTGATAACAAAATCAAGCTCTGCATTGTTTCTCATGTGGTCCGGATTTGCCGTCTTAGGAATTACTACAAGACCAAGCTGGATATCATAACGTAGGCAAAGCTGAGCAACAGATACTCCATACTTATCCGCTATTACTTTTACCTCTGCATTATCGAGAACTGCACCGTGTGCAATTGGTGAATATGCCTCTACTAGGATGTCATTTTTCGAGCAGAATTCAATTAGGTCCAAAGGAGTATTGCTCACATGGGCCAATATCTGATTTACCATAGGCTTGATCTCGCAGCTTGCAAGAATATTCTCTACATCATCCTGAAGGAAGTTAGAAAGACCGATTGCCTTTAACTTGCCTGTCATATAAGCATCCTCCAATGCTTTCCATACTTCTTTGTTTTCCTCGAAGTAACGGTTCTCCTCACGGAACTCCATCCAAGGCTGTGGGCTATGGATAATCAGAAGGTCAATGTAATCAAGTCCCAACTTTGCTAAAGATTCATCAATAGACTTCGTAACTGCATCATAGGTCTTTGCTTCTGCAGCAACCTTTGTCGTGACGAATAGTTCTTCTCTTTCGACACCACAGGAACGGATTCCTTCGCCTACACCAGCTTCATTCATATATGCCTGAGCAGTATCAATATGACGATATCCAACAGATACCGCATCACGCACCGCCTGTGCTGCCTCTGCATCGTTAAGCAGCCAGGTACCAAGACCTAATTTTGGAATTTCTACACCATTTGATAATTGGTAAGTTTCATTAAACATGCTTTTGTCTCCTTTGCATTGTTATATTTTTGTCAGTCCTGCCGGGTAAAAGTTTTACAATAATAGGTGTCAGCCCTTATTCTACTTCTTTCTTAATTTTCTGGAATAATTTCATTGATACATGCTAAGGCGTTCAGTGTTCTCGGAAAGCCCATATATGGAAGGCAGTGAGTGATGGCGGTGATCAATGTTTCCTTGTCATTGCCCACATTTAGGTTACCCTGCACATGTGCCTTTACTTGTCCTTCAGCACCGCCAAGGCTACTTACGATGCAGAGTGTCAGCAACTCTCGTGTTTTCAAATCAAGTCCGCCTCGAGTGTAGAAATCTCCAAAGCAAAAGGCGGAAAGGTATTCCTGTATATGCTTTTGATTTGATGGGGTAGCCTCTTGCATTTTTGCGATTATCTCACCAAAAATCTCTACCTGTACGGATAGTCCCTTATCAAAGCGATTTTCTTCTTCTACAGTCTTTTGGCTTTCTATTGGTAAAGGAATATTCTTTGCTTTGAAAACCTCATTGACTTCACTGATGGCGTTTAATGTTTTGGGAAATCCGATATATGGAGCACACTGGTAAACAGCCTCTTTAATTTCAACAGGTGTCAGCCCAACGTTTAGTGCTGCACCAACATGTGCCTTGAGCTGAGGTAGCGTTTGGTTAGTAGTAAGCACTACTAAAGTGATAAGCTCACGTTGCCTGTCATCCAGATTACCTTGATAAAAGACTTCTCCAAAAATGAAGCGGCTAAGAATGTCTTGACAATCAGGATCGGCGGCGTATACGGCTGGTACCCCATTTCCAAATAGCTGTTTGTATTTTTCCTTGCTCTTTTCAATGCGGTCCATAAATAGGCCTCCAGTTTGATGTTAATTTACTTTTATTATTCCAAAAGTAGCTTCAACATGATGCTTTAAAAATTAATATTGATTGATTAATCAACACCTGTTTATAAT
>NZ_JBALSN010000020.1:0-1869 GCF_036966985.1 Neobacillus drentensis | reverse complement strand
ACTATGTAGTATTATTAATATTAATACCTATTATGTACTACTTAAGTAAGATGAATAAGCAATCCATGATTAAATTTGTCTTCATTACCTGCTATCTAGTAACTGCTTTCACTGTTGATATTTTTACCTATTTCGGTAGAGGCGATGAATACTCCAGCGGTAATGTTGTAGAGATATTTTTAATGTTAACATTACCTCTTTTCCTTAGTAAAAGATACTTCTGGTTAGTGAGTTTTGGGATCATCATAAAATATACTCTTACTAGTATTATTTTAGGTATTTCTATTCTTATCGTTCCGATTATACTAATCGTTATTTTATCTATTGTGTCTTTCCTTTTATTAGTCCGCTTCCAAGGTTATGTCAAAGCGATAAGTACATCGTATGATAATCAACTGCAGGGGATTGTTAAGGGGGTAATAGCTACCCTTGAACTGAAGGACCCATACACTAGGGGACATAGTGAACGTGTCGCTAGTTACGCCCTATTATTAGTTCAAGAATTAGGGGGACTTTCAAAAGAAGAACAAAAATCCTTTTATTATGCATGCCTGCTCCACGATATAGGTAAAGTTCATATTCCAGATCAAATCCTAATGAAACCTGAAAAATTAACAAATGAAGAGTTTGAGATTATTAAATCACATCCAAGTGTAGGGGCCGAAGCAGTTCAAAATGTTGAGGGAATTAAGGAAAGTATTTGTGTAATTCGTTCTCATCATGAACGTTGGGATGGTAAAGGATATCCTGATCAATTAAAGGGAAATGAAATTCCAATACTGGCGAGAGTAGCCTCGGTTGCAGATGCGTTTGATGCCATGACATCATCGAGATCCTATCGAGCGGCAATGCCGGTAGAAGTGGCCTATCAACGTATTATTGAAGGAAATGGTTCTCAATTTGATCCGACGCTTGTGGAAGTCTTTAAAAAAGTATTCCCAGCTTGGGTTGAATTCCATAATAGATATCCATGGACTAATAAGTGAGAAAAACTTAAGGAGGTGGACCAATGAAAATCCGTAAGTTAAAGAAAGTAAAGACGACTTGCTGGTGGTGTCCATATGTAGGAATTAAGCCTTAAGGAGGATGGATGTTAGCGAATGCTAGCATCCTTCTTTAATGGGTCAAATACAAGTAAAAGGGTGTTTAAATGGGAATTACGCTTGATTCACGTCTATTGTTGGTTCCAATTGTCATTCGAAAGGATAAAAAACATTACATCATTGAGGATACACTTTCTGGTGATTTTTACGAAATGCCCAAAGTTTGTGTTGATGCAATCAATTTAATTAATCAAGGTGAACAAATTGGAGAGATTGAACAAACACTTAAGAAGAACTATCCTACAGAAGTAATTGATCTCCTTGATTTTGCTGAACAGCTTTTAGAATTGGAACTGGTTCATGAAATTGATGGTGTGAAGCTTGAAAAAAAGCAACCACCCAAGGAAGGTTTCGGAATATTAAGGATTCCGCCTAAGTTGGGACAATTGTTTTTTAATAAGTTTACTTACCCTGTATATGTATTTTTATTTGTTTTTAATCTGATACTTTTTGCAATTCATCCTTCTTTATTCCCTCATCATAAAGACATATTTGTTTTTGATATTATGGTACTAAACGTAATACTTTGGATGACGTTTACATTTATTTTAGTTCTGGTTCACGAGTTAGGTCATGTTTTGGCCATGAGAGCACATAACCTGCCGACGAAAGTGGAAGTTAGCCATCGTTTATTTTTTGTTGTCCTAGAAACCGATATGTCATCCGTCTGGAAGTTAGCACCTAAGGACCGAAATATTCTATTTCTTTCGGGTCTTTGTTTCGATACAGTCCTTCTATTTATTGCTCTTATTAGTCAATTGATGTT
>NZ_JBALSN010000019.1:0-6304 GCF_036966985.1 Neobacillus drentensis | reverse complement strand
AATAGAATGATATAAATCAATATTGAAAATGAGGACCATTTAATGCTAAAAAAAATATTGAAATCATATGATTATACTTTAATTATTGCTACTGTCCTTTTGTGCACCTTTGGACTGGTTATGATTTACAGTGCAAGCATGGCATCCGCCGTACAAAGATACGAAGTTCCAAGTGATTATTTTTATCAAAAGCAGAAAATTTGGTTGTTGATTTTTACACTAATTTTTCTTTTTACAGCAATTATGCCATATAAGGTAATGCAGTTTACAAAAGGGTTTCAGGTTCCTATGGTAATTGGGTCTATCGTTATCCTTTTAGGATTAATTCCTTTTGGAGTAATTGTTGGTGGTGCCCAAAGTTGGTATCAAATCGGCACATTTCGCCTGCAGCCATCTGAATTTGTCAAACTTGCGGTGATTATTTATTTAGCAGCAGTATACGCGAAAAAGCAAGCCTATATAAATCAACTGAATAAAGGTGTTCTTCCTCCGTTAATTTATTTATTTATCATATGCGGGATTATTATTTTACAGCCTGATTATGGTACAGCTTTTATTATTGCAGCAATTGCTGCAATGATAACCTTTTGCTCAGGGCTGAATCCTAAAAGTATCTTAAAATTACTAATCATTGCTCTTATAGTTTTGGTGCCAATTGGTTTAGTTGCAAAAGATAAGATATTTTCTGAAAAGCGTACTGACCGTTTTGCTATTTTAGATAATCCTTTTGCTGAAGATGTTGTAAATAATGCAGGTTTTCATCTAGCAAACTCATACATTGCGATTGGCTCTGGTGGTGTTAATGGATTGGGTTTGGGAAAGAGTATCCAAAAACTTGGCTATTTACCGGAATCACATACTGACTTCATTATGGCCGTTATTGCTGAAGAGTTGGGGATATGGGGTGTTGGTTTCGTAATTATACTCCTTTTCTATATTGTTTTAAGAGGGATATATGTAGGATTACAGTGTAAAGATCCTTTCGGAAGTCTTCTTGCGATTGGTATATCAAGTATGATTGGAATCCAGACATTTGTAAATCTAGCAGGAGTATCTGGAATAATTCCATTAACAGGGGTCACTCTGCCATATGTAAGCTATGGCGGGTCATCGCTTTTAGTACTTGCAGCAGCGACCGGAATCCTTGTTAATGTTTCTATGTTCAATAAATATGAAAAGAAATATAAAAATAACCAGGAACATATTGATAAACGGGTTAATCAAAAAGATGGTAAGGTTTTTTATATTTAATTAAAACGCGAAGGACATTTATGCTCTTCGCGTTTTTAAAAATACATAGAATAGAAGGTGCTTTTGTGACTAGACAAATTAATAAAGTATTGGTAGCCAACCGAGGGGAAATTGCCATAAGGGTTTTTCGTGCCTGCACAGAACTGAATATTCGAACTGTTGCGATTTATTCGAAAGAGGATTCCGGAGCTTATCATCGTTACAAGGCTGATGAGGCTTATCTCGTAGGGGAAGGAAAAAAACCAATTGATGCCTATTTAGACATTGACGACATCATTGCAATCGCCAAAAAAAGCGGAGCTAATGCCATTCATCCAGGGTATGGTTTTTTGTCTGAAAATATTCATTTTGCTAAGCGTTGTGAAGAAGAAGGAATTATTTTTATTGGACCTCAGGTAACACAATTAGATATGTTCGGAGATAAGGTCAAAGCAAGGCATCAGGCAGAGCTTGCCGGAATACCAGTCATTCCAGGAAGCCCAGGTCCGGTTAAAGAGGTAAATGAGGTAGAAGACTTTGTGGAAGNNGGCTTCTCTTGGCGGAGGCGGCCGCGGGATGAGAATTGTAAAACAAGTAGATGAAATCCGTGAAGCATTTGAAAGGGCAAAGTCAGAAGCAAAAGCTGCTTTTGGAAATGACGAAGTCTATCTTGAAAAATTAATTGAAAATCCAAAGCATATTGAAGTTCAAATTATTGGTGATAAGCAGGGGAATATAGTTCACCTTTTTGACCGCGATTGTTCCGTCCAAAGGCGCCATCAAAAGGTTGTAGAGGTTGCTCCAAGCGTATCCATATCTGACGAGTTACGAGGAAGAATTTGCGACGCTGCTGTAAAATTGATGAAAAATATAAATTACTTGAACGCAGGTACCGTAGAGTTTCTTGTTTCTGGAAATGATTTTTACTTTATTGAAGTAAATCCACGAGTTCAAGTAGAACACACAGTCACTGAGATGGTAACAGGCGTCGATATCGTCCAAACGCAAATATTGATTGCGGAAGGTCATGAAATACATGGTCCGATAGTCGGTATACCATTACAAGAAAAAATCCAAGTTAATGGATTTGCGATTCAGTCAAGGGTAACAACGGAAGACCCGCTAAATAATTTTATGCCTGATACAGGAAAAATTATGGCCTATCGTTCAGGTGGAGGTTTTGGAGTACGTCTGGATGCAGGAAATGGCTTTCAGGGTGCTGTTATTACCCCCTATTATGACTCATTATTAGTAAAACTATCAACTTGGGCATTGACCTTCGAGCAAGCAGCTTCAAAAATGGTTCGCAATTTGCAGGAATTCAGAATTAGAGGGATAAAAACAAATATCCCGTTCTTAGAAAATGTCGTGAAGCATGAAAAGTTTAGGAATGGCGAATATGATACTTCATTTATTGATACAACTCCGGAATTGTTTATTTTCCCGTTTCGTAAAGACCGTGGGACAAAAATGTTATCGTACATTGGAACAGTAACCGTAAATGGGTTCCCAGGTATTGAGAAGAAGAAAAGACCAGTATTTTCAAAGCCAAGAATACCTAATTTACCATATGATTTGCCGTATCAATCGGGGACCAAACAAATCCTTGATAAGTTCGGTGCAGAAGGTGTTGTCGAGTGGGTAAAGAATCAACCACATGTATTATTAACGGATACGACCTTTCGTGATGCACATCAGTCATTATTAGCTACCCGTTTGCGGACGACCGATATTCTACATATCGCTGAGCCCTCTGCAAAACTTTTGCCAGACTTATTTTCATTTGAAATGTGGGGTGGAGCAACTTTTGATGTGGCATACCGCTTTTTAAAAGAAGATCCATGGGACCGATTAGTATCACTTCGTAAAAAAATTCCAAATGTATTATTCCAAATGTTGATACGTGGTGCGAACGCTGTAGGATATAAAAATTATCCTGATAATCTGATCCGTGAATTTGTGGATCAATCTGCCTCAGGTGGAATTGATGTTTTTCGAATTTTCGATAGTTTAAACTGGGTAAAGGGAATGGAAGTTGCGATTGATGCAGTTCGACAAACTGGTAAAATTGCTGAAGCATCAATTTGTTATACAGGCGACATTTTAGATCAGACAAGGACGAAATACAATCTTCAGTATTATAAAAACTTGGCAAAAGAGTTGGAACTTCAAGGGGCACATATACTAGGAATTAAAGATATGGCTGGATTATTAAAGCCTGAGGCAGCGTACAGACTTATTTCTGAGCTAAAAGAAACAGTTAATATTCCAATCCATCTTCATACTCATGATACGAGCGGAAATGGACTTTATACGTATGCAAGGGCAATAGATGGAGGAGTAGATATTGTTGACACGGCTTTGGGAACAATGGCAGGCTTAACATCCCAGCCTAGTGCCAATTCATTATTTTATGCACTTGAGGGGACGCCGAGGAAACCACAAGTAAATATCGATGCGTTGGAGAAGTTGTCTTATTATTGGGAAGATGTACGCAAGTATTATCAAGATTTTGAAAGTGGAATGATTTCCCCACATACTGAAATTTATCAACATGAGATGCCAGGAGGTCAATATAGCAATCTCCAGCAACAAGCTAGAGCGGTTAGCCTCAGTGACCGTTGGGATGAAGTAAAAGAAATGTATGCACGGGTAAATCAGATGTTTGGGGATATTGTCAAGGTTACCCCTTCATCAAAGGTCGTTGGAGATATGGCATTATTTATGGTTCAAAATGATTTAACTGAGGAAGACGTGCTATTAAAGGGAGATACGCTGGATTTCCCGGACTCAGTTGTTGAACTATTTGAAGGATCGCTTGGCATGCCATATGGTGGTTTTCCAGAAGGCTTGCAACAAGTAATCTTAAAAGGAAAAAAACCATTGGAAGTTCGCCCAGGTGAACTGCTTGATTCTGTGGACTTAGAGAAAATAAAGGAAAAATTATTTAAAGAACTTGGCAGACAAGTGACTGATTTTGAGATTATTTCTTATGCTCTATATCCTAAGGTATTTATGGAGTACATGAAAATAGATGAACAATATGGCAATATCTCAGTACTTGATACACCAACATTCCTATATGGAATGCGACTGGGTGAAGAAATTGAAGTTGAAATTGAAACAGGGAAAACACTAATTGTTAAACTCGTCTCTATCGGTCATCCTCAAGCTGACGGTACGAGAGTAGTTTATTTTGAATTAAATGGTCAGCCGCGGGAAGTATCCATCAAGGATGAGAGTATTAAATCTACGGTAGTGGCTAGGTTAAAGGCTGATCCGAAAAATGAAAATCAATTAGCTGCAACGATGCCGGGAACCGTGGTTAAGGTGCTCGTCGAAAAAGGTGAAAAAGTGGAACGCGGTGATCACTTAATGATTACCGAAGCGATGAAAATGGAAACAACCGTTCAAGCGTCGTTTTCAGGGATTGTGAAGGATATTTATGTATCAAGCGGGGATGCAATATTAACAGGTGATCTATTAATTGAATTAACGAAAAACTAAAAAAGTTGCTAGGGATACATTATCCCTAGCAACTTTTTTACTGATAATTTCTTTTAGATCTCGAATATAACAAAAGGAAATAACTCAAAACTCCAAATAAGCAGGTAATAAAGAAAGCATGCAAAAGAGCAATATACAGATTTAAACTAGTAAAAATGATTAAAGCACCAGCAATCACTTGTAAGGAAACCAGGATGAAAGAAATTATCCATCCCCAATAAAGAACTTTTTGCTCTTTATAATGGCGGACCGTCAAAATAAGGATATAAGTAATCCAGATAAAAATCAGACCAGCAGCTGCCCGGTGCCCCATTTGCACCCATTCGTACAAGTTAGAGGGTAAAGCAGGGGCGTCATTTAAACATAATGGCCAGTCCCGACAAACCAGACTAGACTTCGTATGACGCACTAGTGCACCAGTGTAAATAACCAGATAACTATAAATGGAAACACCGACAATATGAACCCCCATTCGCTTATCAATATAAAGTTTTTCTGCATTAAATTTCTTATCAATTTCAAAAATTAAAAGTGTTAACAATAACACTGATGAAAAGGAGATAAGAGAAATACCGAAATGTAAGGCCAGGACAAAACTTGATTGTCCCCATTTTACTGCAGCTGCCCCAATTAATGCTTGTAAAAGTAAAAAGAAAAAGGAAAGGAATGAAAGAAATTTTGTTTCTCTTATATGCCCTATCGCCTTCCATGACCAAACCGATAGAATGAGAACCATAATTCCACCTACTCCGGAAACAAGCCTGTGGGCAAGTTCGATAGCCAATTCTGGTGTTATTGCCAACGGAAGGAATTTCCCATGACAAAGTGGCCAAGATCTTCCGCAGCCCATTCCAGAACCGGTCTTTGTCACTAATGCACCGCCAATTAGGATAAAAATCATTCCGATGGTAGTGGCAACCGCTAACCACTTCAAAGATCGTCGCAAAAAAGTCACCTCTTAAATAGTTCAATAATTTGTCATTGGATAAACCTGACAGTATAATAAATGGAAAAGACAAGATTATTAAATTCCCTATTAATAATACCGAATAATGTCGAAAATGAACAGAAATTAAGTAAGATTATTAAATAACTTTTATAAATAAAAAAGGTCCTGAATAATAAATAATTAACACTATTATTATAGTGGAAATAGTTGTAACTTTGCTTTTAGTCTGTTAGTAATAGATATGGGTATATTGTATAGAAGGTTTCTTTTTTTAAAATAAGAGGTTTTAACCGTAAAATTCATACCTCAGTCATTAAATAATGAATCCTGTCACAATTTTGTATAAAATTATTCAAAAAAAGTTCACAAAAATATCGGAAAGTGTGATTTAATATACAGAGAAAGTGTTTTGAAAATCACTATTCTTTTTTGATAATTATTATTCAAGTCGAAAAAAATTTATTGATTTTTTCTGCTGAGCATTCCTTTTTATTACAAATGAGGGCATAAATAATGAAGTATCATATTACTTACTTAAATGATGAATGTTTTCTTATTTAGGTTTAGGAGGAGAAACAAATGTCTAACTCTAAGGCTTACGGAGATGCTGCTATTGAT
>NZ_JBALSN010000018.1:0-13145 GCF_036966985.1 Neobacillus drentensis | reverse complement strand
CACTTATAGACTGCTTAATAAAATAATATTTTACTAGCTTTTAAAGGTATAAAAAGATTTTTACAAACGTTTATAAAAGACGCTTACCTTTATAAACTATCGCGTTATAATTTAAGTAACCAAACGGCATCAAGGAGATAATTACAAAATGACAACTAAAACATTTGGTTACATTCGTGTAAGCAGTAAAGACCAAAACATTGATCGGCAGCTAAATGAAATGCTTAAATTAGGTATTAATGAAAGGGATATATTCATTGATAAAGAAAGCGGTAAAAATTTTGATCGCCCTCAATACACCGCATTAAAACAGTGTTTACGGGAAGGTGACTTACTTTATATTAAGTCCATTGATCGTTTCGGCCGTAACTCCAAAGAAATTAAAAAAGAGTGGGAAACTATAACTTCAGAAATAAAAGCTGATATAAAGGTAATTGAAATGCCATTACTCGATACGACGCAACACAAAGATACTTTAGGCACATTTGTTTCTGATTTAGTTTTACAAGTACTTTCGTTTGTTGCTGAAAAAGAAAGAGAGGATATTAATAGAAGGCAACGAGAAGGAATTGAATCGGCCAAAGCAAAAGGCAAACATCTGGGCAGACCGAAAATCGAAATCCTAATATTTTGTTATACCATTTCCGTTCAAGGAAAGTTACAGGGATGTTGTGTGATCGTAATTCTTCAGTTAGGTCATTTGAAGCATCAACCTTTAAAGTGAAACCTGTGTTAAATTGATACAAAGTCGAAAGTGCAAACTTATCAACCGTTACAGAAGAAAAGTCTTCCCACGAAAAAGAATATTTAAGTTCCACTTTTTCTAAAACCTCTTCTTCGCCAGATACTGTTTTCTTAGCAAAATAGATTTCGAATCCCTCAGGTGTTATGAGCATAAATAGCGGCTTGTTTTCAATAGTAACTCTGTAGATCTTATTCTTTTTATAAATCCTCTCCTCAAAATATTTTGCAAGCAATACTTCGTGTGCTACGCTTTTCACTTTCTTTTTTTCTTTTGACATTATGGCTCCCCCTTCTATACAAATTAATAATTCGATAGATATTTCCATTTACCTGCAAATTTCAAATCTGTGACAAAATATCCATTACCTTTACAATCTCTCCACTACAAGGCATTTCTCTTTTAATTATTTTCCCCATTTTTCCATTGGTGTCGAAACTTAAGGCTACTAACTAAAGAACCCCCCTACTTACCCAAAAATGAGCAAATTCATATTGGAGCGATTTTCCATATTTTTCATAATTTAAATTGATACACAAAACAAAAAAAGGAGGAAGGTAGCTTATGTATAATTACAATCCGTATAATTACAATCCGTATTATCAAAACGGAATCAATGGACACCAGCAGGTTGGGAGGTCAGTTGAGACACCTGTGGAGCCTGATTATTACGACGCCGGTGAATATCGTGGAGGTGTAACACACACTTATACTCTCACTGATAACGGTGGAGGTTTCGAGAAGGTCTTGAACGTGCCGAACAGTACTACCTCGAGTAGGGTGTTTGTATCGATTACCGAATTAAAACTTGAAGGCGGTCAATTTGTGCCATTTCAGGGGGCTGCTAGCATGCAGGTCCATAATGTCGTTCCAGAGAGGCCTGGTAAAGTACGTGTACGGGGGCATATCGGCCATGATGGGAACATCACTTTTCGACTTTCAGTCCTAGTGTTTTAACGGCGGCTGAGACCACTCAGACGATTTTTAAACCTCTTTATTTAAAGGGGTCTTTTTATTTTATCAAAAAACAGTGGTAAGTGTCATAACTTAAAAGTATTGATACCAAAAACACGGTGTAGTATTATCAAGGTATGGAAAGGTGTCATAACAAAGGGTCATAAATAGGTACATATTTTGCTAATGTTTAAGGGGGAATTTGTTCATGAATAAGAAAAGAAAGATAGGCTATGCACGTGTATCCACTTTAGGTCAGGATTTACAGAGTCAACTTAACATATTAGAAAATGAAGGTTGCCAGTTCATTTATAGAGAGAAGTTCACTGGTACAAAAACAGAACGCCCAGAGTTTCAGAAATGCCTGAAGGATTTGCAAGAGGGAGACACTCTTGTCGTAACAAAATTAGATCGTTTGGCTCGTAACACTGCAGAAGGAATAGTTGTAGTCGAATCTCTATTTAAAAAAAATGTGCGAGTGCATGTCTTAAATGTAGGCCTATTAGAAGATACAACCATGGGCAGGTTCTTCTTGCAAACCATGTTGGCAGTGAGTGAGATGGAGCGCAATCTCATTGTCGAGAGGACCCAAGAGGGTAAAGCTTTAGCTCGTAAACGTGATGATTTTCGTGAAGGAAGACCAAAGGTTCATAAAAAAGCTAAAATAGAAAATGCTTTAAAGTTGCTTGAAACGCACACTTATTCAGAAGTTGTTGAAATGACAGATATAAGTAAAAGTACATTGATTCGAGCGAAAAGAAAAAGAGATGTTGGAAAAATAGTATGAAAAGTTGCAAGTGTTTCTGGTATTTAAATTATGTATGTATTATGTGGAGGTTTAATATGACACGAGGTGAAAGAAAAGCGTTAAAACGATCCATGACACCAAAGGAAAGGTTTCTGAAGAGTTTAGAAAATAATAGCGAAGTGCTGACACATTTTCAAACAACGCCGATACGCAAAGCGCAACCAAAGGCGGAAAGGAAAAGAAGAGGGAGAGCGAAGTTTATTTATTAAAAGTCGAAACGGGGATCGCATACAAATCACGAAAAGATTTGAATTCGACGTAAAGGGGTAGCGTCAGGAAACTGCTATTTACAACGTTAAGGAACATATGAGTATAAAAAACCTAAAAATGAAGACAAGCGTGTTGATATATGTGATGACTATATCAACACGCTTGTCCATGATCAACGGGCTTATACCGTTTTATTGTAAAAATAAATGATCTTATATAGGGGGATAGGGCCAACTATTTTGGACGCCACCATCGATAACGATGACTTGACCGGTAATGTACGAGGCAGATCGACTACTTAAGAATAGCAATGAGTCTGCGACCTCTCGTGGTTGTGCTAGGCGTCTCATTGGAATGACTGCTTCAGTGGCTTCACGTTTACCGGATGAGTCGAGAAAGGCTTCCATTCTAGGGTTGCCTATGACTCCAGGGGCTACGCCGTTTACGCGAATTCCCTTTGCTGCAAATTCTACTGCCGCACTTCGAATCAAGGAAATTTGTGCCGCCTTGGCTGCAGCATAAGGTGCATTATTCGGAACGCCAGCAAACCCTCCCGCTGAGGTTACGTAGGTAACACTTGAGCCAGGGTTAAGTCTGTGTATTGCTTCTTTGGCCACTCTTCTTGCATGATCAAAGACAATTTCAAAATGCCATTTCCAGTGTGCTTCATCCGCTTCTGCAATGGGTTTCGGTTTTAGCATGCCGACCACATCAATGACACCATGAAGAGAACCGAATGTTGATTCAGCTTTATCAAAGACCTCTGCGATTGCTGTGGGATTAGTGACATCCATTGCAATGGCGAGAGATTGTTGTAACTTCGCGGCTACGGTCTTTGCAGCTGCTTCGTCAATGTCAGCGCAGACAACAGAAGCACCGTTGTGATCAAGTCCTTGCGCGATTTGTTGTCCAATACCGCTTCCTGTTCCTATTACAAGAAAAGTGGTGCCGTTAAGGTCGGGGTAAAAGGAAAACTCATTGGGTGCGTCGCTTATAGGGTTCAATATTGTGCCTCCTGTTTTGTTTTATTCAATAGAGGACGATAGATGAGTTCAAGGTCATCAGATAGCATTGATTTTACGTCTTGACTCCGTTTGTCGCAGAGAATTTCATCTTCCTCATTTTTAATACCCTCAAAAATAGCTTGGGCAATAACATCCGGTGTGATTTTCGGGCCATTGATATGTTGTGTCATCGGAGTATCCGTGTAGCCGAGTATCACGCCAGTTACACCAACGCCATATTGAGCAAACTCTAGTCGTAATGAGTTGGTATATGACCAAGCGGCTGCTTTAGATGCTGCATATCCTGCGTGCGAGGGAAGGGCAACCCAAGCAGCGACTGATAGAAGGTTGATTAAACGGCTGTTGGCGCGTTGACGAAGAGACGGTAAAAATGCATGAGCAAGTCTTAACATACCGAAGCAGTTGACTTCGAATTCGTCTTTGTCCACTAGAATTCCTTCTTCGGGATTATTAACAGGATGGCGAAAAATACCTGTGGCATTAATAACTAAGTCAAGTGGTCCCGTGATATTGACAGCCGAAGCGACGCTGGCTGGATTGGTAACATCGATACTTACAGTCAGTGGCATAGTGCTTTCATGCATTACTCCACGGAATACTTTTGCACCTGCTTGCGTAAATAGTTGACACAGTGGCTGACCTATCCCACCGTCTGCGCCGGCTATAAACACAGATTTTCCGTTCATGTCCATGTTAAATTTCTCCTAAGACATCGCCGAATTCCAACTCGGCACGACTACGTGTCTGAAAACCACGTTCGTTGAGGGCGGCAATGCGCGCTGCGCTTGAGTCATCACGGGCTAGAATTTGGAAAAAGCCAGAGTCCACTTGAACGTCTTCTTTGGGTGGAAGTCCTGCGGCATTGATTCTTCTTTTGGCAAGTCGAACCGCTGCTTCTGGGAATTTAGCGATTCTTTCAGCAAGTGCGGTGACAAAAGGTAATAGTTCATTTTGAGGAATTGCTCGATTGATTAGTCCAATGCGTTCAGCTTCTTGAGCATTCCAATCGTCTGATCCTAGGATGACTTCCATAGCATTACCACGGCCACACAGGCGTACAAGATGTTGAATGGCGCCGGCACCAGGATAGACGCCAACTCCGATCTCAGGTTGACCGATAACGCCATGTTCAAGCGAAGCAAAACGCATATCACAAGCATATAGAAATTCCCCACCAGCACCTCGTGCACGTCCTTCTAACATTGCGATAGTAACTGGGCGAGACTCGCTTAATCGACGATACAGCGCACCAAGACTAATGTCATCTGGCCCACCTGATGTCGCGGCTACTGCTGTGTATTCTGCGATTTTGTTCATGTCAACGTGGGGAATGAAAAAGTCTGGATCTGAGCTACGGAAAACGATAACTCGACATTTATCATCTTTTTGTGTTTCGTCAAGCAGCGTGATGAGATCTTGAACGAATTTTTCATCGATCAAGTTCATTGGCGGGTTGTCGATGCTTACCCACAAAACGCCGGCTTTTAATTCAGTGGTCATTGATTTGAATGTTACTTTCATATTAAGGATCTCCTTTTACTTTAAAATAATTAGTGAATTCCAACTAATATCACTATACTGAAAATATTAACAATGTTACTTGCAAATTGCAACTAACATCACTATACTGAAAATACTAACAATTTAACTTGCGAATTGCAACTAGTATCACTGAATTGAAAACGCTGACAATTCGCGAGTTAAATTTTAGTAAATTAATTAAGGGGTTAAGGAGGAACATAATGAAAAGTAATAACGCTCTAGAAGACATTACAATGAAGGCAACACAGACAAATGGGAACAAGGAGAGAAGACGCATTTTATTTGCGACGGGGATTGGAACCGCGATTGAATGGTACGATTTTTTCCTTTATGCACAGTGCGCCGCAATCGTGTTTGGGCCACTGTACTATGAGGAATTTGGCGCTCAGTCCGCTTTCCTATTGTCATTAGCAACAATCGGTATCAGTTTTTTATTCCGTCCAATGGGTGCAATCCTTGCAGGCCATTTTGGTGACAAAATTGGGCGTAAACGTATGTTGGTAATTACGTTGTACGTGATGGGGGGGGCCACAATTTTGATTGGTTTTATTCCAACAGCCGCTCAAATTGGATTTGCCGCTCCAGTCTTACTCATATTGATGCGGATCATTCAAGGCTTATCTGCAGGAGGTGAGTGGGGTGGAGCTGTATTGATGGCAGTTGAGTCAGCACCGAAGGGGAAACGTGGTCGATTCGGTGCGTCTCCGCAAATAGGCGCGCCAATGGGTTTGTTGCTCTCAACAGGCGCTCTTGCTGGTATGACAGCGATTGTAGGCCAAGAAGCATTTTTGGAATGGGGCTGGCGAGTACCATTTTTAATGAGTGCTGTTTTGATCTATGCAGGTAATAAGGTTAGACGCCGTGTTGATGAGTCTCCTGTTTTTGTTCAAATGGCGAAGGAAGGGGCTACTCGTCGTCTACCAGTAAGACAATTATTTCGTAATAATGCATTGTTAGTGATTATATCAGCACTAGTTTACGCGGGTAATAGTGGGCCATCTTATATAGTGGCAGGAGGGTTTTGGCAGAGTTATGTTACTTCCGCATCACACCCATTTCCTTTAAGCCAAGGAACGGCTTTTGGGATTGTTACTTTTTCCGGTTTGTTTTGGGTTGTCGCTGTTTATATTTCTGCTGCGCTTTCTGATCGTATTGGTCGGCGTAACACTTATATCATTGGTTGGATAATGATATTAGTGGCTACGTACCCACTGCTTCTCTCAATGCAGAGTGGTAATGTCTGGTTCCTATTCTTTGGCGTTACTGTTTATCAGTGTGCAATGATGTTTACATATGGGCCAATGGCTGCCTATTTTGCTGAGCTATTTCCTGCCAATGTACGTTATTCCGGTATTGCCATCTCATATGCGATTGGAGCGATTATAGGTGGTGCATTTGCTCCGATGATTGCAGCGGTTTTAGTTAAATCGACCGGGTCATTATATTCAGTGGGTATCTATATTGGTGTTTTAACTTTAATCAGTCTAGTGGCGACACTGATGCTTAGAAATCGCTCAGATGTTGATCTGAGTCCTGAATCGGCTGATTATTCATCATCACCATTTTATGGCTTAGGCTCATCGAGCAAGAAGATTGCTAAGCCAGGTGCATAACTTAATAATTTATATTACTCAATTCAAAGGAAGGTAATAACTATGGATACTATTAGAACGGATATTAATATTCCTCTACCAGATGGCGTTAATCTCGGTGCTTGGTTGTATACACCGAGCACCGAGGGCCTGCATCCTGCCATTACTATGGCACACGGTTTCGGCGGTACCAAGTATCATGGTATTGAGCGTGTTGCACGCCGCATTGCTGAAGCTGGGTTTGTCGTTTGTTTGCATGATCATCGAGGGTTTGGTGACAGTGATGGAGAGCCTCGCCAAGACATCGATCCTTATCGTCAAATTGAAGATTGGCGTCGCGTGATTTCGTATCTTCAGACATTAGATGTCGTTAACCCTGAGAAGATTGGTATCTGGGGTACTAGTTATTCAGGAGGACATGCAATTGTATTAGGCGCTACCGATCGCCGAATTCGTGCTGTTTATACTCAAGTACCAACGACAAGTGGTTTTGAGAGCGGACGTCGACGTATCGCTCCTCATTTGGTTGCTCAAGTTGAACGAGAGTTTGCGGCTGATGAAGTTGCTCAAGCAAAAGGTCATCCCCCAGTTTCACAACGCTTTGTGAGTGCCAATCTTGAGGAGCGCGCTTCCTACCGTAGTCCAGATGCTATCGCTTTTTATTTGCAAGATATTCCACCGGGAAAATGGGACAATATCGTCACGATTCAATCTAATCGCCGTGCTCGCTCATACGATCCCGGGCATTGGATTGATCAAATATCTCCTACGCCTCTTTTAATGGTGGTGGCTACTGAGGATACGATTACGCCGGCTGATTTAGCGCTATCAGCATATGAGCGTGCGCTTGAGCCGAAGAAGCTGCTGCTGATCCCGGGTGGCCACTTCGATCCATATTTGAGTGGTTTTGAGCAGACCTCTAGTGCAGCGGTGGCCTTTTTTAATAAAAATCTAAAAGGGTAATTGATAGGCTATTAGGGATAGTTGCAGATATTTGCTCAAGGTTAGTTTGATTTATTAAGTTGTTGATAGTCTAATGCCGAGAGCAAATATTTTTCGCATAAGTTTATAGTGGTAAACGCTGGTAATTGCGCTTGATATTGGTTTAGTATGAGTTGAGAGCGCTATTGATTAGTCATATTGCTCATATTTGATAGTTGCTAGCAGACTGCCATAAGGTATTCGTTTAATGTAACTTGGTTCGTGCTAAACTCAGACACTTGGTTAGGGATAAGGGGCTATTGACGCTTACTTTGTTTTGATGTAACTTATAAGTAGTAATATCTGGATACAATAGGCTTATATCAATAGAAGGAGGGGTTAATTAAAATGAAACGCAGCGATTTTGCTAATTCTCCATGTCCTATCGATAGGAGCCTTAACGTTGTTGGTGACACATGGACTTTGCAGATATTGCGAGATGCAATGCATGGCGTAACTCGATTTAATGACTATCGCTCCCACATTGGTATAGCAACGAATATTCTTTCTGCACGTTTACAGAAATTAGTCAATGAGGGAATTTTTGAGGTTCATAAATCAGAGATGGGTAATTCTCATAATTACATATTGACTGATAAAGGCCGCGATCTTCTTTTGGTTCTATCAGCACTGCGCCAATGGGGACAGCAACATTTATTCGATGATAGTGAAATGATTAACCGGGCCATTGATGCCAAAACAGGCCTTTCACCTAAGCGGATGATGTTATTAGCTGAGGATGGACGAGAGCTGAGTCCTGACGATCTTCTTGTAGTGCAATCCCGTCGATGTGATCCGATAGAAGATGCCACTGTTGTAGACACCCCTCGTCGCCGTTCTAATACAAATGTTGAAAAATCAAGTTTAGAGAATAATAAAACTGCTTTTAAAAAGTAGTATTGGTGTTGATATTGTTTGGGGTACTGCCAGCAAAACGCCGAAAATATACGCTAAGAAATCGTTCGGAAAATCAGAAGTAGCTGGACACCTTAGCGTATGTTTTACGCGGTTACAACGCTAAGCATTTTGATACAAGTCGTGTGAGATATTACGAATTCTTATTTAAAGGTGTTTTGATTATGTACCAATAAGCTTTAAACTATTGAGATTGTGAAAGAATGTGCTTAAACTAGCGTGGCAGATTAGTTTAAGTACAGTTCTTCACAAAGTTATACAAAAAAGCCNNGGCTTTTTTGTATAACTTCAATTCAAATTATCATTTATAACTAACTAATAGTTACGGTAAGGAATAATAATAAATAGCTATAAGACGAAGGAAAATAATAATGTTTCATTGGAGCTGCAGATAAAAATCAGCAGCTTAATTAAGATTATGTAGACCTGTCCGCGCCATTAAATGGTTTCTGTCTTTTCCATATTCTGATTACAAACAGAATTGGCGCAATTCGCTAGTATAATGTCACCCTTTGCTAGTTACAGAAGGAGATTGAATAATTCAATAATATTTGATCAGCCGACAAGGCAGGTCGCACAACCAAGATGTTTGTTTAATTACAGAAGGAGCAAGAGATGTACAAGGATCAGCAACGGCCAGCAAAGCCGCTAATTGACGAGTATGAAGTGGAGGAGTTTAACCAGCTATAGCCTATGCAATGGAGTATAATCTGGCGGCAAAGCTATCAGTATGGGATGACGGCTTAAAGGAGGTAATAACAGATAAGGTGCATTACATCAACCCATTAACGAAGCAGCTACGTGTGGAAGTTAAACCTGGCGAATTTGTACTGGTGGCTTTCAATAATATCGTCGGGGTAGCTGTCTCCGTCGAAGACAAGTTAGAGGCGCTGGTGAAACGAAGGGGATGTAGTAGATTTCCGGCACCCCTTTTTCTTTTGCCCTATCAACGGTAATTAACTTTGCCATAATATCTCCTCCTTTAATGGTAATATTCGACAAAAGTTTACTTCAGCCTATTATTAGTTGGTAATGTTTTGTGACATTATAAAAAGCACCCTCGAAAGGATGCTTTTCGGGACTGTAGTTGCCAGGGGGTACAACAAGTCGGAATATCAGTTCCTACATAGAAGTTATACCCTCAAGCAACGACAGGATACAGAATCAGGGATTCAATCCGTTATGCTGGCTTCTTCTTTTTGAACTAACGGCACGGATTCTTCAATAATTTCCAAGATTAAACCTGCTTTTAATAGGACATTATAAAAGTAACCTTAAAGGAGGTTATGATACGTGATTAAGAAAAACATCAGTGTCCTTTTGATGTTCTTTTTAATAATTAGTCTTACTGGATGCAACAAAAAATCAAATGAATCATCTTCACCTAAGACGCCCAAAATAAATCAAATGAACATATCGAATCCAACCGATAAAAACCTTAATAAAAAACGGAAAACAAGAATAAGCGCTGTGGCCTTAACTCCCTATCCATCTTCGGTAGCAACCGTTGTAAATAAAAAATATTATTTACCTGTTACTTATGTACCGAAGAATTTAGTATTTCCGGAAGTACCTTATCTATTCAAAGAAAAAATTGAAAAACGTAAAATGAGATGGGAAGCGGCTAAAAGTTTGGAAAAGATGTTTGCTGCCGCAAAAAAAGATGGAATTTATTTAAGTGGGGTATCTGCGTATCGTTCTTATTCTACACAAAAAGTATTGTTTAACAATTATGTTAAAAGAGATGGATTTAAAAAAGCGGTAACATACAGTGCGATTCCGGGCACAAGTGAGCATCAAACAGGTTTAGCGATTGATGTAAGCGGAACTGACGGAATATGTGCAGTTTCGTCCTGTTTCGGAAACAGAAAAGAAGCGAATTGGTTGAGTAAAAACAGTGCGAATTATGGGTTTATTGTTCGTTACCCAAAAGGAAAAGAATCCATTACGGGTTATAAACATGAGCCGTGGCATCTTCGTTACGTTGGTAACATTTCGAAACCAATTAATAATCGCGGGATTACACTTGAAGAATATTTAGGTGTTAAATCCGTTTCCAAATAAGAAAAAAGCGGTTCTCCAAATACAGAGAATCGCTTTCTTTCGTATGAATAAGACCTTGTCCTTTTGTCTTTAATAACAAAGAATATGATGTGCGAAAGACGACGAGTATGCTGATATATTTGATTCGTTAGCAGGTGTACATAAAAACAACACACAAAGCAGTGAAGTATAAACAAATATAAATAATACTCTTTTTTGGCATATATAAACACCTCAAAGTTAATATGAGTGTACTAAAGGTAAGTTATACGGGTTGATAAATGGAGGTATCAATTAATTTGGTAATGATGCAATACCCTATAAATAAAGCAAGATTGTGAAGCATTGTACTTAACTAACGGGTGCAAGAGTTGAAGATCCAGCTGCCATTTGGCGGCTTTTTTCTTGTTCCACTAACGGAGCAGATTAGTTGAATAAGGAATGTTACAAAAAATATTGAGAGGCTAATTTTTATTTGAAATTCTGGAGGAAAGTGAATTGATAGAAAAAGGAATTTTTTTATCTGTTATAACTATTTATATATTGTTCGTTGTCTTAAAGGACTTCAATATTTTACAAAATGAATTTTAAACTAAATCCAATAAAAATTGTAGTTAGAATAAGTCTCCTACTCCTTACAGAGACTACTTTTGATTAACCAATTATTTTATTAGTTTAAAAAGGAGAGAATTTTATGAAATCAACAAAATCTGTTGAACCATTATTTACCTCATTTGAAATTGGAGAATTGAAGCTTGAAAATCGATTTGTTATGGCACCAATGACCCGCAAGTTTTCACCGAATGGGATTCCAGGTTCCAATGTAGCTGAATATTATCGACGACGAGCTGAGAACGGAGTTGGTTTAATTATCACTGAAGGTACTCTAATTGAGCATCCTGCAGCTGGAGCAGAACCTGATGTCCCACATTTTTATGGTGAAGAAGCTCTAAACGGATGGGCGCAAGTTGTTAAGGAAGTACATGAGGCTGGAGGGAAAATTGCTCCACAGATTTGGCACACTGGTATGGCGCGCGAAAAGAAAAATTTTCCAGATTCAGATGTCAATCCAATCGGTCCATCAGGTATCAGTTTAACTGGTGAAAAGGTATCTGAACCGTTAAGCGTCGAAGAGATTCAAGAACTCATTCAAGCTTACGCAAATGCTGCCTCTAATGCTAAGAAACTTGGGTTTGATGCAGTGGAAATACATGGCGCTCATGGATACCTTATAGACCAGTTCTTCTGGGACGTAACCAATAAGCGTACAGATGAATATGGTGGTGATCTAGTAAGTCGCACACGTTTTGCTGTAGACGTAATCAAAGCCGTGCGTCAAGCTGTCGGTCCTAACTTCACTATTATTTTCCGATTTTCTCAATGGAAAGCTACCGACTATAATTTCAAACTAGCAAAGACTCCCGATGAATTGAAAATTTTCCTTGAACCGCTGTCTGAGGCTGGTGTAGATATTTTCCATGCTTCAACACGACGATTCTGGAAGCCAGAGTTCGAGGAATCAGACCTTAACCTGGCTGGCTGGGCTCGTAAAATTACTGGTAAACCAGCAATTACAGTCGGATCAGTTGGTTTGGATTCTGAGGCCATGAGCTTATTCACGGAAGGTAAGGGTGGACAACCGGCAGATATCGATAATCTGATCGACCGTCTTGAGCGAGAAGAGTTTGATCTTGTGGCCGTTGGACGAGCACTACTAAGCGATCCGGCTTGGGTAGCAAAAATTCGTGAAGGTAACACCGAAGAACTGCGTTCATTTACGAAGGAAGCTTTAAATATTTTGAAATAAATACAAGGAGTTACTATTCTCTTTGATAAAAAACAGGCAGCTTGCTAAAAATGATAAGCCGCCTTTTTTTGAAAATTTTATATACTCTTATGAGAAAAGAATTCTTATAAATTATTTAAAGCATCTGCTATTGGAGTTTTACCATCGCACATTGTTATGACTTTACCAATATTTTACAGATGAGACTTTTACATATCTTTCTAAATGTATTGAAAAAAATTATAAAAATTATAGTTTATGGGGTATGAGTGAAATTAATAAAGATATTTGGGAACGAATCCTTA
The DNA here is from genome assembly GCF_036966985.1 of Neobacillus drentensis. Classification (GTDB taxonomy): domain Bacteria; phylum Bacillota; class Bacilli; order Bacillales; family Cytobacillaceae; genus Neobacillus; species Neobacillus drentensis_E. Next base: position 242 of record NZ_JBALSN010000018.1, on the reverse strand, counting down.
ACGATCTTGAGGGATTGAATCGATATTTAACAAATAACCCTACTGAGAGTGAATTAAAGAATAGGATAGGGTTTTTGTTTGTGGGAGAAACAGAAAAAATTTTAGAAAAAACTACGAGCAAAATATTTTAAGTTTAACTTTTTTAATAAATGAATTTAAAAAATGGATAACAGACCAACTAAAAAATCAAGAGTATATAACTATTTTAGGGATTTAATTGAAATATCTTTATTGAACTAACG
>NZ_JBALSN010000017.1:5677-8235 GCF_036966985.1 Neobacillus drentensis | reverse complement strand
ATATATAGATTAATAAATAAAGGGAGTGGAATGGATGGAAACAAACACGACGAAATCAAGAGTAATAAAAAATTATAAAGGAACGGAATTACATGCGAAAGGCTGGATTCAGGAGGCTGCACTAAGGATGTTGATGAACAACCTGGATCAAGAAGTGGCAGAAAGACCAGAGGATCTAGTTGTTTATGGCGGAATTGGTAAGGCCGCTCGGAATTGGGAGTCCTATGATGCCATTGTGAAAACATTGATAGAATTGGAGAATGACGAAACCTTATTGATTCAATCTGGTAAGCCGGTGGCTGTATGGAAATCGCATAAGGATGCCCCGCGCGTGCTTCTTGCTAACTCCAATCTAGTTCCAGCTTGGGCAAATTGGGAGCACTTCCACGAGTTAGATAAAAAAGGTCTAATGATGTACGGTCAAATGACAGCGGGCAGCTGGATCTATATCGGCAGCCAGGGAATTGTCCAAGGAACGTATGAAACGTTTGCCGAGCTTGCACGTCAAGCCTACGGTGGTACATTAAAACACACGATCACACTAACTGCTGGACTTGGCGGAATGGGTGGTGCTCAGCCGTTGGCGGTAACAATGAACGATGGAGTGTGTTTAGCGATTGATGTCGATGAGACCAGAATTGACCGCCGTATTGAAACCGCTTATCTTGATGTAAAGACTAATGATTTAGATGAAGCTTTGAAATTAGCACACGAAGCAAAAGTGGCTGGAAAGGCATTATCGATTGGATTATTAGGTAATGCTGCAGAAATTTTGCCATTGATGATTGAAAAAGGCTTTAATCCAGATGTATTAACCGATCAAACTTCTGCACACGACCCATTAAATGGTTATGTTCCAGTTGGTTTCACATTAGAAGAAGCGGCTGCATTACGAAAAGAAGATCCAACTAAGTATGTAGAACTTTCAAAGCAAAGCATGGCACTGCATGTGAAGGCAATGCTGACGATGCAACAAAAAGGTGCGGTTACCTTTGATTATGGTAACAACATTCGTCAAGTAGCGAAGGATGAGGGAGTGGAAAATGCATTTGATTTCCCTGGTTTCGTACCAGCATATATCCGTCCATTATTCTGCGAAGGAAAAGGTCCTTTCCGCTGGGCAGCACTTTCAGGAGATCCTGAGGATATTCGTAAAATTGATGAAGCATTGCTTCGTGAGTTCAAAGATGATGAACATCTATGCAAATGGGTAAAAATGGCCCAAGAAAAAATAAGCTTCCAAGGTCTTCCTGCCCGGATTTGCTGGCTTGGATATGGTGATAGAGCCCGCTTTGGTAAAGTTATCAATGATATGGTTGCTTCGGGAGAAGTATCGGCACCAATCGTTATTGGTCGAGATCACTTAGATGCAGGTTCTGTAGCATCACCAAATCGTGAAACAGAAGCGATGAGAGACGGCAGTGATGCAGTTTCCGACTGGCCGATTTTAAATGCGATGATTAATGCTGTTGGCGGCGCGAGCTGGGTTTCGTTACACCATGGCGGCGGCGTTGGCATGGGGTATTCACAGCATTCAGGGATGGTAATTGTAGCTGATGGGTCGAAGGATGCGGAAGTACGGTTAGAACGTGTATTAACAACGGACCCTGGAATGGGTGTGGTCCGTCATGCCGATGCGGGTTATGAGATTGCGATTAAGACCGCAAAAGAAAAGGGCATTAAAATGCCTATGCTACAACAACAAGACTAAGACTGAGGGGATGGAAGATTAATGAGTATACCAATTTTTATCAGAAATGCCTCTCAACTCGTTACATTACAGGGGAGTTCCGAGGCTCCCCGTGTAAAGGGGGCCATGTCTGAGCTTGGCATTATTGAGAATGGCAGTGTTTGGATGGAAGACGGCGTGATTCAGGCTGTTGGTACGGATGAGGAACTTGCCCGAAAATATGAGGATCGTTTGGGTGAAGCCGAAGTGGTGGATGCGAGAGGTAAACTCGTAACTCCAGGACTTGTTGACCCTCATACACATATTGTTTTTGCTGGCAGCAGGGAAAATGAGTTTAACATGCGTCTGCAAGGTGCCACCTATATGGAAATTATGAATAGTGGCGGCGGGATCTATGCAACGACAAGACGGACACAGTCTGCGACACATGAAGAGCTTTTTCAGGAAAGCTACGAGCGCTTAAATCAATTCCTGCGCCACGGCGTCACAACGGTTGAAGCGAAAAGTGGCTACGGGATGGAATGGGAAACCGAATTAAAGCAGCTGGAAGTAGCTAAACAGCTTAATGACAAGCATGTGATTGATGTGGTTTCAACCTTCATGGGAGCTCATGCTGTTCCAAACGAGTACAAACAAAATCCAGATGAGTTTGTCCGCCTGTTGATTGAAGAAATGATTCCAAAGGTAGCAGAGCTCGGACTTGCGGAATTTAATGATGTCTTCTGTGAACATGGTGTGTTTACTCCGGAACAATCCAAACAAATTCTTGAAGCAGGCCGCCGTCATGGTTTGATTCCGAAAATTCATGCCGATGAAATAGAGCCATATGAAGGAGCAGAACTGGCAGCCGAGGTAGGGGCCATTTCGG
>NZ_JBALSN010000017.1:0-5665 GCF_036966985.1 Neobacillus drentensis | reverse complement strand
TATTAAAGGCATCGGAAAAAGGTATGAAAGCGATGGCTGAAAAAGGGGTAGTTGGCGTGTTGCTTCCAGGAACAGCTTACTTTTTAATGGCGGAGTCGGCAAATGGTCGCAAAATGGTAGATTTGGGTGTACCGGTGGCACTGTCGACCGATTGTAATCCTGGCTCATCACCTACTGTTTCCCTGCCATTCATTATGAATTTAGGCTGTTTAAAAATGGGGATGACACCGGCAGAAGTCATTACTGCAACGACAATTAATGCTGCCCATGCCATTAATCGCGGCAAAGAAATTGGCAGTTTAGAAGTGGGTAAAAAAGCAGATATTACGATTTTTAACGTTGGGAATTATATGAAACTGCAATACTCTTATGGCGTGAATCATACCGATACAGTTGTGAAAAATGGTCAGGTGGTAGTCAGGGGAGGTCAATTAGTTGAAGAGCTTTCTCTATCCTAAGTTAAATCCTCCTAGTTTTACTTGGGTAAGACCAGATGAAGGGGCCGAGATTGCGAAGGTGCATGAATGGATCCAGCCACTAACGGCTGAGTCTGATCCTGAAAAAAGCAAGGAAGCAGACTTTGTTGTTGTTGGTGTCCCGCTTTCTCGATCATCCATTAGCGCGTCGGGTGCCTCAGAATTTCCTGAGGCGTTACGACGCTCGTGGAAGGGGTTTACTACCTATAATCTTGACGAGGATATTGATTTGTCGGAATTGACGGCAATAGATGTTGGTGATGTGCCCATGCATGTTACTGATATCAGGCGCTGCCATGACAATATCATCGCTGCATCTTTTGCTCTCCATCAGCATTTTGGAACTTCCAAAGTATGTGCGATTGGCGGTGATCATTCGATTACGGCAATGATGGTCAAAGGTTTGCATCAAGCGAAACCGGGGGAGAAAATTGGAATACTCCAGTTTGATACCCACTTTGATTTACGAGACATGTCCGATAACGGCCCGTCCAACGGGACTCCTATGCGGAACTTAATTGAGAGCGGAGTAGTTGAAGGTCGTAATATGTACAATATCGGCCTCCATGGCTTTTTTAACACAAAAGATTTGAAGAAGTATGCTGATGAAAAAGGCGTCAACTATTTTACTCTTCGTGAAACAAGAAAAAAAGGGATTGAAGAAACGGTTTCGGCATGTTTAGAGGAGTTGGCTGGCAAGGTTGATACCATTTATTTAACAGTCGATATGGATGTTCTTGATATTGCCTATGCTCCAGGGGTACCGGCCTCAACGCCGGGGGGCATGACAACGGCGGAACTTCTAGATGGGGTATTAACCGCAGCTAAGCATCCAAAAGTCAAAGCCATGGACATCGTCTGCCTTGATCCCCTAAAAGACACCCATGTCCAGCCAACAGTCAAACTAGGAACACACGTATTTCTAACCTTTTTAACAGGGGTAGCGCTACGATAAAAACCTTGGTGTCAGGCACCACAAAAAGACAATTTAGAGCCAATGTCCATACCAGGTGGATATTGGCTCTTTTTGTTTTGGTCTCTATCAATAGGTTCATTGATAAGAAAATCTCATATTATAATGTCCATTCCAAGAATATGGTTCAATCATATACTATTGTAATTCGTTTTCTACGAAGATTTTGGCAGTAATGAAAAGGTGGGATTCTGTACGAGGGGTTCAAATCGAGAATAATCTAGATGAATGGATTCCCTTTGTTACTGCATATGGAAGGAGGAAATAAAGTGGCTGCCATTCAAAAGAGTGTGGACTCTTCCAGTTTAGCTGAAGTAATTGACCGTATTTTAGATAAAGGTGTGGTTATTGACCTCTGGGCGCGTGTTTCATTAGTCGGTATTGAACTGCTGACAATCGATGCGCGAATTGTCATCGCCAGTGTAGATACATGGCTAAAATATGCAAAAGCCGTTGGACTACTTAAACATGATCATCATCATGGAGATGAGGCTGGATTAGAGGCTGCACTATAAATAGTTTGTTAAGGAGGAGCCAAGGCAGTTCTAAGCCTTGGCTTCTCTGCTGAAAAAATCACCAATGAGCAGGAGGAACCATGTTGAATCAATCAAAAAAGGATGATGAGACAGCAGGATTTGTGAAAACTGCATTTTTTGAAGATATCATTACTAGAACAATTCAATATATGCAAGCAGGATACCCTATCCATTTTGTTGGACCATCTGGTGTTGGAAAAACGAGTTTAGCTTTATATATTGCCAAACAATTTAATAGGCCTGTAACCATTATCCGTGGCCACCATGAGCTATCGAACAAAGATTTATTAGGTCAATACAATGGGATAAGCAGGAAAGAAGTAATTGATAATTATATCCACTCAGTGTACAAAAGCCAACAAGAAATAAGACCATTATGGGTTCATGGTCAACTCGTTGAGGCAGTCAAAAATGGACATATAGTAATTTATGATGAGTTTTCACGTTCCCGCCCAGATGCGAATAATATATTTTTATCATTGTTAGAAGAAAAGGTTTTGCCTATATATGGGAAAGGAAAAGAATCTTTTATCCAATGTCATCCTGACTTTTCAATAATTTTTACAAGTAATCCAGATGAATATGCCGGTACTTATCATACCCAGGATGCATTATTGGATCGATTGATTACAATTAGTCTAGATTACTGTGATACGGAAACAGAGATCGAAATTCTCCATCAGAAGACAGGATTAACTCATCAGGAAGCCAAGGAAGTGGTGAGGCTTGTTTCAAATTTAAGATCCAATGGAAAGGGATTTTGTCCGAGTCTTCGCTCGTCACTAATGATTGCAACGATTGCAAAAAAAGGAAATATCCCGATTACTTATGAAAATAAAAAATATCAGGCTCTCTGTTTGGATGTACTAACAAGACCAGTGAAGCAAATTTTACCTGAACATAGCCGCAGTACTGTTCAGGAGCTGATTTTACAGGAAATGCGAGGAAAAGGAGAACATTTATGAGTAAAAAAGGTGGGGTATACGTTTTTTGTGCGATACGGGAAAAAGAACCAAAGAAATTCGATAAGATCACCTTAAATGGCAAGGAAAATCATGTTTATACAATTCACCATCAAAATGTTGCGATGGTGGTATCAAAAGTTAAAGGAGAAGTTCTGCCTGAGCGGAATAACTTATTTGCCCATCAGCAAACCATCACAAGAGTGATGAAGGAATATAGCGTCATCCCGATGAGCTTTGGAAATGTCTTTCATTCCGAACAGGATGTTTTGCTCATAACGAAACACATGCATGATGAATTTGAAAAATTGTTTTCACAACTAGAAAACAAAATCGAGGTAGGATTGAAGGTCATTGTTAAACAAGACTGGGTGGACCAGGAAATGTTAAATGACCCCATTTTACGGGAGTGGAAAACGGGAAAAAAAGACATTTCAAATCCAGCATCTTTTTATGACCAAATCCAATTAGGGGAACTTGCCCAAAATTTTGTCCAAAAGCTTGAGAACGCAGTGGAGCAGGATATATATAGCCCATTATTGGAGCTGGCAGAAGCTGGGAAGCAAAATAACACGATACCCGGAAAAATTCTCTTGAATGCTGCCTTTTTAGTGGATCGAGAGAAGGAAGAAGTATTCGACCAAAGGGTTAATGATATATATGAAAGATGGAATGAAAAAGTGGAATTTAAATATTCGGGGCCCTGGCCAGCCTATAATTTTGTTAATATTCGATTAAGGATTGAAGGAAAATTATGATTCGTAAATTATTTACATTGCCCATTCGTTCGTTAATCAAACTCGGGGAAAAAATTCAAGAAGAGGTTGACCAAGAGCTCTACGATATTCCCTATTTACAACAACAGCTTGTCGAATTGCATATGATGTTCGAAATGGGGGAACTAGACGAAGACACCTATGTGGAACGGGAGCAGGAATTGCTTATGCGGTATAAAATAGCCAAAGAACGTGAACATAATGAGTTAATAGATGAATAGACTCATTGTTTTCTAAAGGAGGAGGCCATATGTCTCACACAAAGGTTAATACTGATTACTTATATCTTTACGGAGTTATTCTAACGGAGGAAATTCGTACGTCTGTAATTCCTAACATATTGGGCATTGATGAAAAGGTGGCGACGACGAAAATTTATAAAGATTTAGCAGCCGTTATTACCCCGGTCAATGCTCAGAATTTTTCTCAGGAACAAATTGACCTTCAGTTAAAAGATGCAGACTGGCTGAAGGAAAAAGCATTTCATCATCATGAGGTCATTTCTATTATTCATCAGCATTTCACCGTCCTTCCCATGTCTTTTTGTACTATTTTTCAAAATGAGAGCAATTTAGAAAGCTTACTTGTCGATCAATACGATGTGATTTATCAGAAACTACTTACCCTTAAAGACAAACAAGAGTGGAATTTGAAGGTATTCTGCAATCATGAAAAAGCCTTATCCTTCGTTCTACAACATAACGATGAAGTATTAGATTTAAGGGCCCAACTGGCATCGATGCCTAAAGGAAAACAATTTTTAATGAAAAAGAAGCTGGAACATTTGATTAGTTCACAGTTGGAGGTGGAGCAATCCAAATGGTGGAATGAAATCAAACAGGAATTAACATCTGTCGTTTCAGAAATAAATCTCAGGCAAAATTGGGGAAAGGAAGTAACTGAACGAAAAGATGAGATGATTGTTAATTGTGATTTCCTCATTGATCAAAGCGTCTCAAAATTGTTTATGAATAACGTCGTAACAATAGAAAAATTGTATGAGCCCTTGGGATGTACATTTCAAGTAACGGGACCTTGGCCACCTTATCATTTTTCAAGAACCACCAAGGAGATTTTGTAATGGAAAAGCATCATCTTTTTGAAAATAAAGAAATGACATTATTGGATTTATTGGATGGAATCATTGATACGGGCGTAGTTGTCACGGGAGAAATATTAATCTCTGTTGCCAATATTGATTTAATTGTCGTCGATCTTAAACTACTAATTTCTTCAATTGAAAGTGCATTTGGTACCAATGATCGTAAAAATGTTGGGGAGGCAATTGGAAATGGAACGCTTGCCACTAGACTCAAGTAAGGTAGAGCAGGGATTAGCAAAATTAGTTTTAACCATTATCGAATTGCTGCGCCAACTCATGGAACGACAAGCGATGCGACGAGTGGAAAACGATTCTCTTACCGATGAGCAATTAGAGNNGGGCCCTCTGGGGAAACTTCTATAATTGGCAGGTAAGATAGGAGAGAGATTATGCCCATAAATCATCCGACACAATCATCAAACTTGCTTGAAGTATTAGAAAAAATCCTTGACAAAGGAGTGGTCATTGCAGGGGATATTAAAATATCGTTAGCGGATGTCGACTTGTTAACTATTAAAATTAGGCTGCTGATTGCCTCTGTCGATAAGGCCAGAGAAATAGGAATGGACTGGTGGGAACAAGACCCATACTATTCTTCTAAAGGTAGATTAGCTGAAAAAGAGCATGCTTTGTTACTCGAAAGAATTAATCGAATCGAACAACTGGTTGAGCCAAAAGCACTCCCGCTTGAAGACAGTACATTACTTGAACCAATTAATGAAAATATTTTAGACCGGCCGGTTGAAAAAAAAGCAGTGCCAATGCTTGACGAGGACATAGAAATAGCAAAAGTGGAAAAAACGAAATCAAAAAAAAATGATAAAAAAAAGGATAATAAAA
>NZ_JBALSN010000016.1:0-2500 GCF_036966985.1 Neobacillus drentensis | reverse complement strand
TCCAAGTTCGATTGGAATTTCTCCGCTACCCACACCTCATCCCCGCACTTTTCAACGTGCGTGGGTTCGGGCCTCCATCCAGTGTTACCTGGACTTCACCCTGGACATGGGTAGATCACCTGGTTTCGGGTCTACGACCACATACTCATACGCCCTATTCAGACTCGCTTTCGCTGCGGCTCCGTCTCTTCAACTTAACCTTGCATGGGATCGTAACTCGCCGGTTCATTCTACAAAAGGCACGCCATCACCCATGAACGGGCTCTGACTACTTGTAGGCACACGGTTTCAGGAACTATTTCACTCCCCTTCCGGGGTGCTTTTCACCTTTCCCTCACGGTACTGGTTCACTATCGGTCACTAGGGAGTATTTAGCCTTGGGAGATGGTCCTCCCTGCTTCCGACCGGATTTCACGTGTCCGGCCGTACTCAGGATCCACTCAGGAGGGAACGAAGTTTCGACTACAGGGTTTTTACCTTCTCTGACGGACCTTTCCAGGTCGCTTCATCTACCCCGTTCCTTTGTAACTCCATGTTGAGTGTCCTACAACCCCAAGAGGCAAGCCTCTTGGTTTGGGCTATGTCCCGTTTCGCTCGCCGCTACTCAGGGAATCGCGTTTGCTTTCTCTTCCTCCGGGTACTTAGATGTTTCAGTTCCCCGGGTATGCCTTCAATACCCTATGTATTCAGGTAAAGATACTGTTCCATTACGAACAGTGGGTTCCCCCATTCGGAAATCTCCGGATCAAAGCTTACTTACAGCTCCCCGAAGCATATCGGTGTTAGTCCCGTCCTTCATCGGCTCCTAGTGCCAAGGCATTCACCGTGCGCCCTTTCTAACTTAACCTAAAAGGTTTATAACTCTTACTTACATAAGAGAGAAAAACTAAAATGGCGATTACTCGATGTTTACTTTGCTTCTTCATTACGATTATCTAGTTTTCAAAGAACGAATGGTTTGAGAGAATTGCACTCTCAAAACTAAACAAACAAAGATCGCGAACAAACTGTTTTGTCTGGCTCACAGGTCCAGCTTTATCCTTAGAAAGGAGGTGATCCAGCCGCACCTTCCGATACGGCTACCTTGTTACGACTTCACCCCAATCATCTGTCCCACCTTAGGCGGCTGGCTCCTTACGGTTACCCCACCGACTTCGGGTGTTACAAACTCTCGTGGTGTGACGGGCGGTGTGTACAAGGCCCGGGAACGTATTCACCGCGGCATGCTGATCCGCGATTACTAGCGATTCCGGCTTCATGCAGGCGAGTTGCAGCCTGCAATCCGAACTGAGAATGGTTTTATGGGATTGGCTAAACCTCGCGGTCTTGCAGCCCTTTGTACCATCCATTGTAGCACGTGTGTAGCCCAGGTCATAAGGGGCATGATGATTTGACGTCATCCCCACCTTCCTCCGGTTTGTCACCGGCAGTCACCTTAGAGTGCCCAACTAAATGCTGGCAACTAAGATCAAGGGTTGCGCTCGTTGCGGGACTTAACCCAACATCTCACGACACGAGCTGACGACAACCATGCACCACCTGTCACTCTGTCCCCCGAAGGGGAACGTCCTATCTCTAGGAGTGTCAGAGGATGTCAAGACCTGGTAAGGTTCTTCGCGTTGCTTCGAATTAAACCACATGCTCCACCGCTTGTGCGGGCCCCCGTCAATTCCTTTGAGTTTCAGCCTTGCGGCCGTACTCCCCAGGCGGAGTGCTTAATGCGTTAGCTGCAGCACTAAAGGGCGGAAACCCTCTAACACTTAGCACTCATCGTTTACGGCGTGGACTACCAGGGTATCTAATCCTGTTTGCTCCCCACGCTTTCGCGCCTCAGCGTCAGTTACAGACCAGAAAGCCGCCTTCGCCACTGGTGTTCCTCCACATCTCTACGCATTTCACCGCTACACGTGGAATTCCGCTTTCCTCTTCTGCACTCAAGTCCCCCAGTTTCCAATGACCCTCCACGGTTGAGCCGTGGGCTTTCACATCAGACTTAAAGGACCGCCTGCGCGCGCTTTACGCCCAATAATTCCGGACAACGCTTGCCACCTACGTATTACCGCGGCTGCTGGCACGTAGTTAGCCGTGGCTTTCTGGTTAGGTACCGTCAAGGTACCGGCAGTTACTCCGGTACTTGTTCTTCCCTAACAACAGAGCTTTACGACCCGAAGGCCTTCATCGCTCACGCGGCGTTGCTCCATCAGACTTTCGTCCATTGTGGAAGATTCCCTACTGCTGCCTCCCGTAGGAGTCTGGGCCGTGTCTCAGTCCCAGTGTGGCCGATCACCCTCTCAGGTCGGCTACGCATCGTCGCCTTGGTGAGCCGTTACCTCACCAACTAGCTAATGCGCCGCGGGCCCATCTGTAAGTGTCAGCCGAAACCGACTTTCAGCTTTTCCTCATGAGAGGAAAAGGATTATCCGGTATTAGCACCGGTTTCCCGGTGTTATCCCAGTCTTACAGGCAGGTTGCCCACGTGTTACTCACCCGTCCGCCGCTA
>NZ_JBALSN010000015.1:0-18163 GCF_036966985.1 Neobacillus drentensis | reverse complement strand
ACTAGAGCCACGAGAGTGACACACATACGCGTGTAGCGTCCAATTTGCTCGTCGGTAGTATTCGGTTTAATCGACTTATAAATATTTTTCGTTAAAATCGTCGCTGCCGTTAGTAATAACATCGAACATGGAACCAATGCTGTTAAGATACCAGCGGCTCCTATGACTCCAACCACCCAAGGGTCGAAGGTTGCTTTAGCGATTTTAAAGAGAGATAAATCTGTATCTGCACCTTGTAAATTTGGAATTTGTAAAAGGGCCGTGAAGCCAATGAATAAAATGAATACCAATATGATTTGGTACAGTGGCAAAATAGCTGCATTCTGTCGCAACGTTCTTTCATTTTTCGATGATAAGCTGGCACCGAAACATTGAGGCCACATATATTGCCCTAATCCGATCGTTAAACAGGTTGAAATATACCAGGATATACTTAAGCCTTCGTCAGGCATTAATAAGAACTCCGGCTTTGTCGCATCCAATGTTTCAAACATCGGCTTAATTCCGCCATAATAATGATACGGTAAATAGAAACCTAAAAATAGAATAACACCTAGAAGAAGAATGTCTTTTAGAATGGCTGTTGAGGCTGAACCGTGAATACCGGACAATGACACAAAGATCGTGACGGCAACTACTCCAATACACACAGCTAAGTTTGGTGAAATTGCACCATAGGAAGCCTCTGACACAATGATTTTAAGACCTTTTAACTGTAAAACGATATAAGGAATCATCGAAACGACCCCGACGATGGCTACTAATAACCCAAGGGGTTTACTGTCATACTTCTTTGCAAAAAAGTCCGATTGAGTAATCACTCGATGTTTTTTGGCATAACGCCAAATCGGAGGCAAAATCCAGAACGGCACAATATAACAGAAGGCGTTGAAAATATAAATGATAGGGCCTCCCATTCGGTAGGCTCCACCGCTTCCTCCCAGAAATACATAGGTTGTAAAAATTTCACCAGCCATTAACACAAACATGACGATTGAGCCAAAATTACGGCCGCCGACAGCCCATTCCTCGAGTTGTTGTCCTTTGCGGGCACGGACCCCTAAATAAAATGCAAGAAGAAATGTACCGATGAGAATGATGACCGCAATATTCATTTACTTCCCTCCTGTTTATCTAGCAGAATATTAGTAATATACAAGAATAATGAAGTTAAAACGAGCCAGGCAGTCGCCCAAAAAACAATGAAGGGTAACCCAAATATATAAGGCTCGATCCGGTTTACGACCGTGAACGCACCAATGATAGGAATTATTGCAAGGATCCAAATTAAAACTTTCACTCAGAAATTCCCCCTCACGAAAATTAGTATGAATTTTCAGACTTTATACTCTTTGCTTTTTCCGAATTCTAATAGAGTAGAGTATAGACTATTAAAAAACAAGTGATTTTAGCATCAAATTTGAAAACGCTTTACATTTTAAAAGCAAAAATATAATGGGTATTACATAAAAGGCCGCTTGAGACCTTTTATGCACTACATAATACCGTAGATGAATCTATCAGTCTATCAGCTTTTCACCTTTTGGGAATCAACGAAAGATTTTATCAGGTCTACGACACGGTTTCCTACATCAGATGTAGAAGAAGTGCCATTCATATCCGGTGTCAAAACCTCATTTTCTACCAAAAGTTGTTCGATTGCATCCAGCACGAGTTTTCCGTATGCTTCATAGCCGAAAAAGTCGAGCATTTGGCTTGCGGACCAAATAGCTGCAAGCGGATTGGCAATCTGCTGTCCAGCAATATCCGGAGCGGATCCGTGAATCGGCTCAAACATCGAAGGATAGTTTCTTTCCGGGTTGATATTCGCTCCAGCAGCGAGTCCGATCCCTCCAGCAATGGCAGCTCCCAAATCCGTTAATATATCGCCGAACAAGTTCGATGTCACAACGACTTCAAAGCGTTTTGGATCTTTAATCATCAGCATCGCCGCCGCGTCGACAAGGTAAGAAGCCGTTTTGACTTCCGGATAATCTGCGCTCACTTCTTCAAATACCTGATCCCAAAAAACCATCGAGTAATTAAGGGCGTTTGCTTTAGAAATGCTCGTCAGTGACCTGCCTTCTTTTTTCGCCGTTTCAAACGCATAACGAATGATTCGCTCGGTGCCTTTACGGGAAAAGACACCGTTTTGCATAACGACTTCGTGTTCCTGCCCTTTAAATAGCCAGTCACCTGCGCCTGAATATTCACCTTCAGTATTTTCACGAATGAATAGCATATCGATGTCCTCGCGTTTCACGTCGACAAGCGGTAAGTGCGCCCCTTTTAACAGGGTTACAGGCCGAATATTCACATACTGATCGAAGCTTTTTCGGATTTTTAACAATAGATCCCACAGAGAAATATGGTCTGGGACTCCGGGAAACCCGACTGCTCCCAAATAAATCGCATCAAACTCTTTCAGCTGCTCGATACCATCATCATCCATCATTTTTCCATTTTCCGCGTAAAATTCGCAGCCCCATGGAAAGTAAGTGAAATCAAATTGAAAACCCGAATCAAGTTCTGCCACTTTGTTTAATACTTTGATCCCTTCATTAATGACTTCAGGGCCAATGCCGTCTCCAGCGATAACTGCTATTTTATATTGCTTCACAATGATCTCCCTCGTTTTTTAGCCCTGGTTCCAAACGACCAATTTCAGTTCAGTCATTTCTTCCACAGCGTATTTTATTCCTTCACGGCCTGTCCCACTTTCTTTTACACCACCGTATGGCATTTGGTCGACACGATAGTTCGGCACGTCATTAATCATAACGCCGCCCACATGCAATTCCTGTGAAGCGAACAAAGCATTTTTCACATTGTTTGTATAAATTCCTGCCTGTAATCCAAAGCGAGAATCATTCACTTGCTCAATCGCTTCTTCAATTGAATGCACTTTGTTAACAACGACAACTGGAGCAAAGGCTTCCTGACAAGAAATTTTTAATGAATGGTCCGCATCGGTAATAATGGTTGGCTCAAGAACGCCATCCTGCAGTTTGCCGCCCGCTGCTATCGTCGCATCGCTGCCTTTCGATTCTTCGATCCAACCCAGTACACGTTCTGCTTCCCCTTTAGAGATTAAAGCTGAAATATACGTATCCGGATCAAGCGGGTCACCGATTTTCAGCTTCTTCGCCGCTTCAGTGAACTTCGCCACAAATTCTTCATATACTTCTTCATGCGCATACACACGCTGCAAGGAAATACATACTTGCCCTTGGTTAGAGAAAGCGCCCATGATGCAGCGGTCAATAATCGAATCGATGTCAATATCCTTATCAATAATTAAGGCGGCGTTTGAACCAAGTTCAAGTGTCGTCTTTTTCAAACCTGCCTTGTTCCGGATGCCGATGCCGACGCCCGGGCTGCCTGTGAATGTAACCATGCTTACGCGGTCGTCTTCGACAATCGCGTCCCCGACCGTGCCGCCGGGACCTGTTACTACATTCAAGGCACCTGCTGGAAGACCGGCTTCTTCAAAAATTTCTGCGATAAAGAGGGCAGACAGCGGAGTCTGCGATGCTGGCTTCAAGACAATCGTATTGCCAGCTGCAATTGCAGGTCCGACTTTATGCGCAACAAGGTTCATCGGGAAGTTGAATGGGGTGATCGCCCCGATGACCCCAATAGGCTCTCTTAACGTGTAACCAATTCGGCCGACGCCTCCAGTCGCTGCGTCAAACGGAATCGTTTCTCCGTGAATTCTTTTTGCCTCTTCTGCTGCAAACTTATACGTTTCAATCGTTCTTGCCACTTCCGCTTTCGCGAACATGATTGGTTTCGCTGATTCACGAGAAATGACTTCAGCTGCTTCGGCTGCTTTCTCTTTTAGAAGCGCCACCACGTTTTCTAAAATCTCCGCCCGCTGATACGCCGGCATTTTTGCCATTACTCCTCGCGCTTCGTAAGCAGCCGTAATCGCCTGTACTGTCAGATGTTTATCTGCCATCGCAATTTGAGCGATTTCTTCCCCGGAATATGGTGAATATAAAGGAGCATATTTCTCTGTTTCTACTTTTTCTCCATTAATCATCAGAAACTGCTTCGTCGATTTTACTTCATTCGCTAAATTACTCATTGAGGGCCTCCAATACCATTTCATGAAATTGTACAATTGCTTTTTCTGAAGACGAATATCTTCCCTTGTTAAATGAACGGGAGCGGAAACCGATTTGTTCTAACTCGACAAGTTCCACATCTTCCAGGCGAACTTGTTCCGCAAAAGCAACTAAGTCTTTTTCTTCTTGAGTCAAATTCTCATCACGGAAATAATAAGTATAAAGAATTAAAGTTGTTTCATGATCAATCGGCACCAATTGAATCGTCGCCATATTGCCAGGACCCGGATAAATGGTCAACATGAGGTTTGGCCATAGCCAGAAGAACGATCCGCCTTTCATTTCCGCCTGATTTAAATCGACTGTTCCATAATTTTTATCCGGTTTAACAATGGAGCCTTGTAGTGAATAATTTTCACAAGTAATGATTTGATAATCATCCATGTCAAGGGCAGCAACGAAGCTTGGATGTGCAACATGGCAGTGATCACACTCTAAATAATTGTCAATAAACGCTTTCCAGTTCGCTTTAATCACCCGTGATGTTTGGTTTGTTCTTTTTAACTCACTTAAAAACGGATATTTGCTCAAGCGATCGAAGAAATCGCCGTAAGATTCGCTAAGCGGCTTCGCGTTATCGTCCAAGTTGACAAAGATTAAAGATTCCAAGATTTCCATCCGGACTGAGCGTAAACAAGCGTCTTGTACACAAGCTGCATCTTTCCCTTTAAAGTTAGGTGCTTTGTTTAATTGCCCATCTAATTTAAATGTCCAGCCATGGTACGCACATTGTAAAATTTTCTTCTTACCTGATTCACTTTTTTCAAGCTTTGTTGCACGGTGAGGGCAGACGTTATAAAAAGCGCGAATGACTTCATCTTGGCCGCGAGTGACTATAATTGGTTCATTAGCTACTTCAGTCGTAAAGAAGGCACCTACTTTTTCTAACTGACTAACATGCCCCACAAGCTGCCAAGATTTAGAGAAAATAAGATCCATTTCTTTTTCAAGTACTTTCGGATCTGTATATTTGTCATAAGTCAATGTTCTTTCAAATGTCCGATTTGTTGCATTTTCTACTGTGTTATAAGCCATTTCCATTCTCCTCCATTAATTGATGATGATTAAATACTTGCTGGCAAGGTGCAGTGTTATTCGTGATTATTGACGTACTTTCATTGCCACCTGTCAATTTGTATATATGCAATTCGCGTGCCAAGTCCAAAAAACAGTGAGAATACACAAAAAATTTTGATTTTTAATAAAAACGCTTTCTTTTTGAGTTATAATTGACTCAATATGGACAAACTTTTGTCAAAATTAACTCATCACCTTGTGAAAAGAGAGGATCATTCTATGAAAAGTCCTGAAGCAACAGGCAATATTGAGATGACAGTACAAGAACTTTTAAAAATCCTCGATCATTCTTCCGATGAAATTTTCGTCCTCGACGGCGAAAAGCGGATTCTTTATGTGAATCAAGTTTGTGAGCGCCATTATGGGCTGAAGCCAAGTGATGTCATCGGCAAATACAATGTCGAATTATTTGAAAAAGGCTACTGGAAACCGTCGATTGTCCCGGAAGTGTATAAAAGAAAGAAACCTTGCTACTTGAGACAACAGACATATATCGGGGCTGAACTGATGACATCGGCGATTCCCATCTTAAATGACGAAGGGGAAATCGAACTCGTCGTCATCACATCAACGGAATTACAGACATATGAAATGGGAAAGGCGAGTAGGACAAATAATGAGTCAAAAGCGACTCAAACGAAAGAAGAAGCGGGCCATATCATTACAAACAGCAGGAAAATTAATCAAATCCTCGCTTTTTGCGAAAAAGTGGCACCTACCGATTCCACCATTTTAATCCAAGGTGAATCAGGAACGGGAAAAGGTGTACTCGCCCAGTATATCCACCGCATTAGTAAGAGGGAAAGCGGTCCGTTCCTGACGATAAACTGTGCAGCCATTCCGGAAGAGTTACTCGAATCAGAACTTTTCGGTTATTCCAAAGGGGCATTTACCGGAGCAAACAAAGCTGGAAAACCGGGATTGATCGAAGCTGCGAACGGCGGCACGGTTTTTCTAGATGAGATTGGGGAAATGCCGCTCGCTTTGCAGGCAAAGCTGTTACAAGTTATCCAGGATAAACAGTTCATTCCAGTTGGAAGCAGCGAAATAAAAAAAGTCGATATCCGCATCATTGCCGCAACAAACCGGGACTTAATTGAAATGGTCAATGACAAACGATTCCGGGAAGATTTATTTTACAGGCTGAATGTGATCGATATTTACCTGCCGCCGCTCCGGGAGCGCAAAGAAGATATCATTCCCCTTACGTACAACTTTTTACACCAATTCAATAAAAAATACCATGACAACAAAGTCATTTCGGAAGAATGCTTGAATCTATTAATCCATTATTCGTGGCCGGGAAATGTACGCCAGCTCGAAAACTTGATTGAGCGGTTAGTCGTCATTAGCGACTCAATCATCCAGGTGTCCGACTTGCCGGATATGATCACCGACAACGTTGAACAAGTCACCCAACTTGCTCTTCCCACTTCACTCGATAAAGCGGTTGACGAAACAAAGCGGTTTTTAATTAGAAGGGCTTACCAAACTCATAAATCGTCCAGGAAAGTTGCAATAGACCTCGATATCAGCCAGACGAAAGCCTCGAAACTAATCCGGGAGTATTGCGAGGATTTGATGAATAACTAATCATCTTGGATAAAAGAAGAAATGCATAAAAATGCCCTGGGAGAGGTTATTCTCACCAGGGCTTTTTGGATTTATAAAACTATTAATTAAAAACTCTTTCTCCGACTTAGGCAGTTACAGCTGAAAAACTCTTTGCGACCTCAGCCACTTTTGCAAGACCTTCGGCAATAATTGTCTCTGCCTTGTCTGGCGCTGCATTATGACCTTCGATAATTACTTCATTGACGATTTGCATTCCGAATAAGCCGCCTACCATATTTTTAATATACGTAGCTGCCATCTCCATTGGAGCTGCCTCAGGTGTAGAGTAAATACCGCCACGTGCAGTTAGGATGACAGCCTTTTTGTCAGACATCAAGCCGACTACTCCAGCTTCAGTGTATTTGAAAGTGAAACCTGCCCCAGCTACATAATCAAAGAATGTATGCAATTTTGCAGGAATGGTTAAGTTCCAAAGTGGGAACGCAAATACCACTACGTCTGCAGCAGATAAAGCATCCATTGCTTTTTGTTTAGCTGCTAAAATACGCTGTTCAACATCTGTCATCTCTTCGCCTGATTGTAATTTACCAAACGCATTGAATAAATCTTGACCAAAGTAAGGCATATCCTCTGCAAAAACATCGTAAGTGGTTACATTAACGCCTTCTAAGTTCTCCATGAAAGTTTCATACATTTTACTAGAAACAGCTTCAGAAGCTGGACGATTGTTTGCTTTAACTACTAATATGTTCATCTATTATTATCTCCTTTTACGATATCTTTTAATTTAATATCTCGGATTAATAATAAATAAATTAAAAGCTTTCGTCAAACGAAATGCACTGGCAATGGAGGAAAATTTGGCCATGGACCTTAACAATGAAAAAACGCAAAGACATTTTGTTTTATTAAAAGTCGAGATATTTCTTAAATTCCTTAACACCATTGAATTTTTATTTAATGTCAGACATTATAAGGAATAAATTAAAAAGGATAGATGGGCAGGAATAATTTATCCTCCATTTATCCTTTTTGTACAACAAATGAACTCATTTACAACAACAAAAATTATCCTATTGTTGTTGTACTAAAGCACCCGTTACTTTAAGTAGAATGTTTCACAATGTTTTACACTACAATGGTTTTGGTGCATTAATTTGTTCGTCTAAATTTAATTCTAGCAATTGACCAGCATGGACCAAACCAGAACCAAAACCGTACAAAAGAACTTGGTCTCCATTTTTAACTTTTCCCTCACGAATTCCAAGGTCAAGTGCTAAAGGAATTGTTGCAGCAGAAGTATTTCCAAAGTTCACCAAGCTATAAAGAGTTTTTTCCATTGGGAATCCTAATTTTTCGCAAATCGGTTCGATTAGCCGTAAGTTAGCACTATGAGGGATAAACCAATCAACTTGTTCTAAACTCGTTTGCGTTTTTTCTAAAATTTGTTTTACACTTTCAGGAACATTTCTTACAACCCATCGAAAAACTTCCCTACCGTTTTGTACCAGATATTGAGTGTCGACTAACTCAATCCCATTGACTTTTTTAGATAGACCAGGACGGTATACATGTTGTGCTCCACTTCCGTCACTTCCCAAATGGAATCCGATAAAACTTTTCGATTGTTCGTCCCTTTCAACCAATACTGCACCAGCACCATCACCAAATAAAATACATGTACTTCTATCGGCATAATCCGTAATTTTAGAGATTGTATCTGCCCCAATAACAAGTACCTTTTTGTGGAGTCCAGAAGCAATAAAGGTATGAGCTGTATGCAATGCATAAACAAATCCTGCACAAGCCGCACTTAAATCGATGGCACCTGTTTGAGCAATATTTAAACGGTCTTGTACGATACTTGAAACAGATGGAAATGGAAAATCTGGGGTACTTGTTGCAACGATAATCATATCTACATCTTCGACATTTTTATCATACCTATGCATTAAGTCTTTTACGGCAGCCTCGCATAAATCACTTGTAAATTCATTAGGACCGCTAATTCTGCGTTCATGAATTCCTGTTCTTTGGATAATCCAATCATTATTTGTTTCAACCATTTGCTCGAGCTCAAAATTTGTTAACTTTTTTTTAGGTACATATGTACCAATAGCAGTTATTCTCGTTCCTATCATAAAACCACCCCATATATTTTATTATAAGTTGGTATTAGTACCTAGTGCTAATTATAACGATTTATATTATTAAAAATCAATTTAAATTCTTTTTTTCATAACAAAAAAAGGTTACTCATTTTTGAAGTAACCTGCTCCATTAGCACAACAAAAAAAAGAGATCGCCGCAGCGGTCCCTTCTTTAACTCTTGCACCCGTTAGCTCAAGAAGAAAATAATTATTTTTTGGAAAAAATCTTTTTTTAAATTACAGAAGCAATAATTAATGCAATAAAACCAAGTAATTAGAAAAGACCGTCAAAATGGTCTTACCCCTGTCAAGTAGACAACATAAAAAAGCTAAGCTGCCAACGCGTGTCGATATTCAATCGGCGCGCGTTTATTTAGTTTCTTTTGAATACGTTTGTAATTATAGTGATAAATGTAATCTTCAATCGCTTGTCGGATCTCAATTTCTGAATTACACTGTATTATATACAACTTCTCTGTTTTGAGATGTGAGAAGAAGGATTCAACGCAAGCATTATCTAAGCAGTTTCCTTTGCGAGAGTGGCTGCCCTTAATGCTGTATTCTTCTAATCGATTGTTGTATACCTTAGACGTATACTGAAAGCCTTGATCCGAATGGAGAACGGCTTCAGCTACGTCTTTTTTCTTTGCCCATTTTTCCACTGTATTTAAAACAAGTTCAAGATCGTTTCGCTTCGATAATTCCCAACCTACAATTTCATTATTAAATAGATCCTGAATTACGGATAGGTAATAAAATTGTTTTCCATCTGAGACATAAGTGATATCCGTAACCATTTTTTGATTAGGTCCTGATGCCTTAAATTTTCTCTTAAGTCGATTTGGCTGTATCACGGAAGGCGTATGTCCATGACGTTTTCTTTTCTTTCGAATGACTGATTGGATGTTCATTTCTTTCATCAATCTGTACACTTTTTTATGATTAATATTAAAATCATTTTCATTTAGAAAATGGGTCATACGGGGACATCCGTATTCTGGGTGTAGAAAATGAACCCCCATCATGTGTTCGCTGATATCCTGATCCTGCTTAGCTTTTTCGTCTCGTTGAGATTGAGTGTTTCTCCATTTATAATAGCTAGATCGCTTTACATAAGCGATTTCTAATAACCAAGTGATTGGATGGGTCGCCCGTAATCCTTCTATGATTTCATATTTGATTTTCTGGGGGATATCTCCTCCTTCACTAGATTTGGATACTGCTTTTTTAAATAATCAACCTGAGCTTTTAAATAATCTCTTTCCTCTTCTACTGACTTAAATTTTGTACGTGGTCGCCCTTTTAATGGATTAACTCCTTCACTTCGTTCATCAAATACTTGCCCATTTTTCCATTTCCTCACCCAAACTTTGAGTTGAGTACAGTTTAGAATTCCTAACTCATCCGCCATTACTTTATAACTTTTTGATCCATTAACATATTTCATTACAGCATTTAATTTAAATTCATTTGTATAACTTTGAAATTGTTGTCCTTTTGTAGCCATAAAAAAATCCCCTCCAAGTAATAGTGTACCACCCTTGCAATATACACGGGTTTTTTACACTGTCTACTTAAAGGGGATAATATCAAAAAGTCGGTTTTTTCTTGATTAAACATAATCGGCAAAATGTTTACTCCTAATACAAAATTGTGAAGGCATGAACTCTCTTGATTTGCGCCCGGTACTAGAAAAAACAGGATAGCAAGGGACACGCCCCGCCATCCTGTTTCTTTATTCATTCTAATCCTGCTGCCCCTAAAGCGGGATTCAGCTTTCTATTTTTTCCTTTATCTCTTAATGTTTTGACTGGTCATGAGCCACTGCCACGGCTGTTGACACATTTCTGGCGTTGCCGGCCTTATCGGTGATCGTATACTTAATCGTGTATATGCGTCCCGTTCCGCCACCTGACCGCTCCGCCCGTAAATCGAACTCGAAGTCCGCCGTACCATATGCGGCATTTTGAATATCCTGTGCCGAACGACCGTCTCCAGACCCGTCAGGAAGCTCATTGCTCGTGATCGACGTCAGTTCGATTGACTGAATACCGGATAGTTCGTCTTTCCATTCCGGCGTCACTTTAATCGTCACCATTTTATGGTTCGGCGGCCAAAGCGATCCTTGATTCAGCTTGAGCGTCAGCTCCGGCGCCGTTTTATCGATTTTGATTTGAAGTGTCTTCGCATCCTCCGTGTTGCCTGCGTTGTCTGTGCTGCGGTACTCGATGGTGTGGACGCCTTCCTTCGACAGTTGGAGCGGTGTCCTATACGGAAGCCACTGGCTGCCGTCTATCCGGTACTCTGTTTTGTCCAAGCCTGACTGCTCATCCGCTGCCGAAAGCTCCACTGTGACATCCTCCGTATACCAGCCGTTCGCCCCGTCCGGTTGGCCCGGCGTCACGCTTGCGGCTGTCACTGGTTTTGTTTTATCCAGCCTCACTGTCACAGACTCGCTTTCTTCCGCGTTTCCGGCTCTGTCGATGCTCCGGTATTCCACCGTATGGGTACCATCAGTGTTCACCGCAATCGGAGTTTCGTAGACTTGCCAATCTCCCTCATTCATCCGGTACTGTATCTTGTCAATGCCTGAACCTTGGTCTGTCGCCGAAAGGATGACGCTTGCATCTGTTTTGCGCCAAGTGTTCGGTGATAGTGGCGTCACTTCAGCCGTTGTCACCGGCTTAGTATTGTCCAGCTTCAGGGATACGGACTTTCTTTCCTCTACATTGCCCGCTTTGTCTGTACTGCGGTACTCGATATTGTAAAAGCCGTTATCATTAATCGCAATCGGTCCGTTATACACCTGCCATGCTCCTTGATTCATACGNNCATACGATATTCTGTCTTCTCCACTCCCGAACCCAGGTCTGCAGCTGTCAGGGTGATACTCGCATCTGTCGTATACCAGCCGTTATTTCCATTCGGTGCAGACGGTGTCACTTGCGCTGTTGTGACAGGTGGCTCCTGATCGGCCGGCTGCTGGTCATTTTGGTATAAATCAGAAATTTCCTGTTGGCTGAGCGGATAGTTGTAGAGTCTGAAATTGTCCATCATTCCGCGGAAATACTCCGTTTTCCCTGGCGGGTCATAGCCGATCAGCAGCTGGCTGTTCGAATTCTGGAACACGCCGGTCCATTGTTTAGTCTCCATCAACTTGTCGTTCACATAATACTTAATCGTCGTGCCGTCCCAAGTCACTGTGAGCAAATACCATTCCTTCATCTTCGTTAATGCTGTTGAGGCCAGATTATGGTCCGTCGCGTCGAATCCATCTGTGAAGCGGACTGCCGGCGAAATGCCATAAGAATCATGCACCAGCGCATACCCCTCATAATTGGACGTTTCGCCCTTGGAAAGCACCGGCGCCCAGCCGCCAGCCCCCGCATCTTCTTTGTACAGCCACATGGACCACGACAGGGAGGTGGAGAAATCCAAGGAATCCGCATCCTTCACATTGATGCCGCTTTTCCCGTCGAACTTAGCCGCCTTCCCTCTTAGGCCGTCCGCGAACGACATCGTGCCCGTCGGAGTGCCGTTGTTGTTATAGCCGGAATAGTCCTTGAAGTCGCCGTCGAATGTGTAGTAGGCGACAATTTTCTGTTCGCGGTCAGCCCGGATGATAATGTCGCGGCTGTCCGTACCTGTACCGCCGTCATCATCCATCACTGTCAGAACAGCAGTATATTTCTTATCAGGCGCATCCATGGATAAAGCCGGATACGTATGGCTCGCGTTGCAAACGTCCGAAGTCGTTCCGTCGCCGAAATCCCAGCGGCATGTTTTACCGTCTGCGCCCGCCTGGGTCAGTGATAGAAGGCAAGAAATCCACCTTTTGACCGGAGCGAGCCACCTTATCTAAACCCGCATCCACGGTCGGCGCGACGTTCGTCGGTGCGATCGTTTTCTTTCCTTGATATTTCTTCCCGTTCTGATCCACGGTTTCAAGCATAACCGTGTATGCTTCATTATCCTTGAAACTATGCGTAAGCGGCTGATCGTTCGGCACAGCCGCGGAAGAACCGTCGCCGAAATTCCATGTGCGGGATTTCAGCTGTCCGTTATCCGCCCCGATGGAAGTGTTATAGAACGTCACCGTTTCGCCCTCTTTCGGATTCTTCGGCGCATATTCAAAGTCCACCGCTTGGATGGTTTGCTGCATCGTATATGTGTCGGTGTTCCCGGCCGCATCAGTCGCCTTCAGCATGACCGTATAGGTGCCTGAATCCGGGAACGTATGGGTCGGGTTCTTCTCCGTGCTGACAGGGCTATTGTCACCGAAGTTCCATTCCCATAACACAATATCATCTTCCGGCTCGGTTGACAGGTTTTCAAAAGTCACCGTAGACACGCTGATTTGCGGCGTTTTCACCCGGAACTGCTGCGTGGAGATAACATCTCCCCCGCCCTGTGCGTTCAGCGGCCGGTACATCACATACTTCGCCAAAACCGGCTTCGGCAGCTTGAACTCCTGCACATTGCCGTTATTGGCGGCCGTTGCCTTCAGCACTGTTGTGAACGCGGCATCATCCAATGTCGTCGAGGAAACCGCTACCTCAAAATCCTTGACCCGTTGATTGTCATACATAGGGCGCGGCTGAACCTGCACACGATCAATCAAATATGTGCCGCTGCCCTCCAAGCTGATTTTGACCCATTGGTTATCCTTCCGGCTCGTCGCCCACGGAAACCCGGACTCATTTCCCAAGGCCAATAACTGCTCCGGTATGTGACGTCCGTCATATGAACTTGATGCTGCCTCGATTTTCGCTCCCTGCAAATTGAAGGAAACAACCTTCCCTAAACCGCCGGCATTGAAGAAGACATTCGGCGCGAAATCATCATCAGATGTGTTCGGATTGCAGTCATCATCCTTGCCGTTTCCGCGTTTTTCCGCCGCACCCGGGTTCACGCCAGGATCCTTAGGACGGCAATCAGCATTATTTCTCCATCCGTCGCCGTCATCATCCGGCATGAGGACAGATACCGGCCAGCTTACTGCTTCGTAGCTTTCCTTGGCGGAATCCGTCACGATCGCTTCCACAATATGCTTTCCGACCTTATCATCGGAAGGCGTATACGCATAAGCACTTCCGGAGCCCGCATGCACTCGGTCCACATACCAATCGACTTGGACGGCATCGCCTTCCGGATCCCCCGCTTCAATCGCGAAGTTCTTCGTTTCGCCCGTAATCACTTCTGTTTCCGCCCTATCCGGCACCATATTGGTAATCATCGGACCTTTGTCGCTGTTCTCGATGAACACAGTCGCGTAACCGATGTTGGACCATCCGTCCGCATTTGTGACCTTCAAGCCTGCCAGCTTATTGGCATTCAAATCGTATTTATAGGTTGGCTTCGGTCCAGTCGCGTCATCGAACGCGCCGTCGCCGTCCAAATCCCATTCATAGCTGACAATGCCGCTCGGGCTTGCCGATGCCGAGCCGTCAAACGAAATCACACTTCCCTCTTGCCCCGCATACGGGCCGCCCGCATTAACAATCGGGGCTTTATCATGCACATTCGGCATCGCGGTCAAATAGCTGATCCAATCTTCCTCCATGTTCACCTCCAGTTCCCCGAAGGCTGCGATCAACGCGTCATTCGTGCTGTGCAACGCATCAAGCTGATTCAGCATGGCTGCCTTGCTTAATGAACCGCTTTGCTCAAGGAACTCCTTCTTCATGTCATCGATTTGGACATCTGTATAGCCTAAGTTCTTCAGATTGCGCACAAGTTCCGGCGAAAGCCCTTGAGACGCGGCTTCATTGCGGAATGCCTGCAGGTCCGCCACCGTTTGATCGAGCGGACGCGGATCGGCCTCTACCACCTGCTTCGCAATCGCAATAGACGTGTTGGTGCGCCTGATCTGTTCCTTCAGCTGAGCCGCATACTGCTTCACAGCCCGCGCATGGATCAACGCCCAATCGCCGTCCTTCGCGATCGCACTTCCTTGATACTTTTCAATCGATGTCAAGAACGCCCGCAAGAGCGGCCCCTCATTCCCGAGCTCATTGCCGATGCCGACAGCGGCGATAGTTTCCGGATCGTTGCTTTCTGTCGTTATCACATCACGCGTATCCAGCGGCGTGAGCTTCTGGAAATTCGGATTCGGCGGATCGGCCGCAATCCCTTTATAGTGGGAAGCTGTCGCCAAGATCTGCTTCAGCACGAGCTGCTTTGGATTCACGCCGGTCGCCCATTCCACTCCCTTTGTCAGCCCTGTAAAGAATCCGTCAATTAGCGCTCCGTTCTGTACATCCCAAGAGGTGACCACACCCGGAAGCGGCTTCCCGCCTATTTTGGGACAAACCAACGTCAAACTGAAGCTTGTGCTGACGGAAATGGCCGTTTCCTTCAAGCCGCCGCACTGCCACACCTTACCGAGCGTCCCAAGCTTCGATTGAAGCGCGAAAAAATCTCGGTATGTATCATGTAAGTCCTGCCACTCCGCCTCCGCATCGGCTGCCTTTTGCTTCGCTTTCGCGATGGCCGGATCCGCCATGATGTTCGGAATATCCGCCGGGAACACCACCTCAAAGGCATCCGGGAACACCTTATCCTCCGGCGATACTGTCCCGTCTTGGCATTCATCGTATACGACTGTATATTTTCCTGGCCCGATCTTGCCGCCCGGAGCTGTGTACCCGATCACCTCCGATATGAAAAGACCGCCATGCACCCCTTGTACCGTGTTGGGCGAACCCGACACATCCGTCAGCTTTTCACCTGGAGCGCCTTTTCCACTCGGCACCACATAAATATCGGCATACGGCTCAACGAAGTCATCAGCTCCGCCTTGCCCGCAGCCCTTCAAAAACCGAATTTGCCCGGTATGAATCCGTATTTCCTGATTCGGACCGAACGACGCAAACGTTTTTCCGTCTTCACTCCACATCAAGAACTGATCCCCCTCAGCAAGCACCTTCGGCAAGGATGTCCCCCCCAATAGGTACATCAGCACAAACTGAAGAATGAACAACACCTTCATGACCCTGACCAAACGCATCTTCCTCATTCCCTTTCTCATCAGCTGCCCCCTCTAGCAATCTCCCATGACTATAGAAAAATATCTTAATAGTCTGTCAATTACATATCAGATTGTATCATATCTGTATTCCCAGATGGTAGGTAATTTTTCCATAAAGACCCAATACCAGCGTAGCTGACATTGTGAAGGATTGTACTTAAACTATCTGCTCCGTTAGTTGAAGAAGGAATTATATATTAGTTGCTTTTAAAGAGAATTACTTGATCTTTAGGAGCCACTAAATTGGCAAAAACTCGGTAACCGTACTTATTGTATTCTTTGATAAAGCTTCTTAAAGCACCTACAACTAATTGATTCATACTACGAGCTTGTTCCTTATTGTTTCTTCGTGTTTTCCTAGGAGTTCAGAGACCTCTTTTACTGTGTATTCTTTCAAATTTACACCTCCAACAGAATGTATGTTTTGAGAATATTCATTCCCATTAATACCACAACTGGATTGTTGTGGTGGTAAATGAGGTCATTTAGAGGTCTAGTAAACTAAAAAAGTACACCACTTTATATAAGTGATGTACTTCATTTTTATATAATGTATGACATTAAAGACAATCCATTGTAATCACAATAATAATATACAATCACTTGTCTTTTATATTACAGAGTATCCCTGCGTTTCTTACTGAGTCAACCTATTTAATAGTAAGGTGCACTATATGTTCCATCGCCAGCTCTTCTGTAAGCAATAGTTCCTCCAATGCTTGCAATGCCTCATTTTCATCATGACCATTCGCACTTATTTTTATTTCAGCACCCAAGCCAATTCCTAGAGACATAACACCCATAATCGATTTTAGATTTATTGATTTACCTTTATATTCGAGATTAATAGCAGAATCAAATTTACTCGCTTCATGAACTAAAATGCTTGCTGGTCGAGCATGTAATCCTTGTTCTGCTATGATCTTGTAGTGTTTTTCGTCCACCTAACTACAATCCCTTCATCTTATATAGAAAGACTTCTTGCTAAATGATAATCCGCCATATCAATTGTATGTTTTTCTAACTCTACTATTTCTCCTGACAAAATAATCAATTCACCTAAAGAATTATTGGATTTAATCGATAGCTATCTTTAACCTATTATTTACGATTTTTATAGTGCCCCAAGTGAATGTTGAGATTCGTTCGCGATATTGTTCATGATAGTTTAAAATATAAATAGTTTCTAAAATTTCCTATAGACTGAGGGATGGAATTGATAAGAAAAGAAAATCCAAGCATGTTAAATCTGTTGAGAATTCCAAGTGGAGAAGATCTCATTATTGGAAGAATGTATATGACGGAAGGGGAAGGCCCACATGCCACGGTTGTACTGTTGCATGGTTTTCCTGGGGTTATGATGAATCTTGATACGGCTTCCGAGCTTCAACGGCAAGGCTGGAATGTCCTGGTTATTAATTATCGCGGCGCGTGGGGAAGTCAAGGCAGCTTTTCATTTCCCCATTCGTTAGAAGATGTTCGTGCAGCGCTTCAGTACATCAAACAAAAGGACATTGCCAAGGAAAATAGAATTGATGTCGAGCGAATTGCGCTAGTGGGACACAGTTTTGGCGGCTTTTTAGCACTGAAGGCAGCCTCTTTAGAGCCATCGATTAAAGCTGTTGCTTCCCTTTCAGGAGCCAACTTTGGTTTATTTGTACAAATGCTCGAGCAAGACCCCTCCTTTGAGGCTCAAATAAGGGAAGTTTTACAGCAGGGTATCTTTTTCCTGAATGGTGCTTCTGTAGAGTCGATTATGGAAGAAGTCCGTTTCCATCAACATGATTGGAATACCTTTTTACTCTCCCCTCTACTAAAGGAGCGAAAGCTTCTCTTAACTGCGGCTGTTTTTGATGAGGAACTACCAAAATTATATTTTCATGACCCACTCGTGAATATCCTTGAAAAAGATGGCGCGAAACATCTTCAATGTGAAGTTTTTGAAACAGACCATAACTATACCGATAAACGCAAAGAAATCGCACTCACACTTCACAAATGGTTAAACGAGGTCCTATCTTAATAACGTATCTCTAAAAAGGCGATTCCAAATGGGAGCGTCTTTTTAGAGCTTTTAAGAACAAATGGGTCCCATTCTGAGCAATGCAATTCACCCCAAATTCGTTTAAAACTGCAAAAATCCTCTCCAAAAATGAAATTTGCTCGCAAAAATACCCTCTTATCGATTAAGTCCATATAAT
>NZ_JBALSN010000014.1:0-2031 GCF_036966985.1 Neobacillus drentensis | reverse complement strand
CTTGGATAATGCCGTCATTGAATCCTTCCACTCCACTATTAGGTCCGTTCAATTAATCCCGGAGCATTTTTATTGAATAAAGGGAGCTTACCAATGTTTTTATTTTTCCTAAATTCTCAATTCCACATGATGGTCGAGTCCGTCATCTCGTAATTCCACAAATGGTCCTGCTGCTTTTTCCTTTTCAAGAATCGGAATTTGCACACCGTCAACGGTCAACTCGCTTCCACTGCCACCAGACCCATTCCTTACGTTAATGTGGTAAGGAGTCTTCCCAAATCGGTACGTAGCCGAGTATCCCGGCCATTCACTAGGAATACGCGGATCAATATAAAGACGAGTTTCTCGTCGCCGAATCCCTAGGATCCACTCGATACCGGCCTGATAAAACCACCCTGATGCACCCGTATACCATGTCCATCCTGAATGTCCCTGATTCGGTTCTGCCGTATACACATCGGCGGCAATCGAGTATGGCTCACCCACCTGTATATCTTCTTACTTCTTGGTCGGTACGAGTATGCGTCATCGGATTAAGCATCGTAAACATCTCCATTGCCTTATCACCGTTACCAAGCTGACACCAAGCGATGATTCCCCAAATAACTCCATGTGTATATTGGGCACCATTCTCCCTGATTCCCGGTGGATAACCTTGTATATATCCAGGGCTTGGTTCAGTCTGATCGAAAGCTGGAGTCAACAGCCGAACAACCGCAAGGTCCTGCTCGACGAGTTCCCTGTCGAACGAGTTCATTGCCTGAACAGCACGATCCATTGGTGCTGCTCCTGAGATTACGGACCATGATTGAGCAATAGCGTCGATCCGGCACTCCTCATTTTGAATGGAGCCGAGCCATTGTCCTGCATCAGTAAAGGCCCGTCGGTACCACTGACCATCCCAGCCCTCTTTGTTGAGAGAGTCTGTTAACTGTTTTCGCATTGTCTGAAATGATTCCACCCGTTCAGAATCCCCACGCAATCCGCAAAGCTCGGTAAATCGGTTCAACACGTCACAAATAAACCAGCCAAGCCACACGCTTTCGCCGCGTCCCTTCACACCAACCTGATTCATGCCATCATTCCAATCTCCTACTCCGATTAATGGCAAACCATGCTCGCCAATCCGGCTCAATGCCCGATCGATCGCTCGCAGGCAATGCTCATAAACCGTGCCAGTTTCAGAAGAACGTACGGTCGGTTCATAGCGTTCGTGTTCACCCTCAGCAAGCTGTTCACTCATTAGGAACGGTGCGACTTCGTCCAAAACCGTTCGATCACCAGTATGCTCGATGTAACGTGAAACCACATACGGCATCCATAATAAATCATCAGAAAACGTCGTCCGGATCCCACGTTCAGTTTCTTCATGCCACCAGTGCTGCACATCCCCCTCTAAATATTGATGGGAGGCGTGGAGCACAATTTGTGCTCTTGTTTTTTCTGGCATCGTATGAAGGAGTGCTAGCGAATCCTGCAATTGATCGCGAAAGCCAAATGCTCCTCCCGCTTGATAAAAGGCCGTTCTGGCCCATATTCGACAGGCAAGGGACTGATATAATAACCACCCGTTCAACATAAAATCGGTTTCCTTTGACGGGGTTGACACTTGAATTTGGCCTAAATGATGGTCCCAAAAAGCAGTAATCTCCTCCATCGCTTGATCACAAGCGGAAGGTTGGCTGTATTTCTCAGTTAACTGTAAGACACTCTCTTTAGAATCCTCGCATCCTAATAAAATATAGACAACCTGTTCTTCCTCCGGGTTTAACGTGAGCTTAGTCTGAATCGCACCACAAGATTCGTAATGCGTGCCTGTCCGACATGACAAACCAACACGATCCATTCCCGCTGGATGTTCCATACTTCCATTTCGTCCAATAAATTCGTTGCGGTCCGCGGTCCACGTAAGATCGTTTAAATGGTCAGGGCCCGTATCATCACCCCGCTGCGGATACATCCCCAAAAATGCGGTGGCATCACGGAAGGTTTCTTGATATGTGTTTTTGGCGATCATGACCCGCTCAGACT
>NZ_JBALSN010000013.1:0-20587 GCF_036966985.1 Neobacillus drentensis | reverse complement strand
ATGGTGCCTGACACCCAACCTTAACTGTATTCCTGAATTACGCTACTTGCCCGTCAGTATTACGTTTTCTTCTCTTTTTATCAGCTTTGAGGACTTTCATGGATAGGTAAATGCCTGAACCGGTTAAGAAGATTAACGCGATCGCCACTAAGTCGACCAGCCATTTTACATTTGTTGTACCGATTTTTCCTTCGTGGAGACCCCTGATGATCCCTGTGATTGAAGTAGTTCCGCCTTCACCGCCGGCTCCAGGTCGGCCTGGGAATTGATTTTGTGCTGCAGTTTGACCTGTTTGGCCGTTTGCGTTTGTTCCAGTTTGGGCTTGAGTTTGTCCTGAATTGGTTGTTGTTCCTTGTTGCATAGCTCCACGATTAAACTGTCCTGGCTGGAAATTACCTTTATTTCCTTCCATTTGTGTCTGGCCAATTAACCAAGGTTCATTCATCAACAATCCCGTTACCGACTCGATTAAGATAAAGATGGAACAGATTAGACCAATCCATAAGTGTGCTTTTCTCGTTTTTTTCATATACATTCTCCTCATTTCTTAGATTTGTTTTGACTATTTCGTGTAAAGCGTGCTCTTTTCTTTCTGAAATCCTACTGATAGCGAAGTGCCTGAATCGGATTCAATTTAGATGCTTTATTGGCTGGGAATACTCCGAAGACCACACCCACGGCGAGCGAGAATAGGAACGATGATAGAATCACGGTTGGTGAGTAGGCAATGCTTAAACTCATCAAAGAAGATACCATTTTTCCTAACCCTAATCCAAACAGAATTCCAATCAAGCCCCCCATCGAACTTAGCACCACGGCCTCAATTAAAAATTGTAAGAGCACATCTCGACGTTTGGCTCCAATAGCTTTTCTAATCCCAATTTCCTTCGTCCGTTCTGAAACCGATACTAGCATGATATTCATGATGCCAATACCGCCGACAAGTAAGGAAATACTAGCGATTCCTCCTAGCATCATAGTCATGGTATCAGAAACCGAACTCATCGTGTCCATCACATCCTGCTGGTTTGTTACACCATAATAATCACTTTTTCCCGGATACATACTGGCGAGTGCCATTTTAACCTCATTCATCACGAAATCCATCTGATCCTCGCTTTTGCCCTGCAAATAAACGGTACTAATGGTCGTGCTGCCAACTAAACGCTGACCCGTGCTCAACGGGACAATAACCACATTATCCCCGCTCTGTCCGAGTGAGCTTCCTTTCGAAGCCAGTACTCCTACTACTTTAAACGAGGTGCCTGACACCTGAATGTATTGACCGATCGGATTCTCTGTGCCGAAAAAGGTGCTAGCTGTTTCCGAACCGAGGACGGCAATCTTTTGGCGGTACTCGACATCTAAATCGGTAATAAAGCGCCCTTGAGTGACCTTTGCATCACGAACAGATGAATAGGCCGCATTTGTTCCTGTTAAGGTAATCTGGGAGGAGGTCCGCTCTTTTTTCACATAGACCCGGCCAGAAACAACCGGTGCAACAGCTTTCACGCCATCGATCTCACTTAACTCACTAATTTTATCCTCCGTTAGTTCAATATCGGTACTATAGGTATTTACCGTCAAAAGGTTGGTTCCCAATTGATTGATTTGACTGGTGACGTTTTTCGCTGACCCCTGGGCAATCGAAACTAGGACGATAACTGACGAAACTCCAATAATGATGCCGAGCATCGTCAAGACTGCCCGGAGTTTATTGCTTCGGATACTCCGTAGCGCCATTTTAATGGATTGCAACATTCCCAAGCAGGACACCTCCATTCTCAAAGAGCTGGCCGTCTTGAATACTAACCATTCTTTTTGCTTGTTTTGCGATTTCCAGATCATGTGTGATTAAAATAATCGTATGCCCTAATTCATTCAGTTCCTTCATTAAAAGAAGGATCTCTTTGCTAGTTTTACTATCAAGGGCACCGGTTGGTTCATCGGCGAGGAGAATCGATGGCTGGCCAACCAAAGCTCTCGCAATCGCCACCCGTTGTTGCTGCCCTCCGGAAAGCTGGGTTGGCAGGTGGCCGGCGCGATCCTTCAAGCCAACCTTATCCAATCCGTCTAATGCCCGCTCACGCCTTTCACGTGTAGGTACACCGGCATATAACAAGGGCAATTCCACATTTTCAAGTGCGGAGAGCTTACCTAATAAGTTAAAGTTTTGAAAAATAAACCCGATCTTCCGATTCCGAATCGTTGCTAAACTATTGTCATCCATTTTCCCAATATCTCTGCCATCAAGGTGATAAGTCCCTTTATTCGGCCGATCAAGGCAGCCCAGCATGTTCATTAGGGTCGATTTCCCTGACCCAGACGGACCAATGATGGCTAGAAATTCACCCTTTTGGATTTCTAATGATACATCATTGAGGGCATGGACCATTTCACCGCCAAGCCGATAGGTTTTCATCATATTTTTAATTTGAATTATCGGTGTACTCATTAATTACCACCCTTTCCGCTTTGCGCTCCTTGTCCATTTCCACTAGGAGGCATACCGCCGCCAGTCATCGCGCCCATGCCGCCCATATTGCCTCTCATCATACCACCTTGACTGTTAGTTGAGCTGCTTGTGGCAAGTTCCGGTAATTGAATCGTTTCACCTGCGGTTACTCCTTCTGTTAGTTCTACATATTCATCCGTAGAAATTCCTGTCTTTACCGTTTTTTGCTGGCTTGTGCCCGCTGATGCATCGGAACTTGAATCCGTCGAAGCCGCAGTCACAATCACATATTTCTCGTTATTATTTGTATAAACTCCATCGACAGGAACATAAAGAGCATTTTCCTTACTTTGAGTTAAAATACTAGCTTCCGTACTCATCCCGACTTTTAAATTTTTAGGTTTATCAATGTGAATGGTGACATCAAAAGTCGATGTTCCGTTCGCAGATGTTCCCTCAGCAGCAATCGCCGTTACCTTTCCTGTATAAGTAGTGTCAGGATACGCACTTACAGTTAAGCTGACTGTCTGCTTCTTTTTAATTTTTGTAATGTCTAACTCATCCACTGCAACAACCGTTTGTAGATCCTTGTAATCGGTTAGATGGGCGACCACCTGACCATTCGTTACCCGTTCTCCTTCTAAAACAGAAACCGTGGTAATCGTCCCGTCAGCAGGAGCTGTAATCGGATCACTATCATCCGTGAAGGTAATTAATTCATCCCCCTCACTTACTTTGTCACCTGCTGAAACCAAGACTTCATCGATTTCATTATTATCATCTGTTGCTTTAATATCTTCACTTGTTACTGGTTCAACCGTACCTGAACCACTAATCTTCACTTCTAGTTTCCCTTGTTGAACAACAGCCGTTCGAGTTTGAGCTGTTGCCTCCGAGCTCACCGTTTTTGATTTATAATATTGAAACCCGACAAACCCAATAACTACAACACTAACAAGAATCCAAATCAACTTCTTCATCTATTCCTACTCCTTCGCTCCCCCACTGCAATTGCGCCCTCAGCCAGCAAGGAAGTTATTTATTTGATGAGCCTATTATCTTGTCAGTTCCTTAACTTATCCTTAACAAAAAAAGAAAAGGTGTCAGGCACCATGTGAAAATTTCACATGGTGCCTGACACCCAGCTTGTTTGTTCTTAATTCACTTTAATGGTAACTGAACTGCTTTTATTACCAGCCTTATCATGAACATAAATCGTTAAGGTTGTGCGTTTTTTCTGCGTTTTAATATTTACTTTGTAATTTCCTTTTGCATCTGTCGTTGTTTTACCTACATATTTTTTTCCATTATAAACATAGACAGTCGAGCCAATTTCAGCTTTTCCTGTAACAATAGTAGATTTATAGGTTACTTTATTTACAGAAGGTTTAGCCGGGGCTGTCTTATCGACAACTTTAATACTCTTTGCAGTGCTTACATTCCCAGCTTCATCAGTTACTGTAATCTTTATTTCTGTTGCTGCACGTTGTTTAGCAATGCTAAATTTATACTGACCATTTTTATCAACAGTGGTACTCTTTTGATATTTTCCATTGATATAAAGCTTAACCGTTGCGTTCGCTTCGGCTTTCCCAGTTACAGATGTGGATTGATCCGTTACTTGGTTAATGGTTGCAGCCGCAGGAGCTGTGAAATCTGGCATATTTGTAAATGACGGAAGTCCAGAGATATAACCAACACCGCCTGTTTTATTAATTCCAATTTCTTTTTCCATTGCGTTCTTTAACTCTTCTTTATTAACGGCAGTAATAGCTTTAGCGTCTAATTCATCACCAGGATGTTGGAAGTTACTCATAATATAAGAGAAACCATTACGATCATCAGCCGCGAACAATCCAGTAGATTCCGCTCCTGCTGGGTTCGATAAAATACGTGTTAACTCTTTCGTATCGACATTATAAGCCCATACATAGTTATTCGTATGCTTACTGCTATCTTCGCCAATAAATAAGGTTTTCATTTCTTCAGAGTAGCTTAAGTTGTCAGGACTAGCTACTTTATCTACATTCGCTGTATTACCGTAAGCATCAGCCGTTGCAAGGTCTTCACCTGCAAGTAAACCTGACATCGTTGTAGCTACATATTTACTCAGAATGCCGCGACCGCTGTTATCTTTTTGAGCGCTCTTTAAGTCTAATTGATAAGTTACACCGGACTTAATTTTTGGCAATTGAATATCATCTGAAGGTGCAGTTCCTGTGGTGTCTTTTTCCATGCTGCCGCTTTGGTCGGAAATAGCGATATACACCTTGTTATCTTTGGCGTTATATGTTACACCTTCCATTTTGTTGAATTCGGTAGTAGCACCAAGGTACGCTGCATACCGGCGTGATTCAAGAAAAGCTGCCGCTTTTTCCATACCAGGCTTAAGTTTTACATATTCTGTTTTTCCGTAGGAATATTGTTTAATCGCTTTAAAACCTGGTTGCGCTGTATCAGACGTTTCAAAGATGTCACTGAATTTAATATCTTTCTCTATGATCGCTTGAATTTCCTTATCATTGGCATGTCCTAGCTTAACCCATTCTAAATTTCCTGAACCGCCATTTTCAGTCCCAGTTTGGACGAATTTAGCAGCGTATAATGTACCAGCTGATAAATCTTTCGCTTTATCGGCTACATACATGAACATACCTGTATTTCCGCCGTCATCACCAAAGTAGGCTGTACGATTGTCAGGCATCATTTTCATTAATTCATGAGAGAAGCGGCCCAGACTGTAGTGTTTTTCTACTTTTACTTTACCGTTTTTCTTCACTTGGATTTCTGGAACGTAGCCATAGAAATATGGATTTGCTTTTAATTTATCACCAAAGTAAAGCTGTGAAAAGCTTTCAACGGAAGTTCTTGCCGATGACTTGGCATCAAATTCATAGTTGCGTGCGTCCGGCTCATACTCTTCCGACCCTAAATGAGTATTCCATGGGGAGAGGGAACCATTACAAGGAATCCAAAGTCCATTCACATCTGAAAAATCAATTTTCTTAACCGCTTCAGCTTTCAATTCACCAGTCTTCTTATCTTGGTCTAAAGTCGTTAAGGACATGGAAGCAGGAACAATTCCATAAGCAGAATTACCAGCCGCATCTAATGTCTGATATTCATAATGTGTAACCATATAAATCTTTCCGTTAATTGGATTTAGTAAGCTGTTTGAATCCGGTGCATCTGAAACAAATGGTGTGGATTTCCCAGGAACACTAGTATCCATGATCGGATCTCCGTAATAATCAATCGGAGTTCCTGCTGGAATTAATTCACCGTTGTTCATAGCGATTTTATCTTCTGATTTAAAAAGTCGTTTGTATGATAGCGGGAACGTTTTAACTTTTCCATTGCTGTATTTAACATCAACAGTAGCGCTTGTATACGTTTCTACCATTTTATCGATAGTAGTTGGGGCAGGCATTCCATTAAATTTAACAGAGTCAATCTTGACTTGACTATTACCTGCAGCAAACGCTGGTGTGACGGCAGGAATGGTTAACGCAAGTGTTAGAGCGACAGCGGCACCCTTTTTTACCATGCTATTCTTATTCAATGTGATATCCTCCTAGATATAAGTTTTTCTATCATCTACTAAACACATGTAATATTAATTACTGAGTTGAATTTTAAGGTTCCTAGAAAAAAAAAAGTAGAAAGGAATGGTAAAATCCTATCTACTTTTATATCAATCTTTTACATTATAAACTGGTCTTAAAGATTTTTTTGAGTGCCTTGTGCATCACGTTCAACTTGCATTTTTGTTACAGGAAGGTATCCTTGCTCTTGTAATAAAGTATTTTGGATATCATCTGACATCATATAATCAAGGAATGCTTTTGCAAGATCTGTTGCCTCACCCTTAGTATAAGAGTGTTGGTAAGCCCAAACTGGGAATTTACCTGATTGTACATTTTCTGCAGTTGGTTCAACACCGTCAATGGCAAGAGGTGTTACTGTTTCATCAGTGAAATACGAGAAAGCAAGGTAACCAATTGCACCATCAGTTTCATTAATAATCTTTTTAACTGTGTTTGAAGAATCTTCCGTGATTCCTTCAGCTGGGGTTGCTCCATCAAGGGCAAATTTATTAAAAATTGCTCTAGTTCCAGAAGAATCAGGACGGTTTACAAGAACGATTTTTTGATCTGCTCCACCAAGTTCTTTCCAGTTTGTGATTTTTCCAGTGAAAACTTTAATTAAATCCGCTTTTTTAATATCTTTAATCCCTACTTTAGGGTTAACGGCAGCAGTCATCCCTACTACAGCTACTTTATGGTCAACAATCTGATCAGCTGGAATTCCTTCTTTTTCTTCAGCAAAAACATCAGAGTTACCAATTTGAACAGATCCTTCAGCAACTTGTGATAAGCCTGTACCAGATCCACCCGCATTTACTTGTATATCAACTTTAGGATTAGTAGCCATGAATTCTTCAGCTGCAGCTGCCACAAGAGGCTGCATCGCAGAAGAGCCAGAAATAATTAATGAGCCAGA
Organism: Neobacillus drentensis; assembly: GCF_036966985.1. Lineage (GTDB taxonomy): Bacteria > Bacillota > Bacilli > Bacillales > Cytobacillaceae > Neobacillus > Neobacillus drentensis_E. The sequence goes on along the minus strand of NZ_JBALSN010000013.1, from coordinate 13,629 downwards.
AAGTTCTTTCGTTTCCTCAGTTTTTGGCGTTTCTTTCTTCGCAGTTCCTTCTGTCTTCTCTGTAGAAGCTGCGCCTCCACAAGCAGCCATGAATACCATTAACGCAGCGAGCAATGTAAGTAGGCTTAAGTTTTTCAATCTTTTCATTTGTTTGAATCCCCCTAAGAATTATTATTGGTTGTTTACAGGTATTAGATTAATCCTTTTTTGTTAACTGAGTATTAATGCTTTGTATAGTTTTGTAAAGATTTGATGTTGTTTGTAAACTTTTGTCGGTTTCTTCTTAAAATCTAGCTTTCTTTAAAAATAGAAATATCACCAACCTTCTTAGGCAGGTGATATTTGCTTTATAGTTATTATGCTGACAACTGTTGTTGTTTTGCCTGCATTTTTCTAACCTTTCCACTGAGCCATTGGTACAGAATCGGGATAACCACAAGGCTGATCAGTGTGGAGCTAATCATTCCGCCCACGACGACAACCCCAAGCGTTTGTGAAATAATCGTGTTCCCGGAACTTGAGAAAGCTAAGGGCAGTAAGGTTAAGACGGTTGTTCCCGCAGTCATTAACACTGGCCGAACCCGTGTAGACGTTCCTAGTAGAATTGCTTGTTTTGGTTCCAGCCCTTCGGAAAGGTTCCGTTCAATTTTATCGACAAGTACAATTCCATTGGTGACGACAATACCAGTGAGCATCAATATTCCAATTAATGCAGCGAGATTCCACTCCATTCCGAAGAAAGCCATGCTCCATACTGATCCTATTAACGCCAGCGGAATGCAGATAATGACTGAAACGGGTGCATACCAGCCGCGAAAAACACTGCTCACAATCATCAAGACTAGCAAAAGAGACAGTGCCAGAGCAAGACTCATCTCAATTACCATTTGTTTCACTTGCTGAGAGATCCCTCCAAGCGAATAATCAATGCCTTCAGGCAGGTCCAAACCTTTCATGGTTTCATTTACTTGTTTTGTTACCTTCCCGATATCTCGAGTAATAATATTTCCTGTCACAGCAGCAAATGGACGACCTTCCCGCTCACTGATCACCGATTGATTACTGGTCTCCAATGTCGTAATTTCCGCCAGCGACACCCTCGAACCGTCCTTGGCGGTAAACATTTCATTGCCAATTTTAGATAGAATCGTTTTTTCAGGATCTGGGTCACCCGCTGCCAATAGACTTTTCTCATTGTCTAACCGAAGGGCAATTGGGATATTCCGGTCGCTAGAAGAAACATCCATCCTTAGTTCCTTTGGTAAATAGTGATCGATCCGATTAAGAACTTCATCGACATTTATACCCAAGCGTTGAATTTCTTCCTGATGTAGTGAAAGATAATGTTTCATGGATGCATCTGCATCATTTGCCGCTCCCTCCATACTTAAACCAGGAATCATCTGCAGCTTACTTCTGACCATAATGGCAGCTTTGGCCAGATTTTGCTGGTCAGCCCCCGTTAAAATGACCTTTAAGCGGGAATCATCTCCAGAAATATTCTGATTAGATACAGTATAGACGGAAGATGTTGATAATGTGCCAAACTGCTGGCGCACTTTTTTTACGAATAAATCGATATTAGTTTGATCTTTGACCCCTACTGAAATATTGGCGACATTTTGCTTTTGTATCCAACCGCCGCCTTCATCAAAGACATCATCAAACATCGGTGTAAATGTCGAACCAAGAGTGGAAGTATATGTTTCTACCTCAGGATCATTTTTTAAGATGGTTTCGATATTTTTCACTTCCGAATCCACATCAGAAAGCTGTACTCCTTCAGGAAGCTCGACCTGGATGGCCACATCCTTTGAATTTCCTCTTGGAAAAAAGTTAACTGGCAGAACGAAGGCTTCTGCAATAGTAATCGCAAAAAGCACCAGGGTAATTCCTACTACTATTTTTTTCTTCAAAAACGCCCAATGAAGAAGGTTTTGCGCTCTTGTCTCTAATTCCACTGACTTATTCATCGGCCATTTTTTCCATAATAAGTGGGCTAAGGCTGGGACGACAATAATAGATACAGCAAGAGATGTCACAAGGGCGATGACCACCGACCAGGCAAATCCAGAAAATGCAGAACTAATGATTCCGCCGATAATACTTATAGGCAGAAACACAGCAACGGTGGTGGCAGTGGAGGCAACAATAGCTGGGATCATTTCTACTACCCCGCTAGCCAAATGCTGAATAGTGATCTGTCTGTTGTATTTTTCCATTTGTTTTCTGTACATATTATCGATGACAACAATTGAATCATCCACCACTCGGCCCATTGCGACAATTAATCCAGAAATGGTTAAGATATTCAAACTAACATCCATCGCTTTGAGGATCGCTGTCGCACCAAGAAGGCAGATAGGCAAGGATAAGACAATAATTAATGTCGAACGGACATTCTTGAAAAATAAAAATACACAGATAATGGAGAACAAAATCCCCAATATCCCCTCTTTGATCAGACCCTTTAAAGCAGCGTTTATGTCTTTTCCCTGATCCAATAAGATAGAAAGATGGACTGTTCCTGATTCGATTTCAGGAATTTCTTTGATCCTTTCGTTGATCCGTTCTGTCACATCTGTAATGTTTGAAGAAGGTGTCTTTAAGACATCGAGCAGAACACTCGGCTGCCCTGCTGTTCTTGAAATCGTTTGTAAATCAACAATACTACTCTCAATGTCTGCTACTTCCTGTAAACTTACTGTTTTCCCTCCGCTAACAGGTATCTTTACACCTTTTAAGTCTGCACTATTAATTGTCCAATCGGTCACACGGATTGGCATCGATATTTGGCCATCAGGTCCGCCCTTTTCTTTGATTGTTCCCTGCGGCCATTCTGGATGAAGGGAGCCTAAAGCATTTTGGACATCTTTTAGGGTTATCCCATATTTTTGGAGTGCGTCTGCTTTCAATGTCAACACGTAACCGGAACTCCCTGCCCCGGTTACACGGACTTCTCTAACTCCTGGAACACGCTTGATTTCATTCACCACTTTATCTTGAATAGATGTACGTAATTGGTTTTCATCGATTTTTCCGGCATTATTCGTCAAGCTTACTCGCATAACAGGGAAAGAGTTCGTACTGACCCGTGTAATCAATGGTGGTTTTACACCGACTGGTAAGCTAATTTTATCCACAGCCGCCCTTACTTCAGTTTCCGCCTTTTCCATATCGGTGTGGCCAGGAAAATAGAGGCTGGCCATTAAACCGCCATCAAAAGAGTTTGTTTCAAGATAATCAAGCTTATCAACAGATCCGACCGCTTCCTCCACTTTTGAGGTAAGGATTTGTTTGACCTGATCCGATTGATATTTATCGGCCTGAATCGTTACCATCAAGGCAGTGTTGTTAATCGGTGGTAAGTAATCTCGCTGCATCTGAATTGCAGAAATGGCCCCCCAGGCGATAATCAGGACAACACATGTCAGGATCAAAACGGACCGTTTCATCGATCCTTCAATAAATCGAATCATTTTTTAATACCATCCTTTTAAAATAGTAGTATAAGTCCATATGCAACAATAAAAGGGTGACCCATGGATGTCTGGTATCACTGACAGAATACTGTATTGAACTCTTACGAATTTACAGCATTTACGAATGGTGCCTGACACCCGCTTTTGGGGTCACCCTCTTTAGATTATTTAATTATTCTTTTTTTCGGCTGGATATGGTTTATCTCCTTTTGTAGCTTTCCAGAGAATTTTGTTCAATTTTTCTGAATCAGCATGGTCAACGCCTGAGAAATCTAGTTTTTTAGACTCTTGAGCCATCGGTGCTGTTTCTCCATTTTTCCTGTCAAGTGGATAAGTTGGCTCTTCCACTTTAAATAGTGAAAAGTTTGGTTTATGGGTAAATGAATTAACCATTGGCGCTGCTGATGCATCAAACTGTGTCATTGGTTTCATCCCTAAAATCATTTCCATGGTGCGAAGCATCGATGTTGTATCGTACATGGTGCTGTCCACTCTGCCTGTTTGGGTGTAAGGACTGATTACAAGCGATGTCGTGCGGTGGGCGTCCACGGAATCCCAACCATTCTGTGCATCATCTTCGGTAACAAATATGGCTGTATCTTTCCAATAAGGTGAGTTACTAACCTTATCGACTAGCTTACCGAGTGCATAGTCGTTTTGTGCAACCATGGCTTGCGGTGTTAGTTCTCCGGGTCTTGTTCCGAGCGTATGGTCGTTTGGCAATCGAACGATTTGCAGCTGCGGAAGATTCCCATTATCTACATATTGATTAAATTCTTCTTCCCACGCATCATAGCGGGTCAAGTCCGAAATTTTAAGATTATAAGAAGGATAGTCAGGGTCAAAATTATTGCCTAGGCTAGCTTCTGCAGCCACATATTTTCCTGTCTTGCTGTCATAATTAACGAATTCACCATAGCTTCTAAAGGATACCCCCGAACGAGCAGCATTCGTCCATAAGAATCCTGCTTTCGGATAGGCTGCTTCATTGCCCCCTTCAAAGTCATAGCCGCGGTTACGACCCGAATAGTTAGCAAGCCAGTTTTTCTCTACATAGTCGTTAGCCTGTGCAGCAGTAGACCAGTTATGCCCTTGAGCACTGATTTCAGCATTTGCATAAAAGTTGTCTAATAAAACGAATTGATCGGCCAGCTTATGAATATTTGGTGTAATATCTTTACCAAAAATGGTTAAGCTCGGGTCGCCATTTCCTTTTTCCATATCCCCAAATACCTGGTCATACGTACGATTTTCCTTGATCACATAAATGACATGCTTAATCGGTGATTCTTGGCCTTCCAAGCGAGGGATTGGGAACTTTTTGCTTGCACTGGAACCTGTTGGTTTCAATTCTTCATTATTCTTTTCCACTTGTTTCGTATATTTCTTCAGCTGTTTTTCGCTCGGAACGTCGATAAAGGACATTGTTCCTTTCATCATATTCCCGATATACTGTCCTTCCCGGTTTGATCCAGCACCAAGGCCCTTGGCATTGAGAACCATTAATTTGTCATCATGTAAATATATACCGCTTGGATACCAAGCAGTTGGAATAAACCCCTTTACTTCACCTTTTTGCAGGTCAATGACCGCTACGTCGTTATTTCCACCGTTGGTAACGTATAAAGTTTTGCCATCCTCGCTTAACGTTAAAGCATTGGGCTGACTTCCCGCAGGCGCATTTTTATAAGGGCTTAGCGAAATGGTTTTGATTTCTTTTTGTTGTTTCGTGTCGATGATCGAAACGGAATCACTGTCGGAATTGGATACAAAGAGTTTGCCGTTCGCTGCATCTTCAATCAACGCATTCGGATGCAGTCCGACTGGAATGGTGTTTTTGATCGTCAGCGTTTCTGGATCCACCACACTGATGCTGCTTTCACCCCAGTTACTGACATAAAGGGATTTCCCATCATTACTCACTACAGCTGCATAAGGATGTTTCCCAACAGCGGTTGTTTTTACGATTTGATTTGTGGCAAGGTCAATTTTTGAAACGGAATGATTTAAATTATTCGCAACTATGAGCGACTTTCCATCCTTGGAAACAGCAATTCCAGCAGGATAAAAGTTTGTTTTGCTGCTGTCTTTAAGCATGATTGGAGCTTTTTCAGTTAACGTTCCATTTTCAAATCCATAGACACGGATTTTGTTATTGCCTCCCGCTGAAGCATAGACGGTTTTTCCATCGTTGCTGAATGCGACCCCAAAATAGAGCGATTCAGGAGATTTGTATGGGATGGTCTGTATGACCTTCTGGGTGTTAACGTCAACCACTTGAAGAGACTGTTCACCTTGTCCATCATTGGAAACAATAAGATAACGGTGATCCGGGCTTAACACACCACCCATTGGGAAATCACCAAGCGTTACTTGTTGACCAGAAGGAGTAACAGGCCACCCATGAGAAGTAACCGCCGTTCCATCTGCCTTAGGGCCGACAATTTGTGTGTAGCCAGCATAGGCCGACGTTGAACCAAGTATCAATGAAGCTAGCGAAACAGTCAGTATCTTTTTCCGTTTCATAAAAAACATCCCCTTTTGATATGTATTACTTACACGCTTCATCTTACTCCCGCTTTGTAAACTAGAGGTTAAGTAGAGTTAAAGAAATATAAAGAAAAACAGGGGAATTTTAGTGTTGTTTTTCATAATTAGTAGTTTTAGCACAGTCCACATATGTCGGAGTGCCCAGAAAAATAAACAAAAAAACAAGGTGCCCAAAAGTTTAGGTCACCTTGTTATCAGTCCTTCAAATCCAGTATTTTTTATATTATTTCCCAGATTCTTCTGTCCCATCATCAGATCCGCTGTCTTGGGAATCTGTATTGCCACTATCTTGATTTTGCTCTGTATCCGCATCTGTTTTTGTATTGCTACAACCTGAGGCAGCTCCTAACAACATGAAAGACGCCATTAACACTAACATCCATTTTTTTAAATCCTTCATTTTTTTCTTCCTCCTTGATTGTTTCAAAATTTGGTACAATCCCATGATATAAAAATTCGCCAGAAAAAGAAGACGAATCACTCATTCTTTACAACCATTAACTAATTATTTACAATTTTCATAATAACTTAGCAAAATATTAAATCTGACTAGTCCATTTCGTCCTTTCTTTTCTACCGTTTGGATGCATTGATTTAGATAAAAAACCAAAATAAAAAGCCGAAAATAGACAGGTTCTAAATGAGAACTTGTTTATTTCGGCTTATTTTAATTTAAGAAGTATGATGCCTGCATCAAACCACGTTTTCTTTACGACTAACTGGAGAAGCAACCGTAATTCCTGTGGTTTCTTCAAAATTAAACAGGCTAGTCGGCAAATCCGTAAACCGCTCTAATTCATTGTAAGCAGGAATGCCATGGTAGGACATATCCAAGCCTTCTTCTTCTTCCCGCTCTGTTGCTCTGAAACCGACTGTTTTTTCGCATACCTTCGCGATAAAAGTACCGCCGAGTAACCCCCAAACAATCACGACAACAGCGCCTAAAAGCTGCACTTCTAATAATGAGACATGTCCCGTTGTCAATAATCCTTGCGTTGTATCAAACAATCCAACCGCAATCGTTCCGAAAACCCCGCTGAAACCATGAACCGCAACGGCACCGACCGGATCATCCACTTTCAAATAATCGACAAAAAGGGTGGTATAAATTACGAGCGTACCACTTATTGCGCCAATGAGAACGGCGCTCCACTCCGAAACAAAGGCACAGCCTGCTGTGATGGCAACCAGTCCAGCCAACACCCCGTTTATCGTCATACTCGGATCAGCTTTTCCAAACTTTTTCATCGTCATGAATAGTGCCGTCGCTCCCCCGCTTGCCCCCGCTAGCATGGTGTTGATGGCAATCGGAGCGAGTGCGGAACTGGAAGCATCCAATGTACTCCCCGCATTAAACGCAAACCACCCGAACCATAAGATAAAGGCACCGGCAGAAGCTAACGGAATATTACTAGGTGCAAACACATTGGAACTTCCATCAGAATTAAATCTTCCTTTTCTCGGGCCCAATAGCTTTGCCATTGCAAAAGCAGCGAAGCCACCGACGGCATGAATCGCGGCAGATCCAGCAAAGTCCTTCATTCCTAATTTGGCTAACCATCCATCACTATTCCATATCCAATGACCAGATAGGGGGTAAATAATAATGCAAATGAGTGCCGCTGTCACCACATAGGCTTTAAAGTTCATTCGTTCTGCGACAGCGCCTGAAATAATCGATACAGATGCCACCGCAAATCCCATTTGAAAAAGCACGAAAGCCACACTTGGCAGTTCAATCGAAAGAGCAATTTTCTCAGGGCTTCCAAATAGGGTGGTCCCAACGAATCCAAACGCATCGTTTCCAAACATGATCCCAAAGCCGATGAGCCAAAACGCTAAAGCACCAATCGTCAAGTCTACAAAAATTTTCATTGTCACATTGACGGCATTTTTCGTTCGGACCAACCCGGCCTCTAGTAAACTAAATCCACCTTCCATGAACAATACCATCGCGGCTGCGAGGACGACCCACACGGTATTTATGTACATTAATTCCACAAGTCATCCCTCCTTATTTGCTAAATCCTCAATATCATAATCTATTGTCCCTGTCCGAATGTTATAGGCCTCCAAAATCGGGTAAACATATATTTTACCGTCCCCATCTTCACCCGTTTGGGCCGCATCCACAATTGTTCGAATAGTGGATTCTACCAAATAATCCGAGAGGACAATCTCCAGTTTCACTTTAGGATGCAGGGTTACCTGATAATTTTTTCCACGGTAGACTCCCTGCGTATCCTTTTGCTTTCCTCTGCCAACCACTTGTGAAACAGTAAAACCTAAAATCCCCATATTTTTCAAACCCTTAATCGTCTCTGTGAGTCGTTCCGGTCGAATAATTGCTTCTATTTTTTTCAAGAGAATCGGCTCCTTATTTCATGTTATATAACCTAACATTGTATTGTTAAACTATATAACATACACTGATTTCCCGTCAATATATTTTTCACCTAGTCAGTTAATTTTAAATAATCAAAAATCTAAATGTGGTGCCTGACACCCTCGGATTTTAAAGGTGCGTTATTGTAACTGTCAAAAAAGAGAGAATTATCCCAACACTTACATTTGAGTTAAAAGCCATCCTCCTATAAAATCAATAATATGAAATTTAAATCAGGAGGCACCTTATGAAATTAACGAATGAAGAATTAGAAATATTAAAGCTTATCGAAGAAAACCATAAAATCTCTGAGGAAACAATTGCTTTAATGGTGATGAGCAGTGAAGAATCAGTCAGAAAAACCATTAAAAAGTTAGAAGAAGAAAAAGTAATCGTCAGTTATCCCGCGCTCATCGATTGGAGCAAAGTTGAAGGTGAGGAAAATATCGTTGCAATGATTGATGTAAAGGTAACACCAAAGCGCGGCGTAGGGTTCGATGAAGTTGCTGAGAGAATTTATCGTTTTCCAGAAGTAACCTCTCTCTACCTCATGAGTGGTGCGTACGATTTGTCGATCACCATTGAAGGGCAAACAATGAATCAAATTGCAACTTTTGTATCGGAAAAACTCTCGACGATTGAAAATGTCATCTCGACCACGACGCATTTCATGTTAAAGAAATACAAACATGATGGGGTGGTTTTTGGCAGTAGTGATGATAAAGACAGGAGAATGGTGATTACACCATGAAAAAGAATTATTCTCACTATCTATCTAACACTGCTAAAGAATTACAGCCATCTGGGATTAGGAAGTTCTTCGATTTAGCAGCCAGTATGAAAGACGTGATCTCCCTAGGCGTGGGCGAACCAGACTTTATCACGCCTTGGAACATTCGCGAGGCAGCTATTTTATCGATGGAACAAGGCTATACTGCCTATACCGCAAATCCAGGATTATTAGAATTACGACAGGAAATCTCTAATTACCTTAGTACAAGATTCGCTGTCAACTATGATCCAAAAAATCAAATTATTGTTACGGTTGGAGCTAGCCAAGCAATCGATCTCGCCTTTCGGGCCATTTTAAACCAAGGCGATGAAGTACTGATTGTAGAACCTGCCTTCGTTTCTTACGCTCCATTGGTAGCGATTGCCGGCGGGACACCTGTCGCAATTTCCACCTCACCTGCCAACGGATTTAAATTGACACCCGAACAGCTCGAAGGGGCGATTACGGAAAAAACCAAGGCGATTTTGTTTTGTTCACCAAACAATCCAACTGGCAGCACTTTAAATCGAGAAGAACTTAAGGAAATTGCCTCCATTGTTGAAAAGCATGATTTAATCGTCGTCTCGGATGAGATTTACGCAGAGTTAACCTACGAAGAAACCTATACCAGTTTCGCGGCGATTGAAGGCATGTACGGGCGAACCATATTAATCAATGGTTTCTCCAAAGGTTTTGCGATGACCGGCTGGCGCCTAGGGATGCTCGCTGCCCCGAAAGAATTAATTGAAGTGATGTTGAAAATTTTTCAATATACCACCATGTGTGCACCAACCATGCTCCAATACGGCGCGCTCGAAGCACTCAAGAATACCTTCCAAGAAGTGGAAGCAATGAAACGAAGCTACCGGATGAGACGGAACTACGTTGTACAAACCTTGAATAAAATTGGGTTGGACTGTCATACACCTGGAGGAGCCTTCTATGTCTTCCCATCCATTAAGGCAACTGGCCTCAGCTCCGAACAATTTGCCGAAGAACTGCTAATGCAGGAAAAGGTGGCCGTTGTACCGGGCAATGTGTTTGGGGAAAGCGGCGAAGGCTACATCCGCTGCTCATACGCAGCTTCGATGCCGCAGCTGCAAGAAGCCCTAAAAAGAATCAAGCAATTTCTTGAATCAAAAGGAATATACGGTGAAAAACAAACAGAAGAAGTAAAAATAAACCATTAATTCCTAACCAAAAACAGCCCATTTCTGACAGTTTCATCAGAAATGGGCTCTTTCGATGTATCATTAGGTGGTCTTTTTCACTAGTGCCTGACACCCATTTTTTTGTGACAGGTATCCCAAATTATGTTAAAATACTCGAGGTAATGGTAAAAAAGGGGTGGGATAATTGAAGGCCTTTGCAATCGATCTTTTTAATAGAAAGATGATGAATTCTATTACTAGCCGAGAGTTTATTCATCATAACTACGTTGAATTATATGAGCGAATTAAACTCATTTCTTATATGTTAACTTTTACCTATCCCTGTTTTTTCATCGTAGACTTTTTCCTGTTTAATAAACTGAGCTGCCCGACTTTTAAAATCAATCTTTCTGCCATTCACATCACAGGACTTGTTGTCTCCCTTCTATTTCTATTCATTTATCATAGGTATAAAAATGCTCCTAAAGTAGTCATCGTCACTAGTTATATCCTTACTTATTTGTTGATCGGTGCAGTCTCTTCTATTAATAGCCAGCTATTTACCGGGAATATCTACGCCTATATCATTATAGTATTAGGGGTTGCTGTATTTTTACCAATCCAGCCAAGACACTTACTCATGCTATTTTTGGTTATTCATATTTTCTTTATCTTAGGGCTTTATTTTTTTGAACCGGATCACTTCGCTTTTTTATCAAAGATGATTAACTCGACAGGGACCGCTGTCATCTCCTTTGTGATTGCCTTATCTTTCTATTCATTTCGAAAAAATGATTTTATGAATAAATTAAAACTTAGACAGAATGAGGAAAATTTCAGGCGCCTATTCAACCTTAATCCCAACCCACTCATTCTTACAAAACTAGATAATAATGAAATTTTGCTCATGAACAAACATGCGCTTGAATACTACCATTTGCATAGTAGCAACCTTGCTCACATCGACGGAAAATTCTTGTTTCAAAATCAAGAGGAAAAGCACGATATCCTTCAGCGTCTAATCGAGCAGCAAAGCATAAAAAACTACTGTATGGAGCAGCAAATCACACCTACGATAAAAAAATGGGTGATGCTGAGTTTAGAATTGGTAGATTACTTGGATGAACCTTGTATCTTGATTGGTGTTACGGACATCACCGACTTGAAAAAAAATGAGGAAGAGCTTTTTAGACATGCTTCGATTGACATGCTTACGGGGGTGTTAAACCGAAGAAGCGGGATGGAGATATCCTTAACCAGCAATTGTCCGCTGGTCCAGAATCTCAAGAATTTATTGTCGCCTATATCGATATTAACGATTTAAAAAAGACAAATGATCGATTCGGCCATTCCATTGGTGATGACCTCATCAAGAATTGCTGTGACACAATCAACCACCATATCACGGATGTGGATATTTTATTCCGCCTGGGCGGCGATGAATTTATCATTGTGTTCTTTCGCAAACAAATGAATGATGTGCGAGAGGTAATGAAGACTATCAAACTAGGTTTCGAGGAGATTAATATCACGCAGCAAAAGCCTTATTTTATCTCTGCAAGTTACGGTTTTTATCACTATAAACCGGGGACTGTCATGACCCCTGAGGAAATTCTCGAAATGGCCGATCAGGAAATGTACAAGCAAAAGGCTGTACACAAAAGAAAAAACACCTCCCTCGAATCTGCAATGCAAAAGTCAATCATATAGTCTGATGAATGGAACCATCCTTGGCACGGGATGGTTCTTTTTTTTGGTATCAGGCACCAGAATAACTGTTACAAAAATAGAACAAAATAGAAGGTAACTCTTGTATTTTTATCTAAAAACGAATATTATAGTTTAGGCCTTATTAAAATGTTCGTATTTTGGAGGAACAACTATGTTTAAACTAAAAGAAAATAATACAAATACAAAAACGGAACTGCTTGCGGGGATTACGACCTTTTTTACGATGGTCTATATAGTGGTTGTAAATCCGGTCATTTTAGCAGACGCCGGGGTTCCGTTCGGGCAGGTGTTCACCGCGACCATCATTGCTGCAGTCGCAGCAACATTATGGATGGCACTTTTTGCTAATTATCCAATCGCCATTGCTCCAGGAATGGGACTCAACGCCTTTTTTGCTTATTCTGTTGTAGGCGGTCATCAGGGAATTACCTACCAAACGGCCTTTGCAGCTGTTTTTGTCGCTGGCGTTATCTTCGTCATCTTATCGTTAACGCCCCTTAGGGAAAAATTAATTGACGCGATCCCGGAGAACCTTAAACACGGAATTACTGCAGGGATTGGCCTGTTTATTGCCTTCATCGGTCTTCGCCTTACAAAAATCATTACAGCTCATCCCACTAATCTTGTCGGTCTCGGCGACCTTCATTCAGCATCTGCTCTTTTAGCGCTAGTGGGTCTGGCGATTACACTTGTATTGATGTCGCTCCGAGTCAATGGTGCCATATTTTTTGGAATGGTCATTACCGGATTGATCGCTTTCTTTACCGGCCAGCTTGAGTTCAGTCAAGGATTTATGTCCCTGCCTACTCTGCCGGAGGGACTAATTATCGCTAATCCAGTGACAGCGTTGACCGACGTAATTCAGCACAGCCTTTATGCTGTTGTTTTTTCTTTCATTTTAGTGACCATTTTTGATACGACCGGTACGATGATTGGTGTTGCTAATCAAGCCGGTTTAATGAAAAATGGCAAATTGCCGCGAGCGAGAGAGGCATTACTTGCCGATTCAATTGGTACGGCAGTCGGTGCCATGTTTGGGACGAGCCCAACAACGGCCTATATCGAATCATCGTCAGGAGTAGCAGCCGGAGGCCGGACGGGTTTAACTTCCCTAACGGTTGCGATATTATTCATCCTGTCAGCCTTTTTCGGGCCGCTTGTCAGTTCGGTTTCCGGGATATCAGCGATTACCGCACCAGCATTAATCATTGTCGGCAGTTTAATGATGGGAAGTATCGCGAAAATCCACTGGAATGAACTTGATGAAGCCTTTCCTGCTTTTTTGACAGTCCTGAGCATGCCACTAACATCAAGCATTGCAACGGGGATTGCCCTCGGTTTCATAAGCTATCCGCTTCTGAAACTAGTCAAAGGGAAATGGCGCGAAATTCATCCATTGCTATATGTATTCGCTGTCCTCTTCTTTATCCAACTTGCATTTTTACAGCACTAATATATTAGAAAAGCGCAAGCGCCCTGGTCAGCGGCGTATGGCCTGGAGCGCTCCAACCGAGATAAAGGAAACACGAAGAGCCGGAGGCGATTCGATGTTGACTT
>NZ_JBALSN010000012.1:0-2367 GCF_036966985.1 Neobacillus drentensis | reverse complement strand
AAAAATGCCCTCGCTGCACTTGTTTGGTTGCAGCGAGGGCATTTTTTTTATTTCCCTTTAATCTCTAGTAGTTTTAATCGAAGGTCGTTTTCCATGGATGCCAGTTCCTGCTCGGCCAGGCGGCGCTTGTGTCGGCCTTCCTCTTGGATTCGCATCGTTTCTTCGAGTGTTGTGATCAAGCTTTCCTGTGTTTTCTTTAAGGTTTCAATATCAACGATTCCGCGCTCGTTTTCTTTCGCCGTCTCGATGGTATTGGTTTTTAGCATTTCTGCATTTTTCAACAGCAGCTCATTGGTTGTTTTTGAAACTTGCTTTTGCGCCTCGACGGCATGACGCTGGCGAATCAAAGTTAAGGCAATCGCCACCTGATTTTTCCATAATGGAATCGCCGTCATGATTGAAGATTGAATTTTTTCCACAAGCGCCTGATTCGTATTTTGAATCAAACGAATCTGAGGTGCGCTTTGAATCGTAATTTCTCGGCTTAATTTCAAATCATGCAGACGTTTATCCAACCGATCGGCAAATTGAATCATATCGTTAACTTCTTGGAACTTCATTTGGTCATTGGTCTGTTCCGCTGCTTTTTTCAGCTGAGGAATCGTCTTTTCCTGCATTTCCTCCAGCTTAATCTCCCCAGCAGCAATATAGACATTCAGGGCATGGAAGTATTCTTTATTCGTCTCATACAACTGTTCGAGCAATTTAATATCGGACATTAGGACATTTTTGCTACGGTCTAGTTTTACACTGATTCGGTCAATTTGGGCCCCTGTTTTTTGATATTTGGAGAGTACTTCTTGTACGGAGCTTGAAATTTTTCCAAACATACGAGCAAATAAGGATGGCTTCCCATCCTTCAAATCATCGGGATTCACTTCATCCAACCGCTTCATTAAATCACTAATGATCTGCCCTATTTCCCCAACATCCTGTTTCTGTACATGCTCAAGCATGGTATGTGAGAATGACAGCAGCTTTCCTTGGGCTTGGGTACCATATTGAATCATCGACTGATGGTTTGTCGGATCGATTTGCTCGGCAATCTGATAAGCTTTGGCCCGATGTTCTTCCGGTATTACATTAATTAATTTGACAGGTTTCGCCTCGCTTGTTTGCTGAACTGGATTTTGGGCTAACTCTAGTTTCTCGCCAAAAGGATCAGCAAGGATATCATCTAATAAATTACCAGTTTTACTTGGTTGAATCGGGTTGTTTTCGTTCATTTTAGCCACCTATTTTCTTCCGGGAATTTAGCGTCCTTTTCCTTATTGAGGGTATGCTTCGCGACGTCAATTTCAAAATTCAAGTGATCGATATCATCGGAAATCACCTTGTATAAATCCTCTTCCACTACCCTTGTTAGTTCATCTAGAGTATGGCGGGTTTCGATGAGAGATTGGCCCATCTCCATGTTTTTTTTCGGCTGGGAAGATAAAAAGCTGTATTTTTCGGTAAGTTCAACAATGGAGTCCAAATGGGAAAAATAAAATTGCTCCGCTTGGTAAAATCGTTTCGGTTCTTTGGTTGTCATCTTGTGTATTTTTTTTGTAATTCTAAGGAGATCAATTCTTTGTTTGACAGATGAAATATCGCGAATCGAGAATAGGTTTTTATTCAAGCGATTAATTTTCTGTTTGGCTTCCATAAGGTTCTTCCTTATGTACCGATATTCTTTTCTAGATATCTGATGCTTTTTTAAAAAGCGGGTGTTCATCACAATGCCGAGAATGAAATGGGTAAGAAACCCTGTGGTTAATGCAATTCCCGTTGCTGCCCAAAAGGTTTGGTCAAAAGGGAAATAGCTGATTAGCCACGTTAAGAAAGTTATTGGGACGGCTGCAGATGAGCGGATAAGAAACGACAAAATCGGGTTCATATTTGATCACTCCTGACTTAAGAAATCTTTATATTTCTACGATTGAAAGCAATGGAATGTTTCATTTCCCTCCAAAATATATGCCAAAAAGAAAATTATTTCCATTTACTACTTCCACAATACATGAAAAAACTCCTCCTCGCCATAGACCTCAAACGGAAAGAATTCTAGGACTTGAGACGTATTTTTCATAGGTGTGTGTGCGGCAGCCTCGATTATGTGGGCTTGTGCCCAAGAGTAGGTTAGTTAGATGCATAGGATAGATAGGATAGTGAGGAGAGAGGAGAATAGATATGTATAATCCTTATTATATGCCGATTGAGTATCAAAATAGTGTAGTAAATCCGCTGAATCTGCAAAGACAATATCATGGTGGCGGGATGCAGCATAATCATAGTGGACAACAGCATAACCATGGCGGACAGCAACATCATCATGGTGGGCAACACCAAAATCACGGTGGACAGCATCACAACCACGGCGGGCAA
>NZ_JBALSN010000011.1:2513-18711 GCF_036966985.1 Neobacillus drentensis | reverse complement strand
TCTTCGTGTTTCCTTTATCTCAGTTGGAGCGCTCCACAAGGAAGGCCTCGTGAGCATTTACGTCGCACGAGAAAAAGCGTTAGCTTTTTCGAGGAGGCCATACGCCGCTGAACAGGGCACTTACGCTTTTCTTACATATTCCTTCGATACTGCCCGCCGACTTCGTAAAGAGCTCGGGTGATTTGGCCCAGGCTGGCGACTTTGACGGTTTCCATTAACTCGGCAAAGATGTTGCCATTTTTAACGGCAGCTTCTTTCAAACGTCCCAACGCTTCTCCCGCCACCGTAGCATGGCTTTCCTGGAAAGCACGCAGATTTTGAATCTGCAGTTCTTTCTCTTCGTACGATGCCCGAGCTATTTCCATATTATTGACGTCTTCCTCGGACGGAGGATTTGGGTTCAAGTACGTATTAACGCCAATAATCGGTAATTCACCGGTATGCTTTTTCATTTCATAATACATCGATTCATCCTGAATTTTGCCGCGCTGGTACTGGGTTTCCATTGACCCAAGCACACCGCCGCGGTCATTCAAGCGTTCAAATTCTTGCAGCACCGCTTCTTCAACTAGATCCGTTAACTCCTCCACAATAAATGATCCTTGGAGTGGATTTTCATTTTTGGACAAGCCATGCTCTTTCGTAATAATCATCTGAATCGCCATCGCGCGGCGCACCGATTCCTCGGTTGGTGTTGTAATCGCCTCATCATAAGCATTTGTATGAAGAGAATTACAGTTATCCTGCAACGCCATTAACGCCTGCAGCGTCGTCCGGATATCATTAAAGTCAATTTCCTGCGCGTGCAGGGAACGACCCGATGTCTGAACATGGTATTTCAATTTTTGGCTCCGCTCGTTTGCGCCATATTTATCGCGCATCACCGTTGCCCAAATGCGGCGGGCCACCCGGCCAATTACGGTATACTCCGGATCCAAGCCATTCGAGAAGAAGAAGGACAAGTTCGGTGCAAAATCATCAATCTTCATGCCGCGACTCAAATAGTATTCAACATAGGTAAAACCATTGGACAAAGTAAACGCAAGCTGTGAAATCGGATTGGCACCTGCTTCAGCAATATGATAACCCGAAATGGAGACCGAATAATAGTTGCGCACTTGATGGTCAATGAAATATTGCTGAATATCCCCCATCATCCGCAGCGCAAATTCCGTCGAAAAGATACATGTATTTTGACCTTGGTCTTCTTTTAAAATATCAGCCTGCACCGTGCCGCGTACCGTCCGAAGTGTATAGGCACGAACTTCTGCGAATTCCTCCACCGTTAATACCCTGCCAATCTCCGCTTCCTTCCGCTGCACCTGCTGGTCAATCGCTGTATTCATAAACATTGCTAGAATAATCGGTGCTGGACCGTTAATCGTCATTGATACCGATGTTGACGGATGACATAAATCAAAGCCGTCATACAACTTCTTCATATCATCTAAGGTACAAACACTGACCCCGCTTTCGCCGACTTTCCCGAAAATATCCGGGCGGTGATCCGGGTCTTCACCATACAGTGTCACCGAGTCAAACGCTGTACTTAAGCGTTTCGCATCATCATCCTTCGATAAATAGTGGAAGCGGCGGTTCGTGCGTTCCGGCGTCCCTTCCCCTGCAAACTGGCGTTTCGGATCCTCGCCTTCGCGCTTGAAAGGAAATACCCCTGCCGTATACGGGAACGAACCTGGAACGTTTTCCTGGTAAACCCAGCGGAGGATTTCCCCGTAATCCTTATACTTTGGCAGCACCACTTTCGGGATATCAAGCCCTGATAAGCTTTTCGATTTTAACGCTGTAATTATCTCTTTATCACGGATTCTCGTCACGAACTTGTCGCCGGAATAAGCTTCTCGCGTTTTTGCCCAGCCATCAAGAATTTTCCTAGACTCTGGCGTCAGTTTCGCCTCCGTCTCTTGCTTAACCGCTTCTAACGCTGCAATCACTGCCGAATCGCTGACCGCTTCAATCGCCCCTTCTAACTGGAATAACTTCCGGGCAATCCCAGCTTGTTCTTCCGCTTTCCTGTGATAACCGCGCACCGTTTCGGAAATTTCCCGTAAATAATAACGGCGGTCGGTTGGGATAATCACATTTTGTTTTTCAACCAGGGCATCTTTCGTAAAAGAAGTGACCCAGCCCGTACCCATCTTGTCATTAATTTTTTCAATCAGCGCCGCAAACAATCCATTTGTACCCGGGTCATTAAACTGGCTCGCAATCGTTCCATATACCGGCATGTCATCGATATCCTTTTCAAACAGCATATGGCTGCGCTGGTACTGCTTTTGCACCTGGCGCTTCGCATCCTCCGAGCCCTTACGCTCAAACTTATTGATGACAATCAGGTCTGCAAAATCAATCATATCAATCTTCTCAAGCTGTGACGGCGCCCCAAACTCACTCGTCATCACATATAAAGAAACATCGCAAATCTCGGTAATTCCCGCATCGCCCTGACCAATCCCGCTTGTCTCGACGATTACGAGGTCAAAGCCAGCCGCCTTCGTAACGGCCACCGCATCCTTAATTGCCAGTGAAAGTTCACTTTTTGAATGCCTTGTCGCGAGCGAGCGCATATACACATTCGGCGAAAAAATCGCATTCATGCGGATTCGGTCCCCAAGCAGGGCACCGCCCGTCTTTTGCTTCGTCGGGTCAACCGATAGAATTGCTACCTTTTTATCAGGCAGTTCATTAATAAAACGGCGAATCAATTCATCGGTCAATGAACTTTTTCCGGCACCGCCCGTTCCCGTGATCCCAACGACCGGAATCTCTTTCTCGAGCGACTTCACTTGATCGAGCACTCGCTCAGCGGTCGCTGCTGCTTCATTCTTTCCATCGACATGAAGCTCAGCGATAGTGATCAGCTTCGCCACCGCATTCACATCCCCGCTCGGCAGCTTCTCAATTTGATCCGCTACATCGACAGGGACTGTCGCAAAATCACACTCCTCGAGCATCCGATCGATCATGCCCTGAAGCCCCATCTTGCGGCCATCCTCAGGGGAGAAAATCCACGAAATCCCGTACTCATGGAGCTCATCGATTTCGCGCGGGATAATCACCCCGCCGCCGCCGCCAAAAATACGGATATTCGGCGCACCCTTCTCTTTCAACAAATCATACATATATTTGAAGTACTCAACATGACCGCCTTGATACGAAGAAATTGCAATTCCCTGCACATCCTCCTGAATGGCCGCGTTCACAACCTCCTCAACCGAGCGGTTATGGCCAAGATGAATGACCTCCGCCCCGCTCGCCTGCAGAATCCGCCTCATAATATTGATGGAAGCATCATGCCCGTCAAACAAGCTTGAAGCTGTGACAAAGCGAATATGATGCTTCGGCTGATAATTCCCCATCGTTCTCCCCCTTTTTATAGGCTATATTAAACTTGGATGTTGATTTTCGGTCCAGGCGCTTCGCGTTCCGCGGGCGGTCATGCGAGCCTCCTCGGCGCTTAAAGCGCCTGTGGGGCCTCACCTGCCCCGTCCTCCCGCAGGAGTCTTCGCGCCTTCCGCTCCAATCAACATCGCCATCAGTTAACATTATGACCTAGCCTGTGTTGACGAATGAATCCCGTGAAATAATTGCTCCGTTTGCAGTTCAATATATTCATCTAGTGTATATAATTTTTGGAGGGCCCAGCGCCGGAACGCCCACATTTGTCCCTCGACAATAATGTTATGACTAATCAGTTCGATCTGTTTTTCTGACAACTCCAGTTCGCCGTTTTCGACACAGCGGACAATCAGGCTCTCAAACATCGCCGCCATTTCGATTTCTTTTTTCAGCACATAGGGAAGCGCATCCTTCGTCAGCGATTTGGCTTCTTGATACATGACCAGCACTTCATCCTGCATCTCATCCACAACCCGGAAATAATGCCCGATCCCTAGCTTCAGACTTGATAGGGTGCCTTTTTTCTGTTCAAGGTCCTGCTCGAGGCGCTCGCTCACATGTTCATAAATGCTGTCACAGACGAGATACAGGACATCTTCCTTCGAACGGATGTATTCGTAAAGGGTCCCAATACTGAATCCTGCAGCTTTGGCGATTTCCCTCGTCGTCGTCCGGTGAAAGCCTTTTTCCTTAAAAAGGCTGACCGCCCCTTTAATCATTTGGTCCCGCCGTTTCTGAACAAGACGTTCATCCTTTACAGAAGCCAGTACTTCTCGTTTTTTTATCATGTTCTAACCCGCCTTACTTCGTGATCATCCGCGAGATCACAAGTCGTTGAATTTCTTGTGTGCCTTCATAGATTTGGGTAATTTTCGCATCGCGCATGAAGCGCTCAACTGGATAATCCTTTGTATAGCCATAGCCGCCAAAGACCTGAACAGCCTCAGTTGTCACCTTCATCGCGGTATCGCCCGCAAATAACTTCGACATCGCCGACTCCTTGCCGTACGGCAGGCCTTGCGACTCGAGCCATGCGGCTTGGTATGTTAATAGTCGGGAAGCCTCAATCCCTGTAGCCATATCTGCGAGTTTAAAGGCAATCCCTTGATTTGCGACGATTGGTTTACCGAATTGATGACGTTCCTTGGCATAGTCCGCGGCTGCGTCAAGAGCCCCTTGAGCAATCCCCACAGCTTGAGCAGCAATACCGTTACGGCCGCCATCAAGAGTCATCATCGCAATTTTAAATCCTTCACCTTCTTCACCAAGGCGATTAGCAACAGGTACCTTGCAATCTTCAAAAATAATTTCGGTGGTCGGTGAGGATCGGATCCCGAGTTTCTTTTCTTTTTTCCCAACCGAGAAGCCTGGGAAGTCGCTCTCGATAATAAATGCGGTTGTTCCTTTTTGTCTGCTTGACGGGTCGGTTAACGCAAACACCACATAAATGTCGGCTACACCACCATTAGTAATGAAAATCTTTGAGCCATTAAGGACATAATGATCACCTTCGAGACGGGCAGTCGTTCTCATTCCGCCAGCATCCGAACCGCTGCCAGGCTCTGTTAAGCCGTATGCGCCAATTTTCGTCCCTTCTGCCATTGGGCGAAGGTAGGTTTGCTTTTGCTCTTCGCTGCCGAATTTATAAATCGGCCAGCCCGCTAAAGAAGTATGGGCTGAGAGCGTAACGCCTGTTGATGCGTCAACGCGGGAAAGCTCTTCTACTGCGATACAGTAAGCAAGATAGTCACTGCCAATGCCGCCGTACTCTTCCGGCCAAGGAATCCCGGTTAAACCCAGCTCCGCCATTTTGTCAAAAATCTCGCGGTCAAAGCGTTCTTCCTCATCGCGATCCGCTGCTGATGGGGCCACTTCATTCCGGGCAAAATCACGAACCATTTTCCGAATCATTTCATGTTCTTCAGAGAGTTTAAAGTTCATTTCAAGTCCTCCTAGTGGGATGAATATATATTAAAAATTTAAGAATTGAACTTAGCAAATTGTCTAGCTCCAGCGCCTAGGGGCTCGGGTCATAAGCCAATCCGTCCTGAAGGTTAAAAAGCAACCTTCAAGCCGGCTCGTCTTATGCCTGTCGCCCCTGGACAAGGCGCTTCCGCTTTTCTTTATAGATGCTTACTAATGACAATTCGTTGAATTTCACTTGTGCCTTCATAAATTTCAGTAATTTTTGCATCACGGAAATAGCGTTCAACCGGATAATCTTCGGTGTAGCCGTAGCCGCCAAAGACTTGAATCGCTTCAGTGGTCACTTCGACCGCTGTTTTAGTTGCGAACAATTTCGCCATTGATGCCTCCAACGTGCATTTTTTGCCATGGGTCCGTAAATACGCTGCACGATAGACTAATAGTTTCGCCGCTTCCACACTGGTCGCCATGTCAGCTAACTTAAAGCCAATCCCTTGTTGAGCGGCAATCGGCTTGCCGAATTGCTGGCGGTCCCCAGCATAGGCGGTTGCGGCTGACAGTGCGGCCTCTGCAATCCCAAGTGCCTGGGTCGCAATCCCGATGCGGCCGACATCAAGGTTGGCCATCGCAATCTTAAAGCCTTCTCCTTCGGCACCCAGCAAGTTTTTAGCCGGAACATGCATATCTTCGAACGTGAGTTGGACGGTTCTTGAACCGTGCAAGCCCATTTTCTTCTCATCTTTGCCAACGATAAAGCCAGGGGTATTTTTTTCAACAATGAATGCGGAAATCCCTTTGCTGCCTAGTTCCGGATTTGTTTTTGCAAAAACAATATAGACATCAGCCTCACCGCCGTTCGTAATGAACACCTTCGAGCCGTTGATGACGTAATGATCGCCCTTCTTGACGGCACGGGACTTTAAGCTGGCGGCATCCGAACCAGAACTCGGCTCGGTTAAGCAAAACGCACCGAGATACTCCCCTGAAGCCAGCTTCGGCACGTATTTCTCTTTCTGTTGTTCGGTTCCAAAATAAAGGATCGGGTTCGTGCAGACGGAGGTATGGACAGAAAGAATCACCCCAATGGTTGCACTTACCTTGGAAAGCTCATGGATCGCTAAAATATAAGAGGTAAAGTCCATCGCCGCACCGCCGTATTTTTCAGGGACAGGGATCCCCATTAGGCCTAAGGCTCCCATTTTGCGGAGGATTTCGCGGGGAAATTCCCCTCTTTCCATATTTTCAATAAATGGGACAATTTCGCTGTTAGCAAAATCGCGGACCATTTTTCGCATCATTTCTTGTTCTTCGCTGAATGTAAGATTCATGGTGGTCTCCCCTTTGGAGGAATGTACTATCGTGGTACTCATCATTATCACGACCCCTTTTTCGAAGAAATGCTGTGTTTATTCGTACGTATAAAAACCGCGCCCTGATTTTTTGCCAAGCCAGCCTGCTTTCACATATTTGCGAAGGAGCGGACAAGGACGGTATTTGTCATCGCCAAACCCTTGGTGAAGCGTTTCCATAATATACAGACACGTATCCAAGCCGATAAAATCAGCCAAGGTTAACGGTCCCATTGGGTGGTTCATGCCGAGTTTCATCACTTCATCGATGGCTTCCTTCGTGGCCACACCTTCATAAAGTGTAAAAATCGCTTCATTGATCATTGGCATCAGAATGCGATTGGAAACAAACCCTGGGAAGTCGTTCACTTCAACCGGAACCTTGCTCAAGGTTTTTGTCATATCTTCAATCACTTGGTAGACTTCATCGGATGTTGCAAGACCGCGAATGATTTCGACAAGCTTCATGACCGGAACCGGGTTCATGAAGTGCATACCGATCACTTTTTCCGGACGCTTGGTGGCCGCAGCTATTTCAGTGATAGGCAATGATGAGGTATTACTCGCGAGTATCGCGTGTGCTGGGGTAATTTCATCCAGTTGAGCAAAGATGTTGGTTTTGATGTCCATATTTTCAACGGCAGCTTCGATGACGAGATCGACGTCACGGGCATCGTTTAGGTCAGTAGACGCGGTAATGTTGCTGAGAATTTCTTGTTTTTGCTCTTCAGTGAGGCGCCCTTTATCAACGTTCCGTGTAAGTATTTTATTGATTCCGGCTAGGCCGCGTTCCACAAACTCCTGTTTTAAATCATTAAGTACAACCTTGTACCCTGCCTGTGCACAAACTTGGGCAATCCCCGAGCCCATTTGTCCTGCACCAATGACCATAAGTTTTGAAATCTTCATTCGATCCCCTCCAAGAAGGCCGGAAGTGAGTCCGGCCTAGAATTTTTTATATTTGGTATCTACTAATCTTAAAAACTATTATCCGCGCGGAACCTCGATCATCACCGCATCGCCCTGGCCGCCGCCGCTGCAGATCGCGGCAATTCCAATTCCGCCCCCACGGCGCTTTAATTCATGCATTAATGTAAGGATAATACGTGCCCCGCTCGCCCCAATCGGGTGACCGTAGGCGACCGCACCGCCATTGACATTGATCTTTTCTGGATCCAAATTGGCGATTTTCCCGTTGACTAAAGCCACCGCCGCAAAGGCTTCATTAATTTCAAATAAATCGACTTCGTCTACCGTTTTGCCAGTTTTCCGTAACAGCTCATTAATGACAAGTCCCGGTGTTTTTGGAAAATCCTTTGCTTCCACAGCAACAGCCGCATGACCGACAATCACTGCTTCAGCAACGCGACCTTCGCGGGCCGCACGTTCTTCACTCATTAACACGAGGGCTGCCGCACCGTCATTGACACCTGGAGCATTCCCTGCAGTAATCGTTCCCGTTGAATTAAAAACTGGTGCTAATTTAGCCAAACGCTCTAGCGACGTATCTCTTCGTGGTGCCTCATCTGTCTCAACCACGACCGGAGTTCCTTTGCGCTGTGGAACCTCTACTGCGACGATTTCTTCCGCTAACTTCCCACTCTCAATCGCCGCAATTGCGCGCAAATGACTCCTTAATGCCCACTCATCCTGTGCCTTACGGCTGATTTCCATATCTTTGGCCGCTTCATTTCCGTAAGTCCCCATGTGAACACCAGTGAAACTGCAGGTTAAACCGTCATGAATCATTAAATCCTTCACTTGTGCATCTCCCATGCGGAAGCCCCAGCGTGCTTTTGGGAGTACATATGGAGCGTTGCTCATCGATTCCATCCCGCCGGCCACGATCACTTCCTCATCGCCAGCGCGGATGATTTGATCGGCTAACGTGACACTGCGCATCCCGGACGCACATACTTTATTAATCGTTTCTGTTTTCACTTCCCATGGCAGTCCCGCATGCTGCGCTGCCTGGCGTGATGGGATCTGTCCCTGTCCCCCTTGTAGGACTGTTCCAAGAATGACTTCCTCGACCTCTTCTGGCTTCACGCCCGCACGAACTAACGCCTCTTTTACCGCGATTCCCCCTAACTGTGAAGCAGTAAAGCTGCTCAAACCTCCTCCTAATTTTCCAAAAGGTGTTCTAAC
The DNA here is from genome assembly GCF_036966985.1 of Neobacillus drentensis. GTDB lineage: Bacteria > Bacillota > Bacilli > Bacillales > Cytobacillaceae > Neobacillus > Neobacillus drentensis_E. Next base: position 9,871 of record NZ_JBALSN010000011.1, on the reverse strand, counting down.
CCCGCTTAAAATAACCGTTCTACCCATCTTACACACACTCCCCTATTCACAATATTCAGATTAACTTTCATAAAAAAATAGATTCGGTGACTGAACGCTCGCTCGGACACAAGCCAAAAAAGAAACGCAGTCCTCTGCTTTTTAAAATGGTAATGTAAGCGTTTTATTTATATATATATTTTACATAAAAAAGCGTAGAAGTTGAAATGTTTTACACAAAATTTTAAAAATTTTACGAATTAAATAAACAAATCAACTTCTACACTCCATCAAAACCTAAGCGACTTCTCCACAAATGGCCTTTTCAAGCAGTTCCGCTACATCATAGGTCGATACCTTTTCTTCGACCTCTTTGGCCTTCGTTCCATCTGAAAGCATTGTTAAGCAGTACGGACAACCGGAGCTGATGACCGATGGATTCACTGCAAGTGCCTGCTCAGTTCGAGCCACGTTAATGCGGTGTCCGGTTTCTTCTTCCATCCACATCAAGCCACCGCCTGCACCACAGCACATCGCTTTCTCGCGATTCCGCTCCATTTCAAGGAGTTTCACACCTGGAATCGATTTTAGAATCTCACGCGGTGCATCATAGACATCATTGTAGCGCCCTAAATAACAGGAATCATGGAAAGTAATCGTCTCATTTACCGCATGTTTCGGTACGAGCTTCCCATCACGAACCAGCTCATAAAGAACCTCGGTATGATGGAACACCTCGACATCTGATAAGCCGAAGTCAGGATATTCATTTTTGAAAATATTATATGCATGCGGATCAATCGTCACGATTTTCTTGACTTCCGCTTTTTCAAATTCCTCAATATTTTTCGTTGCCAGCTCTTGGAACAAGAATTCATTGCCGAGACGGCGCGGTGTATCGCCAGAGTTTTTCTCTTTATTGCCGAGGATGGCAAATTTGATGCCAGCTTCATTGAGCAGTTTCGCAAACGATAAGGCAATCTTTTGGCTGCGGTTATCGTATGAACCCATCGCACCCACCCAGAAGAGGTATTCAAATTCCTCGCCTGCTTTGTTCATTTCCTTCACGGTTGGTACATGAACATCCTCGCGGGCTTCACGCCAAGTTTCACGTTCTTTTCTGTTCAAGCCCCATGGATTGCCTTGGCGTTCGATATTGGTCATCGCACGCTGTGCATCAGCGTCCAATTTCCCTTCGGTTAACACTAAATAACGGCGCAGATCGATAATTTTATCCACGTGCTCGTTCATGACTGGGCATTGATCCTCACAATTTCGGCAGGTCGTACAAGCCCAGATTTCTTCCTCGGTGATCACATCACCAATCAAGCTCGGATTGTAGACCGCAGCGGCCGCAGATTCTTGTGCACCTTGGCCTGCTGATGCAAGGGCGAGCTGATTTCCTGTCGTATTCCCAAAGGCAAAAGTTGGCACCCACGGCTGTTTCGAGGTAACAACGGCACCATGATTGGTTAAATGATCACGCAGTTTAACGATTAAGTCCATTGGTGACAGCATTTTCCCTGTCCCCGTAGCCGGACACATATTTGTGCAGCGGCCGCATTCCACGCAAGCATAAAAGTCGATCATTTGGTGCTGCGTGAAATCTTCTAATTTTCCAACCCCAAACGATTCTTGGGTTTCATCCTCAAAATTAACCTTTTTCAGTTTTCCTGGTTTATCTAAACGGTTAAAATACACATTCGCAGGTCCCGCAATTAAGTGGGCATGCTTGGATTGCGGCACGTACACTAAGAAGGTTAACAAGAATAATAAGTGCGTCCACCAGGCAATGTAGAAGATTACAGTGGAGGCAGTTTCACCAATCCCTGAAAAAATAACGGAAATCAATGATGCGATTGGCTCGGTCCATGACGTCTCTTCACCATGCCAGATGAGGCTCATCCCATTGCCTAGCAACACAGAAAGCATTAAGCCACCAATGAAAATAAGAACCAGGCCTGATTTAAAGTTGCGCTTTAAGCGGACTAATTTTTCGACATACCGGCGGTAAAAGGCCCAGATGACTGCCACTAAGATCATCAGTGTGACGAGCTCTTGGAAAAATGTAAACCCGGCATAAAGCGGTCCAAGCGGCAGGTGTGCCCCTGGTTTAATCCCTTTGATTATAAAATCAATGGCGCCAAATTGGACGAGAATAAAGCCATAGAAGAACATGACATGCATGATCCCGCTTTTTTTATCCTTGAGCAATTTCTTTTGGCCGAACACATTGACCCAAATTTTGTGGAGCCGCTCTTTGACATTGTCATCGAACTCAACCTTTTTCCCGAGTTTAATAAATTCGATTCGGGTCTTGACCACATACACGAACAGGCTGATTGCGTAAGCGGTTACAATAAGAAACGCAATCAAGTTAACCCAAAGTAATCCATTCATAGTTTTGCCCCTTTCCTGGTTTTCCACTGAAACAACTTTGAAAATAATTAATTTTCAGAATCTATACTTAACTCTATTATATTATGAATGAGCATTCAGTCAACTAGAAATTTGAAAAGTTTGATGAACTTATAGAAATGACTGCTTTCGGAAAAACTAACGTAACTGATTGGAGGAAAGAACCCATATGAATGTGGCACTCATGTTGAGCGTACTCCTTTTTCTCTTCATTATATGGCTCGTTTTGGATTTTCATTTAGGTAGAAAGAAGCATCTTTCCATTGTCAGTAGAAGGGAAACGGCCATTATTCATGGTGACATTGATATTTTTACGCACGGAAAAAAGTTGTTCGCCGACTATTTTCATGAACTACGGAATGCGGACAAGCATATTCATGTTCTCTTTTATATTGTCAAAGACGATGCGATCAGTCAGGAATTTTTTTCTATTTTAAAAGAAAAAGCCCGTGCCGGGGTGGAAGTTCGGCTGCTCATCGACCGGCTCGGCAGCTGGAAGGTGAAAAAAGCGGTGATTCAGTCGCTCCGGGAGGCGGGTGTTCGCTTTGCTTTTAGCAATCATATTAAGCTTCCTTTTCTGTTTTATTCTTCTCAGGTCAGGAATCACCGTAAGGTTACGATTATAGACGGGAAAATTGGCTATCTTGGCGGATTTAATATCGGAAAGGAATATATCGACGAAGAGCCTTCTTTGGGGATTTGGCGCGATTACCATTTGAAGATAACCGGCCGGAGCGTTAATTTTTTGCAAACGGAGTTTTTGGTCGATTGGCATGAGTACGCCGGTGAGGATATCATGGATCATCCGACCTATTTCCCAGTAATGACTGATGGTCAGGTCCGGCACCGATTTGTTCCGACAGAGGCTCAGCAGTTAGAACAGAATTATCTTACGCTTATTCACCAAGCCGATAACTCCATCATTATTGGTTCGCCCTATTTTATCCCCTGTCAAAAAATCTTAGCGGCGTTACTAGCTGCCTTAGAGCGCGGAGTTCATCTTTCGGTGATTGTCCCCTATGCAGCAGACCATCCACTGGTCCAAGAGGGCTCGTTCCGCTATTTACGTAAACTGATTCGAGCAGGAGCGAACATTTATCAATATAAAAAAGGATTTTACCATGCAAAGACACTCATGATTGATGACAAAATCTGCGATATCGGCACGGCTAATTTTGATAAAAGAAGTATGTATTTAAACAAGGAAATTAATTGTTATATTTATGACCCGGCCTTTATTCAACGTTTGATGGAGATTTTAAAAAAGGATATTGAGGACTCCGTGCCGCTGACATTAGCTGTCCTTAACAAACCGAACCCAATCCGCTCAGTTAAAGAAGGCATCGCCGCTGTAATCTCTTACTTTTTATAAACCATTATTGTCCACGGATGGTGTCAGGCACCATAATTAAGCACTATTAAAAAAGCACCCAAGGAGTTATTGTTATGAAGATTCGGTTTGGTTATGTTTCACATGCGATTAGTTTGTGGGATGCTTCGCCGGCGAAGGCGCTGACGTTTACTCGGTATCAGCAGCTAAGCCCTGAAGAGCGTGTGGAAAAGCTGCTTGAGGTGACGAAGCAGAATTTGAATCATACCCTGCGTATGCTCTACTACAATCTTGCTCACGAACTTGAACTTTATAGGATGTCTAGTTCGATTGTCCCACTCGCGACCCATCCGGAGGTGAATTGGGACTTTGTGACTCCTTTTCGTACAGAATGGCTAGAGATTGGTGAGCTGGTGAAAAAAAAGAAATTAAGGGTCAGTTTCCACCCGAATCAATTCACCCTGTTCACCTCACCGCAAACAAAGATTACCGAAAACGCCGTGGTCGATATGCATTATCATTATCGTATGTTTGAAGCGATGGGCCTTGAGCAGGAAGGGCTGATTAATATCCATATTGGTGGTGCCTATGGTGATAAACAAAAAACTCTGCCGCGATTTCATCAAAATTTAACGACACTGCCCGCCCCCATTAAACAAGTGATGACATTAGAAAATGACGATAAAACCTACAATGCCGAAGAAACGTTAGCAGCCTGTGAAAAGGAATCAATCCCGTTTGTGTTCGACTATCACCACCATATGGCCAACTTGTCCGAGACAGCACTCGAGGAACTGCTGCCGCGGATTTTCCAAACTTGGGAGCATAGGCTGCATCTCATTCCAAAGGTTCATATTTCCTCTCCTAAAAACGAGAAGGAGTTCCGCTCCCATGCTGATTTTGTAGATCCGGAATTTATCATGCCGTTTTTGAAAATGGTGCGCGAAATTGGGGCTGATGTTGATTTCATGATTGAGGCCAAAGCAAAGGATCAAGCTGCACTGAAATTAATCGAAGATCTGAGCAAGCTTAGGGGTTATAAGCGGATTAGCGGCGGTGCGGTGGAGGTTAAATAAATAAACCGTGTAAAAAAGAGTCTTCGAATCACGTCGAAGACTCTTTTTTATTCCTCAATTAAATTCAACACAGGAACATCACGCTCATTATCCGGGTCATTCCTTGAATAAATTCTCGCTACTTTTGTTGCCTCATCCACATGTTGAATAATCACTGGCGTTCCCTCATAGGTAACATGAATCATTTCGGCAGATTCAACAATTTCCTTGGCTCGTCCCACATTCATTGGCTTCATCCACTCCTAGCTTTAATTTCCCTACTAGTATTTGCCATTATTTAGTTACTATTCATTTATATGGACCAGCCCATAAAAAAAAGGCCCCCTTACCGAAGTAAGAGAGCCATCAGTCATTACATTTTTTCCGGAGCTGAAACCCCAATCAACGCCAGCGCATTGCGGAGCGTAATTTGCACGGACCGCACCAACCCGAGGCGGGCCTTAGTGCGCTCGACATGCTCAAGGTCAAGCACCTTTTCTGCATTATAAAAACTGTGGAACGTCGACGCCAATTCTACGATATAGTTCGTAATCCGGTGCGGGACGCGCTTTATTGCGGCCTCTCCTACAGCTGCCGGGAACTCCCCAATCTTCTTCAATAAATCCATTTCCTTCTCCGACGTTACCAACGAAAAGTCAGCATCCGCCGTCACTTGAACACCCTGCTCTTCTCCAGAACGCAAGATACTAGAAATCCGCGCATGGGCATAGTGCGCATAATAAACCGGATTTTCATTCGACTCCGACACTGCTAAATCCAAGTCAAAATCCATATGCGTATCGGAACTGCGCATCGCAAAGAAATAACGCGTTGCATCGAGGCCAACCTCATCGACCAAATCACGCATCGTCACCGCTTTACCGGTCCGCTTACTCATCTTCATCTTTTCGCCATTTTTATAAAGGTGAACAAGCTGAATGATTTCCACCTCTAGAGTTTCACGGTCATAACCTAACGCCTGAAGCGCCGCCTTCATCCGGGGAATATAGCCGTGGTGATCCGCACCCCAAATGTTAATCAACTTTTCAAAACCGCGGTCCAACTTATCCTTGTGATATGCGATATCCGGTGTTAAATACGTATATGAACCATCTTGCTTAATCAACACCCGGTCCTTGTCATCGCCGAATTCCGTCGAACGGAGCCACGTCGCACCGTCTTCCTCATACACATAACCGCTCGCACGCAGTGCCGCCAAAGCCTCATCAATTTTTCCATTCTTATAAAGCGAAGTCTCGGAATACCAAACATCAAAACCAACACGGAAATCCTCTAGATCCTGCTTTAACTTCGCCATTTCATATTTCAGACCGTATTCACGGAAAAACTCTTGGCGCTCGTCTTCGGACACATGCACATACTTGTCCCCAAACTCCTCTGCCATGGTTTTCCCAATGCCAATAATGTCCGCACCATGGTAGCCGCCCTCCGGCATCTCTTTTTCCAAACCTAGAGCCTGGAAATAACGCGCCTCCACCGACAATGCAAGATTATTAATCTGATTACCCGCATCATTAATATAATACTCACGCGAAACATCAAAGCCCGCCTTCGCTAAAATATTACAAAGCGAGTCACCCACCGCCGCACCGCGGGCATGTCCAAGGTGCAAGTCACCCGTTGGATTGGCCGATACAAACTCGACCTGAACCTTCTGGCCGCCGCCAACTGTGGTCTCCCCGTACTTTTCACCAGCATTCAGTACCGTCGGAATCAGCTCGGTTAAATAACTATTATTCATATAAAAATTAATAAATCCTGGCCCCGCGATCTCAATTTTTTCAATCGAAGCCTTTGAACGATCAATATTCGCAACCAGCGCCTCCGCAATCACACGCGGCGCCTTCTTCGCAACCCGGGCCAGCTGCATCGCCATATTTGTCGCATAATCGCCGTGCGCCTTCTCCTTCGGTGTTTCCAGAACCACATCTGGAATTTGCTCCTCCGTCGCCAGTTCCGCCCTCAGCACTGCCGCCCGAATCTCTTCTTTTAACTTACTTTGCACTTGTTCAACTATGTTCATTGTTATCCTCCTGAAAGGTAATTTCCAAATGGTATGTACCAGCAGGCTTACCCTGCATTGAAAAATCATAAAGAATGTCAATCAAACCAGCAGTATGCTCGATCCGTTTGGCCAGAGTGATCGTCTCAAAGGATCCAAACGGCATTTCATAACTGCCACGGAGCTTCTTATGCAACCGAAACGGCAAGCGCATCTTCACCGCACCACCGCGCAAAATCAGCGCCTCATCACCAGCCACTTTGACAATCGTCCGAACAGTGCCCTCATCCTGCACCTCTTCATACTTAAGAAACGAGGCACCATCTTTTTCAAGATAGCCGCCAAACACCGCCAGCTCATATACTTCCTTGCCGCCTTGCTGATGAATCGTCGTTTTCACATTAATTTTCATCGGAATTTCAGTCGTAGACAAACCTAATGGCACTTCCCTTTTTTCTTTGATAAGAAAGTATAAGTTTTTGAACTTAGATTACTGTCTAGCTCCAGCGCCCTAGCGGCTAGTGTCCTTCGCTCTCCGCCCTACGATAAGTCA
>NZ_JBALSN010000011.1:0-2487 GCF_036966985.1 Neobacillus drentensis | reverse complement strand
CCGGCTCTTCGTGTTTCCTTTATCTCGGTTGGAGCGCTCCAGGCCATACGCCGCTGACCAGGGCGCTTGCGCTTTTCTTAAAAAGGAACTCAGTTTCATTCTTTGGAATGGTTCTAGTCCTAGTAATTGACGTATCTGCTCTAATGCATACTTTTTCTATTATAAACATTGCTGGTGCACAAATCAAAAAATGCCTGACCTCAAAAGTGTCAGGCACCAAAAAATTATTTCACCCAGCCAAGAAGCATTTCACGAATTAACTTACTTGCCGTATTAGCGGTTTGCTCTGATGGATCATAAATCGGCGCTACCTCAACAAGGTCACCGCCGACTACGTCCACCTCGGAACGGGCAATCGCATGAATAGAAGCAAGCAGCTCTTTTGACGTGATACCGCCGCAATCCACTGTACCTGTGCCTGGTGCATGCGCTGGATCAAGGACATCGATATCGATTGTCACATAAACCGGACGGCCAGCAAGTGTTGGGAGGATTTCTTTTAACGGCTCAACCACCTCAAATTTGGAAATATGCATTCCGTTTTCCTTCGCCCACTCGAACTCTTCCTTCATTCCTGAACGAATCCCGAATGAATAGACATTGTTCGGCCCAATGTGTTCCGCTATCTTGCGGATCGGGGTCGAGTGCGATAACGGTTCGCCTTCATAGTGCTCACGCAAATCTGTGTGGGCATCAAAATGGATAATTGCTAAATCCGGATACTTTTTATACATAGCTTTCATTACCGGCCACGAAACAAGATGCTCACCGCCCATGCCAAGCGGGAATTTGCCGGCAGCTAGAACTTGATCAACAAAGTCTTCAATCATGTCGATGCTCTTTTGTGGATTTCCGAATGGAAGCGGAATATCGCCGGCATCGTAATATTTTACCTCTTCTAGTTCGCGGTCAAGGTAGGCGCTGTACTCCTCTAAACCGATCGACACCTCGCGGATGCGGGCCGGACCAAACCGTGAACCCGGGCGGTAACTAACCGTCCAATCCATCGGCATCCCGTATAATACAACCTGACTCTCCTCAAAATTCGGATGACTCTTAATAAACACATTCCCTGAATACGCCTCATCAAAACGCATCTATGTATCCCTCACTCTCTATGTAACAACTCTTTGGGTATTGAAAAGCCTTCTATATGACCGAAAGCTTTCTTTTTCATCAGTTTCGGGCACGTAGAACCTCTCTACGTAACCTGAAGGCCTCTTTTTCATCGACTTCGGGTACGTAGAACCTCTCTACGTAACCTGAAGGCCTCTTTTTCATCGACTTTGGGTACGTAGAACCTTTCTACGTAACCTGAAGGCCTCTTTTTTCTCGGACTCGGTCGTCAAGCCCACCTATTACTTCACCAAATCCCCAACAAACTTCGGCAGCACAAATGCTGCTTTGTGCAGTTCTTTGGTATAGTACTTTGTTTCAATCTCATGGAAGCGGTCTTCGTTTACTTCTAATGGATCATATTTCTTTGAACCGATCGTGAATGCCCACAAGCCGCTTGGATATGTTGGGATATTCGCGACATACAAACGAGTAATCGGGAATATTTCGCGAACATCGCGTTGAACGTTACGAATCAAATCCGCTTTGAACCACGGGTTATCCGACTGCGCCACAAAGATACCATCTTCTTTCAACGCCTTTGAAATCCCGGCATAGAACCCTTTAGTAAATAAGTTCACAGCTGGACCGACTGGCTCGGTAGAATCCACCATAATCACATCATACTGATTATCGCTGTTCGCAATATGCATAAAACCGTCGTCCACCTGGACATCGACACGTGGGTCATCGAGCATGCCAGCAATCTCCGGCAAGAATTTCTTTGAGTACTCAATGACTTTGCCATCAATATCAACAAGCGTCGCTTTTTTCACACTCGGATGCTTTAACACTTCACGAATGACACCGCCATCGCCGCCGCCGACCACTAGGACATTCTCCGGATTCGGGTGCGTAAATAACGGAACGTGCGCCACCATTTCATGGTATACAAACTCATCGCGGACCGATGTCATCACCATATCATCTAAAAGAAGCATGTTGCCCCACTCTTCAGTTTCAATCATATCTAGTTTCTGAAACTCAGTTTGTTCTGTATGTAAGGTTTTATTTACTCTCATCGTGATTCCAAAATGTTCGGTTTGTTTTTCTGTAAACCAAATTGACATGCTTACCGCTTCCTTTCAATTGATCTCAGTTTTATACATACCAAGTAATCATTCAAATTTATAGTACCCAAACCATTGAATTACAAACACAAGAAAAAGTCTAGCAAAATTTAAATAAATAAACCAATAAATGTTTAAAAAAACTCTATTTTTTCAATACTATTACTATCTATTTTTTAAAAAAAGGGTGGTGAACATCGTGGAAATCATGACTGATCAAGGGTTTCGGAAGACAATTAAATATTTAAGGGCAGTTATAATCATCAGTTTGATAGGCATGGTTTGTATGCTTATTCTCTTC
>NZ_JBALSN010000010.1:5626-5817 GCF_036966985.1 Neobacillus drentensis | reverse complement strand
GGTGTCAGGCACCATAATCATTATTCAATCACTCAGTCATTCAGTTATTCACAACGGTTGCATCCACATATTCTTCAAGTGTGATGCCGCGTTCCATGATTTCTTTGGCGATTTCTTTGCCGACGTAGCGCAGATGCCATGGTTCGTATTGGTAGCCTGTGATGTCGTCTTTGCCTTTCGGATAGCGGATG
>NZ_JBALSN010000010.1:0-5606 GCF_036966985.1 Neobacillus drentensis | reverse complement strand
GCCGTACTCCGCGGCATGGTTTTCGAGCCAAATCGCTTCATCCGTTCCCTCGAAGCAGTCCTCGGCAGCACATTTGCCATCTCCACCCGTTACATCAATCGCAAGGCCGGTTTCATGTTCACTCGTTCCTGGAACGGCACTATATTTTCTTGCTGCCTCATATCCATCTTGGTTCACATAGTAGTTAAACAAAGCTGCTTGGGAAGCATGGGATCTGTAGGCCGACACCCCTAATAGATTCACGCCCTGTTGTTTAGCCCCTGTAAATAATCTTTCAATCGCTGCACCTGCATCAGCTCTCATTTGCCGCTTTTCTGATTTTTGATTAAACATAAAGGGGATATCAGGATAAATTAAATCGCTTGGCTGATATTGATCGGGCAGTTTATTGCTCTTATTCACAAGAACAGGTATAACTTCTTGCGAGGAAATCGATTGGCTGCTAGTATCCTTATCCTGTTGTTGAACTTCATCACGAGGAGAACTATTTTGCGACAAGTTCCCTTCATTCTGAAAAAAGTGAAATTTCCCTGTGCAGCCTGTTAATAATAGTGTAAATACAACTAGAAATAAAAAAATAAACCGTATCTTAAACATAGTTAAAATTCACCCCAGTAACATCATGGACAGGAATATAGACTTTAAAACGTCTTTTTCCACTCTGTTCCTTAGGGATCGTATACTGCGTGAGAATTTTAAGATGCAGTAACCAGCCAATCTAGCATTTAGCTACAAACAAAAAAGAAGAATAGTTTACCAATGATTGATAGATAGTGGGTCCAAAGGCACTTTTATTTTATAAATTAGTTGCTTATATTCTAAATAAACACATAAATCGTACGAAACGGCAAAGCCATTGAAAAGTGGTGACGCAAAACTACAGGGGCTAAGGTTTTAAGAACGATGCTTGCCAGTTACCGAACACGATCACTCCTGCGATTTATGTTAATCACTAGTGAGGGGGATTTTTTGTGTTGAAAATGTTTATTAAAGGCAGATATTATTATCATTTAATCCAGCACCGCCACAATGAACTTTTAAAGCAAGACTGTCTGGATGAGGAATTAAGAGCAAAGCTAAAAGTTAGAGCCAGTTATCATAATAGTAAAGCGGTTGAATTTTCTTTAAAAATGTAAGCGGAACCCTATTGGAAGAAAGCCAGTATTTTAATACCGGCTTTTTTTACGTATTAACGTATAAAATATTTCCATAGGACAACCATGACAGGTAGAAACGTTAATGACGAGAGGGGATTATCTAAATGTACAATCTGACCAAATTTAAAATCATGAAACCGGTGAATGAAGTGTTTGAAGCTTTTGTGGACCCTGCGAAAATCAAGAATTTCTGGTTCTCATCAGCTGCTAGATGGGAACAGGGTCAGACCGTTTCACTTAGATATGAGGAATACAATGCCGATGTAGATATCGAAGTCATCGAGGTATTGCCCAACAAGAAAATTGTGTACCGATGGGGTACAGATGGACAAGGAAATATTGTAACGATTTCACTTGAAGAATTGGATTCTTCAAGCACCATCATCGAGATTACCGAAGAAGGATTTAGAGAAGATGATGACGAGTTAATGAGTAATCTGCTCGATAATAAAGAAGGCTGGGTTTTTATGCTGACCTGTTTAAAGGGATATTTGGAGTTTGGCATTAACCAATTAAGAGGTGCTATCGTTAAATAATGGAAGGAGCTTGGAAGAATCCAAGCTCTATTTAGTATAGGCGATTCCGTTGAACCGCGCCTCTTTTACTCAAATCTTTGAACAAAATTACAATGAGAGCAGGCTCGTCCAATCAGTTGCTTGGCAGTTGGGCATTCATAATAGATTTCTTCAAGCCCACAAATGGAGCAATCGATAATATGGAAAATTTGTCGTTCCCCCAATATGGCATCTAACAAGCATTCAAAATACATGAAGTCTGCCCTCCCAATTGATTACTTTCTTTTAAGATAGCAAAAACCTGCGCGGAAAAAAGAAGAATCCTGTCAACCCGGACCAGATTGTTTTCGACATAATTCTTCCAGAAATAGTTTCCATCAACATCGGGTAACCTAATATAAAAGGGGGTGCCGTGATGAAGCAGAATGAAGAGAAAACGAGTGAAGGATTAAATGAAATTTTTGAAATTATTAATGCAAAAGGCGACACGGGCGAGTTAAAGGAAATTGTGGATCGTTATGATAGTGAAAATTCGGCAGAAGACTCGAATAGATAATGATAAAGGCCTAGCCATTTCGCTAGGCCATTTGTAATGGGAAATGTGGATAATATTCATCAATAATGTGGATATATTAATATGAATTGTGGGTAAACTTGTTGATTTTGTGGATAAAACTGTGGGTTTTGTGGATAATTTCATCAATTGGTAAATATATTGGAAAAATTCAAACTTTATTCACATTATCTGTGTATAAAATTTGAAAAATTGTGGATATTCTCGAAAACCACGTGGATATAATCAATATTAATGTTGATAACGTTGTTAATATCTGTAAACTTCCCCTACCAGCTCAAACTCCTTTTGCGGTCCTCTAAAACTCTCTCATGAATGAAATTTTAAGCTTAATTAACGTGACAAAGTCATTTCAGCATAAAACAGCCGTCAATGGTGTATCCTTTTCAATTGGGAAAGGAGAGGTGGTGGCGATACTCGGACCAAATGGCGCTGGAAAAACGATGACAATTTCCATGATCCTAGGGCTGCAGAGCCCCACCAGTGTTGAAGTACTGTGATTGGGGTTTCTGTTTATTCTGAAAATAGTTAATTGGAAGTAAATATCCATATTTTGAAAAATAGTTCCTTTAATTTGTAAAAAAACTTATTATTTTGTAAAAAAATCCTTCTATTTTGTAAAATAACCTCTCTATTATGTGAAATTCTCACCCATCTATGTAAAAACCCAAAATTTCTCCCCTTAATCTTTTGACAATCTCCCATTTTATCGCCCTTTTCTCATGGACAACCTTCCCCTTCGTCCCTTTTGGAATAAATTAATACTAGTTCGCAAGGAGGGAAGAGACATGGTAAGAAAAGCAATCATTCCTGCAGCAGGGTATGGAACCAGAACCTTGCCAATAACGAAAGTTTTGCCGAAAGAGATGCTGCCTATCTGCGGAAGGCCGGCCCTTGATTTTATCGTCGAGGAAGCGGTTAGGTCAGGAATTGAGCAAATTTTAATTGTCGTATCAAGATCAAAAAATATGATTCTCGATTATTATGATCGATCGGTGGAGTTAGAGACCTACTTAGAAGAAAAAGATAAGACACACTTATTAAAGGAAATTGCCCTTCCCGATGTGCATTTTCAGTATGTACGGCAGTCCTATGCCCGTGGATTAGGTGATGCAATCCTCCAGGGCAAGCATTTTGTCGGGAATGAACCGTTTGCTGTCCTGCTCCCAGATGAAATTATTCTTCCCCACGAAAAGCAGCCATTAAAACAGTTAATCGATATGTTCACTGTACACCAGGGGAATATCATCGGTGTTAAAAAACTGGACCAAGACCAATTGAAAAACTATGGGGTAATTAAACCAGCACCCATAAAAAACAATGAATATATCATTAAGGATATTGTTGAAAAGCCGCAAGAATCGCCACCATCGGACCTAGCGGTGATTGGTCGATATATTTTTGACCCGGCCATTTTCAACTATCTCGAAAACGTGAAACCAGGCCTAGGCGGAGAAATTCAATTAACCGATGCCATTAAAGAAATGGCGAAAGATTATACAAGCTATGGACTGGAGATAGAGGGAATGTGCTTTGATATCGCAAAAACGTCAGAGTATGTGGAGCTGATTAATTATATCTGTGGACCGAGGGGGAAACACCAGCCATGAACATCTTAATTGTCGGTACAGGTTATGTGGGGACCACCACAGGGCTTATTTTTTGCGAGCATGGTCATAAGATAACCGGCCTTGATCTGGATGAGCGTAAAATTCAAGCGCTAAAGGGAGGCAGCTTGCATTTCTATGAACCAGGGCTTCAAGACCTCTTAAAAAAGCATACCCAAGCCCGTAATATTGTTTTTACAAACAACACGGAAAAAGCGATCAAAGAGAATGATGTGATATTCATTTGCGTCGGTACCCCGCAGGGAGCGGATGGCAGCGCAGACCTTACCTTTGTCAAAAATGTCGCAAAATCAATTGGCCAGCACATCAACCGATACAAGGTGATTGTGACAAAAAGCACCGTGCCAGTCGGAACCGCTGAAATAGTGACAAGTGTTATCAAAGAAAATCAAAAAGCACCCATTCCGTTCGATGTCGTCTCCAACCCGGAGTTCCTGCGCGAGGGTTCCGCCCTTGACGATGCACTCCATCCCGATCGCATTGTCATCGGCACAACCAGTGAAACGGCCAGAACAATCATGAGAGAATTATATAAAGACTTCCACTGCCCATTCGTCGAAACCCAACCGAAAGCCTCAGAAATGATTAAGTATGCAGCCAATTCCTTCCTCGCTTTAAAAATTTCCTATATTAATGAGTTGGCAAGGGTATGTGACAAACTTTCGATAAATGTAAATGATATATCAAAAGGGATCGGTCTTGATCAACGGATTGGACCGCAATTTTTAAAAGCGGGGATGGGCTACGGCGGCTCCTGTTTTCCGAAGGATGTGAATGCGCTCATCCACACAGCTAAACAGCAAGGGACTCCGTTATCCATTCTTGAAGCAGTTGTAAAAGTCAACACAGAGCAACCCGTTTATTTTATTGAAAAAATAAAACAGGCACTCGGCGGTTCGCTGCAAAACAAAACGATTGCCGTGCTAGGGTTGTCTTTTAAAGCAAATACTGATGATACGCGGGAGTCCCCTAGTTTCATTTTGCTTGATCGATTATTAGAAGAACAAGCGATTGTGAAGACGCATGATCCGATGGTGAAAAGTGGGGCATCCCACCAATGTATGACCATTGAAGAAACAGTAACGGGGGCTGATGCACTCGTCATTAGCACGGACTGGGATGATTATAAACATTTGAACTGGGGAAGAATTAAGCCTTTAATGAAGCAGCCCAATATTTTCGACGGTAGAAATATGGTAGATAAAGAGCGTGTTAAGGAACTAGGATTCTATTACATTGGTGTTTCTAATCATTAAAAAGAGCATTAAAGCATGCTCTTTTTGCTTTGACTTAAAAAGAAAGGAAGTGAATCGAACATGATTTTGGTTACAGGTGGTGCAGGTTATATCGGCAGCCATGTGGTGAGGGATCTTGCAGATAAAGGCTACTCGGTATTAGTTTTAGATAATTTATCCACCGGCCATATCGAGGCCGTCGATAAACGAGCCACATTTGTTTGTGGAGACGTGGGCGATTCGAAGGTACTTGAGCAAATTTTTACTACGTATTCGATTGAAGTGGTCATGCACTTTGCTGCCAATTGTCTTGTTGGTGAATCCGTTGTCCATCCGCTTAAATACTATCATAATAACGTGGCCGCAACCATTTGCTTGCTGCAAAAAATGATTGACTATCATATTACCAATTTTATCTTCTCCTCAACCTGTGCAACCTATGGGATACCTAAGGAATCAACCATCCATGAAAAACTTCCGACAAAACCGATTAACCC
>NZ_JBALSN010000009.1:13534-14189 GCF_036966985.1 Neobacillus drentensis | reverse complement strand
ATACAGATCAAGCTTTTCATTTATTAAAGGATGCAGGAGTGGCCGATAGCACGGCTGTTCAAATTGTTCGTCGTATGCTGCGTGAGGGACAGATCGAAAAAGTGGGCAGTGGAATTCAGAAACCTACCTATCCCACTAAAGAATCAGCTCCAAAACAGTTAACCCATCGTTCTACCGACCAGGATATGATTATCCGTCAATTAAAAGTAAAAATAAAGGCACAGGATGAGCATATAAAAGGAATTGAACATCTCCATCAGACCTCAGTCGCTAGTTTAATTCAGCAAATAGACAAATTAAAAAAAGATATGATTCACCTTATAAAAGAGAAAAGTGAATTACAAAGGGAAACCAAGAAGTTACTAAAAGAGAACATTAATTTGACGAATGAATTGCTAAAATTAAAAGGTGAAGTATTAAAAGGAAATCAAAAATCTGATCAAGCTGATGACGTTCCTCCTTCTTCTGCTCCTATAACCATTGATTACCGTCAAAAATTGGGTCTTTCAAAAATGGCGAGCGATAAAGAGGTATTAACAAAGTATAAAAAACTATTAAAAATAACACACCCCGATCATGGCGGCAATGCAACGGCGTTTCATTTCATAAAAACAGATTATGATCAATTTAGACATAGTATCAATTTGAAATAGGT
>NZ_JBALSN010000009.1:0-13527 GCF_036966985.1 Neobacillus drentensis | reverse complement strand
GTTCTATAGATATAGAGAAATGGATAAACCTCAATTGGCGACTGGACCCCTTCATATTGATGGGTCTGGTCGCCAATAATTTTTTTCCCTGAAGTAGGGGGATTCACTTGAACGAATAATGTCACCCAAAATGCATAATCGTTACGTAATCATCGATATAATATACCTAGAGGTTAACATCAAGGAGTGGTGTTATGAGTAAAAAAGTTAATGGGAAAATAGTAATGGCAATCTTGCTATTACTAGTTTTTGGATTGATATCAATAAATAGCTTTGCAAAAATGTCAAATAATGAATATCCCCACAAAAACCGTATAACAGTATATCTCGCGGGTGATTCAACTGTTTCTGATTATTCAAGTTCATTTGCACCTCGAGCAGGCTGGGGACAATTTATTCATCGCTATTTTGATGATACCATTGTGGTGAAAAATGCAGCTACACCAGGAAGGAGTTCAAAAAGTTTTATTGCTGAAGGAAGACTCGAATCTATCTTGAAGCAAATTAAGAAGGGGGATTACCTTTTTATTCAATTTGGTCATAATGACGAAAAAAAGAACGATCCGAGCCGTTATACTGAACCGTACTCTACATATAAAAGCTATTTAAAACAATATATTGACGGGGCGCGAGCCAAACAAGCTATTCCTGTCCTTGTTACACCTGTTGAACGAAGGAACTTCACCAATGAAGGAAGAGCACTTAATTCACATGGTGAGTACCCAACAGCTATGAAGGAACTTGGAATGGAAAAACATGTACCTATGATTGACCTTACTGCCAAAAGCAAGGGATTGTTCCAGGAGCTTGGGCCCGATAGGACAAAGGATGTTTTTCTTTGGCTAGAACCTGGGGAGAACAAGAACTATCCGAATGGTGTTCAGGACAATACTCATTTTCAGGTAGCTGGAGCAAAAGAAATTGCTCGTCTTGTCGTAGAAGGCATTAAGGAATCCAATCTAGTAACACTTCAAGACCGTCTTAAAAAGTAACTCAAGCCAGAAAGGTAATCTTAAAAAAAGAAGCAGGAAACCATATTAATATTGGTTCCTGCTTTTTTATATTTAACTTTAAATTTAATTGGATAACATTAATACATCCAAGTTTAAAATGTTTATCCCACTTGAGTCTCTAAGTTCTTTTAATCGATCGATATCAAGGATGTCGATTGTACGGTTTGAGATTTGGATCCATTGTTGATTTTTCCACTTGTTAAGTATTTTATTTACCGTAATCCGAGAGGTCCCTATGTAGCGAGCAAACGATGTTTGGTCAATTGAAAAATTACCATTTTCACTTACCAGTTTTAAAAGGAAATGAGCCATTTGCTGTTCTATAGGCGAATTGAGAAAGGCAATAATTTCGGCCAGAATCCTAAATTTATAGATTAGTGAATTTGTAAAAATACATGCTGCCTCAGGATGTTCTTTACAAATCATCACTAAGGCCTCATCAGAGAAAAAATAGATTTCAGATTGACAGTTTGAGATGGCAGAAGTTAAATAGGACTCATTTCTAACCCCATGTTCCCCAAATAACATACCTTCTGGAACATAATTCACCGTTCGCTCTACACCTTCATGGGAAAGGAGAGTGATCTTTATACCACCCTTAGATAAGTAGAAAAAGCCTTTGCCTTCACTGCCCTGATGGTAAACGATTTCATTTTCTATAAACTCAAGTTTTTTCCCGTATTTTAAAAACGGCCGCCATGAATATCGAAGACTTTTCATATCAACACCTTACCAAGAAGCTTTTTTAGCTCATCCGGTTTTTTAATTAAAAACTTTTTCCCATGGTTCTCAAGGATTTCTTCTTCTTTCCATTGTTTTAAAATCTTATATAAGGTGATTCTTGTTAATCCTGTGCATTTAGTAAGGTCTTGTTGTGTGAGAGGAACTTCATAATTCTTAAATTCGTAACAAATATTTAGGAGAATCACAGCCAATTGTTGCTCTGGTGTGAGAGAGTCCAAATATATTTTATCAGCTAGGATGTGCATTTTATGAATGACGGTTTTGATAAAAATGTTAAGGATTGAGGGCTGTGCCTTAATTAATTTTTGAAAATGTTCACAAGAGAAAAAATAGAGAATAGAGTCATTTACTGCCGTTGCTGTCGTAAAATGGGGCTGACGGTCCATCGCTTGAACGCCTAATATCTGCCTAGGAATGGCGATGTTTAACACGCGCTCTTTTCCAATCGAAGTGGTAGTCGTCACTTTAATTAATCCCTTTTGGATAAAATAAAATCCATCCCCCATCGTACCTTGCTGATAAATAGATGCTTTCTCTTTGAAGAATTGCCTAGTACCAAATTGTAAGCAAGAATCCCAATTGATATCACTGTCAAACAAGATTGCCAACTAATCAACTCCTAAATGAAATGGTGAAAACAAATCTATAAAACTGTAAATCTATGAAATATGTAATTAATCCAGTGCTATGACTTAGTTGTAATTATTTGTTAACGCTTACATTTAGATGTAAAAAAAATTTATTTGTGTTAATCACTTAACAGTAGTGTAAAAGATTCAAGATATAAAATCAACATTAGTTGGGTGGATTTTAAATATTCAGCCAAAACCATGTTTTTACCCAATTTGATTAACGGTCTAGATTTAACTCCCAAGTATCAAATAATGGGAAGAACAGTATGGTTAGATCAAAAAAAGGAGGGCCAGAGAGAGTTGCACCTGAGACATAACAAAAGAGACTATTGGAGCAAATTATAAAAGGGGATGGTTGGATGAACCAGGAAGTACAATCAGTAGTAACTCAAGAATTATCTCAAACAAACAATCTAAACGCTACGAATCTTTCATTGAAGAGTATGCCTAAAGCAACCTTACTTGTAGTTGTGTTGTGCTGGTTCGCGATGTTAGCTGATGGATATGATTTAGGAATTTATGGTGCAGTTTTACCATCATTAATGCAATACAAAGATTGGAGTATGACACCTGCACAAGCAGGGGCTATCGGTAGTTATGCTCTAGTGGGAATGCTTATCGGTGCAATTTGTGTAGGAACAATTACGGACATAATCGGCCGAAAAAAGACATTGATTTTTTGTATCACTGTATTTTCCTTATCGATGTGCCTTGTTGCTTTATCCACATCTCCTGAGATGTTTGGATTATTCCGATTTATAGGTGGTCTTGGACTAGGTGGGGTTATACCTACAGCATCTGCATTAACAATCGAGTATTCTCCTGTGCAACATCGTTCAAAACTGTACGCTATTATGTATACAGGTTATCCAATTGGAGGAGTCCTTGGTGCATTATTCTCTATGTTCCTTTTAGAGGATTATGGCTGGAGATTAATGTTTTGGATTGGTGTGACTCCACTTTTAGTTATTCCTTTTATTATAAAATTACTTCCTGAGTCGATTAGTTTCCTAATGGCAAAGAAAAAGTTGACTGAAGCTAACAGTATTGCTCAAAAATATCATCTTCCCAATGACTTTGTCCAAAGCCATATAGAGGATGAGAATAAAGGCTCCAGAAACAAATTTGCGGCAATCGCAAGTCTTTTTGCTCGGAAGAATATTCGGGCAACCATGTTTTTTTGGATCACCTTCTTTTTGGGTCTGCTTATGATTTATGGTTTGAGTACATGGCTTCCTAAAATGATGAGAGAGGCTGGATATCCTCTTGGACCAAGCTTAGGATTTTTGCTGATGCTTAATTTATCAGCAGCGATTGGTGCTTTAATAGCGGGAACTGTAGCAGATCGATGGGGATCTAAGAAAATCATCAGTATATCTTATTTCTTAGCAGGAGTCTCAATTGCCCTATTAAGCATTAAAACATCGATGTTATTGGTGTATTGCTTAGTAGGAGTGGCAGGGTTTGGAACAATTGGGACAACACTTATTCTTAATGCATATATTTCCAAATATTTTGAAGCAGAAAACAGAGCCACAGCACTTGGCTGGGCGCTTGGATTTGGAAGGATTGGTGCGATTTCTGGACCTATTCTCATTGGCTTTTTTATGAGTTCTAATTTGGATTTTTCCATCAATTTTTATCTATTTGCTGTAGCAGGAGTCCTTGCATCCATCACTATTTTATTTATTCCTAAAAAAGGGAACCTGAAAATTTAGCATTTATCATTCGAAAAACAGCCCACATCATTAGTATAAAGAATGATGTGGGCTGTTTTATTAGTCTTAATAAAATGAAAATTTTATTTTTTTAGAAAAAATGTTAATCAGACTACACTGACTCAAAAAATTCAATTTTATAATAAAAATATGAATTTAAAGGAGGATGTTTATGGGAATCCGTACAGGAGCACAGTATATCGAGGCGTTAAAATCCAGGAATCCAGAAGTGTGGTTATCAGGAAAAAAAGTAAAAAATATCTTTGAAGAACCAGTTTTTCATCAGCCAATTCTTCAAATTGCAAAGCTATATGATATGCAGCATGATTCCGAGTATCAAGAGGACATTACTCATATTTGTGAAGAAACAGGAGAAAGAATCTCGAATGCATTTTTAGTCCCTAAAAGCTACCAAGATCTACAAGCAAGGAGAAGAACGTTCGAAGAGTTTGCCAAAGCGACATTTGGCTTAATGGGTAGAACCCCTGATTTCTTAAATGTTGTCGTAACATCGATGGCGAGTAATTCCGAGTTCTTAGATAAATACAATCCGGAATGGGGAAAAAATATTCGATCCTATTTTAAGCATATCCGCGATAACGATTTATTTTTGACTCATGCTATCATAAACCCGCAAAATGACCGCAGTAAGTCTTCACACGAGCAACAAGATATGTTTACTCATTTAGGAGCGGTAAAAGAAACTCCTGATGGATTAATCGTA
The DNA here is from genome assembly GCF_036966985.1 of Neobacillus drentensis. Taxonomy (GTDB): domain Bacteria; phylum Bacillota; class Bacilli; order Bacillales; family Cytobacillaceae; genus Neobacillus; species Neobacillus drentensis_E. Next base: position 8,696 of record NZ_JBALSN010000009.1, on the reverse strand, counting down.
AGAGGTGCGAAGATGCTAGCTACCCTTGCACCGATCACGGACGAAGTGATTGTTTATTCTTTTCCAGGTTTTAAGCCTGGTGATGAACGTTATGCACTTGCGTTTGCACTTCCACTGGATACTCCAGGTCTTCGCATTATCTGTCGCGAAGCGATGCAGGATGGAAAGCGTTCTGTTTATGACCACCCATTAGCATCAAGATTTGAAGAAATGGATGCGGTCTTAGTCTTTAATGATGTTTTAGTACCTTGGGATCGTGTATTCCTATATAACAATGTTGAAGCAGCAAACTTACTTTATCCGAAAACAGGAATCGCTCAACAGCCAGCTCATCAGTCTGGTGTAAGAGGGTTAATCAAACTACAATTTGCAACCGAAGTGGCTTGTAAAATCGCCGACTCCATCGGTGTTGATTCCTACCTAAATGTACAAAATGATTTAGGGGAATTAATCCAATCGGTTGAATCAATTAGGGCGTTATTGCGAATTTCAGAGTATGAACATGAAGTAACTGCTACTGGCGAAGTGATGCCATCTTATGCACCACTTGAAACCATTAGAGGATTGCTGCCAAAAATGTACCCACGTGCGATTGAGGTGATCCAAATCATTGGAGCAGGTGGACTACTCATGTCACCGACTGATGCCGATTTCGAGAATCCTGAATTAAGAGAGGATTTAGAGAAGTATTATCTTGGAAGAGAGGGTGTTTCAGCGGAAGAACGTGTTCATCTCTTTAAATTAGCATGGGATTTATGTGGTGAAGCATTCGGACAAAGGGTACTTCAATACGAACGCTATTATACTGGAGATCCGATTCGTAAAAGAGCGATTTTCTATAACAACCACAAAAGGAATAATTCCTTTGAGTTGGCTGATGAAGCAATGAAAATATTTAATCAAAAAAATGAGGTTACTAGCTTATAAACGTTAATTGATAGGAAGAGGAGGTGTGAAGGATGCAAATGCTTAAAGATGGAGTTCTAAAACTTGCTGGTTCTGTGATTGCCATTGGGGCATTTGATGGTGTCCATAAAGGACATCAAGCCGTAATTAAGCAAGCTATGGAAAAGAGTCGAGTTAATCAGGTTCCGAGCGTTGTCTATACTTTCGATCCGCCTCCTCGACATTATTTTAAGGGCGTACAAATTTTGACACCCATCCAGGAAAAGGTTAGCAGGATCGCGAAGTTAGGTGTTGATTATATAATTGTTGCCAGCTTCGATGAATGGTATGCGACCAGGCCCCCTGAGGATTTTATCTGTGAATTATCTAAGTTAACCCCGGTAGAGGTTATAGTGGGTGCTGATTTCCATTTTGGAAAAAATAGAGAAGGCGATGTGAATTTTTTAGAAAAGTATTTTCATATCAATATCACTCCTCCTGTTTATTGTAAAGGTGGAGAACTTATTTCATCGACGAGAATCCGCCAGTTAATCTCAGAGGGGGATTTCCAGCAGTCCTATTCGTTACTGGGACTATAAACAGTAGAAAAGTAGAAACTACTTGATATCACTCAGCAATAGAAGGGAGTTCACACAATGAAGTTATTAGGAATTTCAGGCACAATTATTGGAGCAAAAACTAGTATTGTTGTTCAAAAGGTATTAGAGGAAGTAAAGAAACATCATCCTAACGTTGAAGTAGAATTGCTTGATTTAAGAGATTATGATGTGCAGTTCTGTGATGGACGAAATCCTTCAAACTATACAGGTGACACAAAAAAAGTTCTGGATATTGTTAATTCTGCTGACTTTTATATTATCGGAACACCTATATTCCAGGGGTCTTTATCAGGGCCACTCAAAAATTTGTTTGATTTAATCAATCCAAAGGATATTCGCAACAAAGTAATCGGTTTTATCGCAACAGGTGGAACATACCAGCATTACCTTGTTATCGAAAATCAATTGAAGCCGATTGCAGGATTTTTCCGAGCTTTCGTGGCACCAGGCTATGTCTATGTCAATAACAATCATTTTAATAAAGAAAATGAAATCATCGATGCTGAGGTTCACACAAGAATTACATCTTTAGCAAAAGAAGTAGTTTTCATGCAGGAGGCATTAAAATCAGCAGAGGAAAAATTTGCAACAGTAAATGGATAAGCATTTCTATTAAAAGTTGAGAGGAGAAAATTACTATGAAAAACTCTTTAAAACCAATTAACCTTTGGGGATTTATTGAAGAAAACAAGGATTTACTTAAGCCGCCAGTAAATAATAAAGTGATTTGGAAGGATTCTGAACTAATGTTTATGGTCCTCGGAGGCCCCAATAAACGACGTGATTTTCATGTGGACCCTTCTGAAGAGATTTTTTATCAATTAAAAGGTGATTGCTACGTTGAAATTATTAATGCGGAAGGTAAAAGAGAAGTAATTACCGTGAAAGAAGGAGAAGTATTTCATCTCCCACCAAATGTTCCCCACTCTCCACATCGGGTCGCAGATACCATCGGGATCGTTATTGAACGTGACAGAGCAGATGGGGAATTAGAGGATTTTGTTTGGTTCTGTGATGAATGTGATCATGAATTGCACCGCGTTACTGTCCAATTAACAAATATTGAATTGCAGGTAAAAGAAGCAATTCATGGATTTAACAGTAATTTAGAACTGCGGTCTTGTAAGAACTGTGGTCATATTATGCCTGAAGAAGCGAGTGAATGGAAATGCGAGTAGATTTTCATACACATATCATCCCTGAAAATTTCCCTGATTTTGCGGCGAAGTTCCAAAATGATAAGTGGCCGGTCCTAAAGCCTACATGCTCATGTGGTGCCAATATCATGGTATCCGGAAAGGTATTCCGTGAAGTGACCGACCAAGTTTGGAGTCCTGAAAAAAGGATTCACGATATGGATGTAGAAAATGTAGATATACAAGTTTTATCGCCAATTCCCGTTACATTCTCCTATTGGGCACCTATAGAAGAAGCGGTAGCTATGGCTAGATTTCAAAATGACTTCATCGCAGAAACAGTAGCTAAACATCCAACCAAGTTTATTGGTTTAGGGACGGTACCTCTTCAAAATGTTGAAGAAGCAATTCTTGAACTAGACCGATGTGTACATCAACTTGGCTTAAAAGGAGTTGAGATTGGCACAAATATTAATGGCAAAAATTTAGACGATGAATCGTTAATCGATTTCTTCGCGATGTGTGAGAAATGGAATGTCCCTATATTTATTCATCCATGGGAAACACTTGGCGGAGACCGTTTTTCCGCACATAACTTAATGTATACGGTTGGAATGCCAAGTGAAACAGCATTGGCTGCCGCTAGTTTAATCCTAGGCGGTGTTATCGAGAAATTTCCAGGACTAAAAATTTGTTTTTCTCATGGCGGCGGGTCACTTCCTTACATTCTCCCTAGACTTGATCATGGTTGGAATGTTTGGCCGCATTTACAGCTCACGGAGCATCCTCCAAGCTTTTATGCCAAGAAATTTTTCTATGATTCAATCGTAAATAACCCTGTTAATATCAGATTTTTAGTCGAAAAATTTGGTGCTGAACAAGTCATTATGGGGTCGGATTATCCATTCTTACTGCGGGAAACTCCACCTGGAAAGATTATTGATGACACACTCACCCTCAGTGAAGAACAGAAACGGGCGATGCTTGGTGAAAATGCACTTAGATTTTTAAATTTACCAGTTAATCTATTAATTTAAACGGAAAAGAGGATGAGAAGATGATAGACAAAGTGTTGACTCCAGAAGAGAGATTAGAGGAACTTGGAATAAAGCTGCCGGCTCTCCGCCCCGCATCTGGTAATTATGTTAGCTGTGTACGAACAGGGAATCTAATTTTCACATCAGGTCAGGGTACTGATGAATACCGGGGAAAACTTGGTGAGGATGTATCGATAGAAGTAGGCTATCAAGCAGCAAGACAATGTATGCTTAATCTATTAGCAGTAATCAAGAATGAACTCGGTGATCTTAACAAAGTGAAACGCATTGTCAAAATCCTAGGTATGGTCAACAGCACGACTGATTTTAAAGACCATCCTAAAGTCATGAATGGATCCTCCGATTTGTTGGTGGAGGTATTTGGTGAGAAGGGAAGGCATGCAAGATCAGCAATAGGTATGGCACAACTTCCACACAATAATGCAGTCGAGGTCGAGATGATTGTAGAAGTTTGGGAGGGTGAAATCGTTGAGTAAGGTCATAGAAAAACAAATACAAATTAAAAATGCCAAGTTGTTTATCAATGGAGAATATGTAAGCGCTGTTACAGGGGGAACCTTTGACACACTAAATCCAGCTACCAATCAAAAATTAGCTTCTGTTGCAAGTGCTAGTGAGCAAGATGTAGAAAGAGCAATACAAGTGGCAAAGCGTACCTTTGATAGTGGCATTTGGAGTAAAATGCCCGTCGAAGAAAGAGCAAAGATTCTTTGCCGAATGGCGGATCTTGTTATGGAACGAGTCGAGGAGTTAGCGCTAATTGAAACATTAGATGTAGGGAAGCCGATTAGAGAAAGCAGAGATTTTGATATCCCGCGGGCAGCATCAAACTTAAGATTCTTTGCAGAAATGGCAAAATACATGAATCATGAGCATTACGAACAATCCAAGCATATGAGCTATACCAAATACGCTCCGGCCGGTGTCACAAGCTTAATCATTCCTTGGAATTTACCATTCATGCAAATGACATGGAAAGCTTCCGCAGCGTTAGCGGCTGGTAATACTGTGATTGTTAAACCAGCATCCTATACACCACTAAGTGCAGTCATGTTAGGTGAAATTGCCAACGAAGCAGGATTACCGCCGGGCGTATTGAATATACTGACAGGTCCAGGTGGAACAGTAGGAACGGCATTGACCACTCATCCTAACGTTCGAAGAATTTCCTTTGTCGGGGAAAGCTCTACTGGGAAAACAGTGATGAGAAATGCAGCATCACAGTTAATTCCCGTATCATTAGAATTAGGCGGCAAATCTGCCAATATCGTTTTTGAGGACGCTGACTTGGATGAAGCTGTCGCGGGCTCTATTGAAGCGATTTTTAGAAATCAAGGGGAAATCTGTTTAGCTGGTTCTCGATTACTAGTGCAAGAATCGGTTTATGATAAATTCCTTGAAAAATTTGTTGCAGCTGCAAAGAAAATCAAAGTGGGCGATCCATTGGATGAAACGACGGATATGGGCGCGCTTATATCAAAGGGTCATCTTGAAACGGTTGATAACTACGTGCAAATTGGAATTTCTGAAGGTGCGAAACTTGCTGCAGGCGGTAAGCGTGTGGCTGGATTGTCAGAAGGAAACTTTTACGAGCCAACCGTGCTCTATGATGTTAATAACAAAATGAGAGTTGCACAGGAAGAAATCTTTGGCCCGGTATTAGTGGTCATTCCATTTAAAACGGAAGAAGAAGCGATTCAAATCGCCAACGATTCGATTTATGGTTTGGCAGGAGTGGTTTGGTCAAATGATTTAAGGCGTGCACATCGAGTAGCTTCTCAAATTGATTCAGGCTTATTTTGGATCAATTGCTGGTACTATCGCGATTTAAGAACACCATTTGGTGGTTCAAAGGCGAGCGGAATTGGCCGTGAAGGCGGACGTCATAGTTTTGAATTTTACTCAGAGGCCAAGACGATTACAATGAAATTATAAGATTAGGATAAAAAGTGGCTGTTTGGCCACTTTTTATCTATTAAAATGAAAAAGGAAGGTGTAGGAAGAAATGGAAATATTAGTAGAAAGAATTGCGAATGAATTAATCGATGCAGAAAGTCATCAATATTCTGTCGCACCACTAACGGAGCGCTATTCCGAGCTAACCGTAAGTGATGCCTATCAAATCCAACTCGAAGTCATCGGTAAAAAGTTAAAAGAAGGACATGTAGTGATAGGCAAAAAGGTTGGGCTTACAAGTAAAGCAATGCAACAAATGCTAGGTGTAGATGAGCCTGATTACGGCCACCTGTTGGATAGTATGAAAATGGCTGATGAAGCAACGGTAAAAATAGCTGATTTTATCAGTCCAAAGGTTGAGGCAGAAATTGGTTTTATATTGGAACAAGACTTGGTTGGGCCCAATGTTAATTATCTAGATGTGTTAATGGCAACGAAATATGTAGTGCCAACTCTCGAGATTATTGACAGCAGAATCTCTGATTGGAAAATTAAATTGGTTGATACGGTGGCAGATAATGGCTCGTCAGCGAGAGTAGTAGTTGGGAAAAAGCTGAGCACCATTGAAGGCTTGGATTTACGAACTCAAGGGATGGTCTTTTATAAAAATAATGAACTTGTGGCCACAGGATCCGGAACAGCTGCGCTAGGACACCCAGCACAAGCAGTCGCATGGTTAGCCAATAAATTACATGAATTCGGGATTACACTTAAAGCAGGTGAGTTAATTCTTCCCGGAGCACTTTCTGGGGCTATTACAGTAAACGAAGGTGACACGATTGTAGCAGATTTCGGCTCATTAGGTACTGCAACTGTATCATTTGAATAAAAGAGTTTTTCACCAAAAATAAAAATTAAAAGTGGAGGTTCCATTATGTCACTGTTGCAAGGAACAGAACAAGAAATCGTAAACTACCTATTAGCTGCAGAAAAGGACAAGCGGGAAGTTGAAAAAATTACCACAAGTTATCCAACTCTAACATTTGAGCATGCCTATGAAATACAACAAAAATTAATCGAGCAAAAAGAAAAGGAGGGGCTTCGCCGAATTGGTATAAAACTCGGTTTAACAAGTAAGGCAAAGCAGGAGATGATGGGTGTTCATGAAGCCATCTACGGGTATTTAATGGATGATATGCTTGCACCTGAATGGGAACCAGTTAAATTTAGCAGTTTCATACATCCTAAGGCAGAACCAGAAATTGCATTCTTGATTAATGATGATATTCAAGGAACTAGCGTTACCTCCGACGATATTTTAAAGGTGACAAAATATGTTGCACCAGCGATCGAGATTATTGATAGTCGTTATTTAGATTTCAAGTTTACACTAGTAGACGTTGTTGCTGATAATTGTTCTTCTTCAAAATTTATTGTAGGCAACAAATGGGTGTCGCCTGATGCGATAAACCTGAAAGATATTGGTGTATACATTTCTAAGAATTCAGAGGTTGCAACTACTGGGACCAGTGCTGCAGTATTAGGTGATCCAGCTGCTGCGGTTGCTTGGGCTGTAAACAAGCTTGGTGAAACAGGGCAGGGATTAAAGAAAGGTGATATCATCCTTAGCGGCGCAATAACGGAAGCAATTAGCTTTCAATTAGGGGATACGATTTTGGCGCAATTTGCGGAACTAGGCAGTGTTTCTTTTACTAGCAAATAATTGGATGCTACAATTTAATTAAAGGTTGTTTTTGTAAACTTTGTTGTTTTTATAGACAACCATTTTCCTTAAAGACTTATTTCTATTAAGAATTAAATATTTCCGAAATAAATTACTAGAGTTTGATAATATAGATATTAATGGTGCCTGTGACATAAGAAAAATGGAGTCGAAGGTAACGAATAGGGGTTAATCGTGCCCGTCACCTTAGAAAAATGGAATTGAAGGTAATGAATAGGAGTTAATCGTGCCCGTCACCTTAGATAAATAGAATCGAGGGTATCGACTAATGGTTAAAAATATATTCACCGGCCAAACAGTTTTACTTTTTAAATAAAGCAATAATCTTTCATAAAAAAGACTAATTAATAAAAAATTGGAGGATACACTGTTGTTAACTTTAGAGTATGCACAACAACTGGATAATGCAGATAGCCTTAATAGATTTAGGGAAGAATTTTACATAAAACCGAATTCCATCTATATGGATGGAAATTCACTAGGACTACTTTCGAAAAGAGCAGAAAAGACACTACTGGAATCATTAAATGATTGGAAAGAACATGGGATTGACGGATGGACAAACGGGAAGCACCCTTGGTTTTTTTTATCGGAAAAACTAGGAGAGATGATGGCTCCGTTAGTAGGTGCTGCAGCTAATGAAGTGATTGTTACGGGTTCCACTACGGTTAACTTGCATCAATTAGTCGCTACTTTTTATAAGCCGGAAGGAAAGCGGACCAAAATTTTAGCTGATGAATTAACCTTTCCATCAGATATATATGCGCTTCAAAGTCAGCTTCGCATTCATGGATTTGATCCAGATACACATCTTGTTCGTGTAAAAAGCAGGGATGGGCGCTTTTTAGAGGAAGAAGATATTATTGAAGCGATGACCGATGAAATATCACTGATTATTTTACCGACTGTACTCTATCGAAGCGGCCAAATCTTGGATATGAAGCGGCTTACAGAAGAAGCGAATAGAAGAGGGATATTAATCGGTTTTGATGGATGTCATTCGATTGGAGCGATACCGCATGCGTTCAGTGAATGGGGCGTTGATTTTGCCTATTGGTGCAATTATAAGCACTTAAATGGTGGTCCGGGCAGTGTTGGCGGTTTATATGTGAATTCTAAACATTTTGGTACAGCCCCGGGTCTTGCTGGCTGGTTTGGTTCGAAAAAAGAGAAACAATTTGACATGGAGCACACGTTAACACCGGCTGATTCCGCAGGAGCCTATCAAATTGGGACACCACATGTTTTGAGTCTTGCCCCATTACTAGGCGCATTGGAGATTTTTGCAGAAGCAGGAATTGAAAATATTCGTGCTAAGTCATTAAAGATTAATCAATTTTTAATGGACCTACTGAAT
>NZ_JBALSN010000008.1:25185-25320 GCF_036966985.1 Neobacillus drentensis | reverse complement strand
TTTTTTCATCTTCTTTTGTAGTAGGAATCTCTAATGAAAACATATTACCTCGACTACCATTTAATAATCTTTTTAATAACTCAACTTTATTCATTGGGTCATCCCCTTTAGTTGTTATATTCGACATAAGTGGAC
>NZ_JBALSN010000008.1:11062-25083 GCF_036966985.1 Neobacillus drentensis | reverse complement strand
GGTAGCTTTTTTTATTTGCTTTTTTTATACCCACCTTCTACCAATCTAATCATATCACGCCCTGAGGTCTTTTCTGTTTCATGATAACCTTCTTCATCACGCAAACTCAAGTACCAGTTGCTATCGCCGTCTTCATTTAGCCTATATAACTTATTGGTAAAAACATTAGTATAAAAATCTCCATTTCTTAGCCTCATAATATCCCACCTCTAATGTATATAAACTGTATTATGCCCAAGATAAGCACCTGGAGCCATTAGATACATATACAGTCCAAAAATCCCATAGATATACAAGGAAAAGACGTGACAATCAAGGAAGTAGGGACAGAACATGGAAAGTATGTAAAGTAAGGAATGCATGCAGCTGAATTTTTCCTTCTTCAGCTAACTGGCAGTTTAGTTGAACAAAGGATGGTAAAATCCCAATATTAAACAAGTATAATGTACTTAAATAACACCTTATTGGAGGAAGCAAATGGAGCTGTTAAATAAAACTTTAAACGGGCTGAAAAAAAGACTTGAAAAAGATAACATGATATACATTCAACATACTGAAGGATTAATCTACGAAGTAACTTGTGATTTCAAAGCACCAGCATCGGAAAAAGCAATAAAAGTATTTGAGGAGCAAACAAGTTGGACATTACCAGAAGATTATAAAGAATTTTTATTACTACATAACGGTGCAAATCTGTTATATACGCCAGAATATGGTGATGGAATTGAGTTGTTTTCAATAGAATACACGAAAGAACTGTATGAAAGCTGGCAAGAATACGAAATGTTTGAACGTAATTTATTTGCAATAGGGACATGTAGAGATGGATATATATTAATTGATGCAGACCTATGCAAACCAACCCCTGTTCGAGAAGGAAATTATATACACTGGTATACTGATGGTGGGTCTGAAGACGATGTACAACCGCTACATACAAATTTTGAATTATGGCTAGACCGTATCATAACAGCTCAGGGTGATGATTACTGGAATTGGTCCGTTTTTTCGGCAGATAACTATTATAAATATAAATAAGTTTCTTGTTCAACTAACTGGTGATTACTGGAACAACGGTAATGCTTTTTCTTGTTGAACTAACGAAGCAGTTTAGTTGAATAAGCATTCAAAGAATTCTATTTAAAAAACCAACAATAACAGACATTGAAGTGGTAATATTTAATAAAAACGGGGTCGTAGGATGAAATTGAAAAGTGCGGTAATAAATATTATATTTTTTATCCTTCTTGGAGGTTGTAGTGATATGGAAGAAACAAAAATTCAAGATAAAAAACTGGATGAAGCATCGATGAATTTCGATATGAACAATGTTAAACCTTTTTTACAACGCATTAGCCCATTAGTTGAATCAGGTTTTTCAGCAGAAGAAATTAACCAAGTACAAGAAAAGTTAGAAAAAATGGAACCCGATGATGAGTATGAGGTTGGTAGATTCGAAATAGTTTATCGAGACAAAAATACGCCTCTTGTCATAAAGGCTTTTATGGATGGTCCTGAAGCACCTGATGTTTATATCTATACAGAACCTGGTTTAGCTACCCAGATACAAGAAGAAATGATTAAGTTTGCAGATGAATTGGAAGCTCGTAATTGAAAAACTATGACCTACCTTCTTCTACTAATGGGTGCAAGAGTTGAAGATCCAGCTGCCATTTGGCGGCTTTTCTTTTTGTGCTAACGGAGCAGGATAGTGCAAGAAGGAGAAATAAGAAAAAACAGCGAATTCATACATGTATTGAACTAGGTTAGAGGAATAACGATGCGTGTAAAAGGAGAATTTTTAATGTTCGAGACAGTTGGTTGGCGTTTTTACATAAATGCAAAAACTAAAGATAAAGCACAAAATGTCTTAACAAGAATTGAAAAAGTAGTTGGTAGACTCACAATAATTTCATTTGAACAATATTGGAAAGACAAATCACAATTTGAAATTGAATGTAAATCTTCGTTTCAGGAAAATGGACCAGAAAAAGCAATATTTAAAGTTCTCGTTTTGGTGAATCAATTAGGGCACGAGATAGATGTAATGGGTCCTCTTTTATATGAAAATGGACAAGTGGAATTTTCGGGTAATTGTTCAAGACCATTTATCGTTGGATTAAATTGGTTTCATTTTTATGTAGATAATTTCATGTAAATGGTTTTTCATTTCTTGTTGCACTAACGGGGCAGGTTAGTGCAAGAAGGAAAACGCTAAACTATCGTGAATTTTATAACTAAGTTGATGCGGCACTCTTTATTCGAACAGGCGGGCTAATGTAATCATAAATATTGTGAATATTCCATAATTACTTTATAGTGATAATATCTATTTACTTCGGAGGTGTATTTATGTTTGATTTTATTAATTTAGATTTTACTACTTTTACAGCTTTTTTAATGGCTTCATTGGTAATATCCATTATTCCAGGTCCAGATGTAGCATTTATAGTGAGCCGTAGCGTTGCTGGAGGTAAAAAGGTTGGAATTGCCACAGCATTTGGGATGCAAATAGGGATTATGTTCCACATTCTTCTTGCAGCATTCGGACTATCAGCTATCTTGATGACTTCTGCACTTGCTTTTCAAATCGTAAAATATATTGGTGCCGCGTATCTAATTTATTTAGGAATAAAAACTATTCGAGATAAAGAGGGAATAAACATTAATATTCAAGAAAATCAAGGTGGTATGAGGAAAGCTTTTTGGCAAGGAGCTATAACTGATATTTTTAATCCGAAAGTTGCTTTATTTTTCCTTACTTTTCTCCCACAATTTATTAGTCCCGACAAAGGGAACACTTTTTTCCAATTCATATTTCTAGGAGTTGTTTTTGGATTGCTTGGTCTAATAATTGATGTTTGCTATTCAATTATTGCGGGTTCGATTAGAAATGTTTTAGCGAAAAATAAAACTGTAATGCAATGGCAGAAAAGGGTTAGTGGATTTACTCTAATTGGTTTAGGAACTTGGTTAGCTTTTGAAAAGAGAGGTTAATCTTCAACTAATGGAGAGCTGTATTAAACAGTGGGGTAGCTGTCGTGACCCTTTTCTTATTAAGCTAACGGGTGCTTTAGTTCAATAAGCCTATATATAGAAAAATGCTCAGAGTTTATATCCTCTGAGCATTTTTTACGCCGATTATTGTGTTAATTAGTTTGTAAAATCGTATGCTAATTTTACTGTAATTTTTTGCCGCTAATTCGAATTTTGTGCTTCAAAACAGAACCCGTTACCCTAATGAGTGCTTTTTTCTTCATTCTTAGTGGAACAACTCAGGTGTTATTTATTAATTATTTAACTCACGTAAAAAAACATCTAATTCATCATCTGATTGAAATTTATAAGCATACCCAAAGCAAATCGGTCCATTACCAGTGTGCTCTCTCTTAGGAAATTCTAGGAAAGCTGTATTATGATTTAACCCCGTAGATTTTTCCTCTAGTTCTTTATTTTCTTCAACTGTTTTTGGATCTAAAACAATAGTAATCTCTTTATTTGGAAGCAAATATATTACTTCATCGTTTACAATATTTTTAAATTCAACAGCTTTTGATGTTTCTTTCATCGTTTTGAAATTGTTTAATCCAAAAGTATTTTGTATATTTCCCATTGTACAAGTCACCTCTTACTGTAATTATATGCCTAATTCTATTATAAGGTATAAATCATTAAATATCCTGTTAAGTAATAGAAAAAGCAGCTAGAGGATTGTTATCCTCTTTTTGTATTATGAATTAAATCATTAATATTCTTGTTTTTGAAAGAGATAATGGCAATATAAGCTTTGAATTGATAAAAGATTTCGGATAAGTTACTCCTGAAATATTAGTTGAAATCGCTAATTTAATTTATTATCCAACCAAACAAAAATGGTCTGTTATTAAACTACCATGAAAATAAGTTTCCTCTAAATTGGAAAAATGGCAATATTTAAGAAGACTCTGCTCAATCGTTAAAAAAAAAGAGAAGAGTGTTAATTAACAAGTCTATGAATTGGTTGACTGGATTAAGGTCAGTATCAGTATTGACACTTCATAACCATTTTCATTCTCTGTGGTGCAGCACTGATTTTGTGCTTGCATGGATGGCTAACGGGGCAGTTTAGCATTCCTGTAGATCGTTAAATATCAGGTTTGAAAAAAATAGAGCCCCTCAGTAAGATACGAGTATAGAGTCCAATCTAACTCATAGTCTTAAGGAGGTAGCCCTAATATGAATTTTAAAATGCAAGACAAACAAAATCAACTAATAGAAAGAATTTCCGACACACATCTAATTGTAGGTGTGGATATTGCCCAACAATTACACGTTGCTCGAGCTGTCAACTTCCGTGGAATTGTAGTCGGTGATCCTCTTACATTTGAAAATAATGAAGAGGGGTTCATAAAACTATTAAGTTGGATTCAAAACATACAAAAACTAAAAAACTTAGATTCAACAATAGTGGGGATGGAACCAACAGGACATTATTGGATTAACCTATCCAAATGGCTGGATAAACAAAACATTGAGGTAGTTACAGTGAATCCCCACTTAGTAAAAAGGAATAAAGAGAATCGTGACAATACTCAATCGAAGAGTGATAAAAAAGATGCCCTCGTTATAGCGGATATGGTGAAAAACGGATATTATTCCTTTGTTCGTCCAACATCAGAATCTTTTGAGAAACTTAGAGTTCTAATTTCTAACCGTGATGTAATTGTTAAACGTCTCGTGATGTCTATTAATCAAGTAAATCGATGGGTGGATGTGGTCTTTCCAGAACTCAGACAAGTGTTTAAAGATGTTTCGTGCAAAGGGGCAATCGCAACTCTTCGTTTATTTCCTACACCGGATGAAATATCATCATTAGAAACACTAGATGTCATTAGGGGATGGAAGTCTTTAATGAAACGACAACCAGGACCTAAGAAGGCTCAATTACTAATCAATCTAGCAAAATCCTCTATTGGAACTGGACAAGCTCTTGATGCTTATAAATTCCATTTAGAACAATTATTAGAGGAATATGACCTCGCTGTAAAACAACTCGAAAGAGTTGAACAACAAGTTAAAGAAGTTCTCTACAAAATACCTTTTGCAAAAAAACTACTCATGATTAAGGGAATAAGTGAAATTTCTTTAGCCGGGATACTAGGTGAATCAGGTGATCTAAGTGGTTTCTCTCACGGAAACTCTCTATTACGTCATGCGGGATTACACCTAGCTGAAGCAAGTTCAGGCAAATGGAAAGGTCAGATTGTCATTTCAAAGCGTGGTAGGTCCAGACTACGACGATTCCTCTACTTAGCAACTATGAGCCTAGTGATGAATAACCCTGAATTTAAAGCCCTCCATACCCATAATGTGAAGGTAAAGAAGTTAAAGAAAATGAAATCAATCATGAAATTGATAGGTAAACTAGCAAGGATTTTTGTAGGAATAGCACGAAGGAACGAGTCATACTGTCCCCATAAAATCCAAGCCGTAATCCCTTTAGCAGCATAGGAATAAAACGTATCTTAAATAGTTTCTTTAATATTGAATGTTGTCTTATTCGTAGGATTTCAAATATGTACGGAGTACCAGGTTTCTTTAACAAAAGGGCACTGTGACCCATCAGTTTAGCATAACTGGCCTCCACCCCTTGGATAGGCATGACGAAGGAATGAGAGGGCAATTGACCCGTTGAGACATGGGAGGGAAAGCCTCCAGGGGCGGCGTGGAGAAGTGCATTATATGGTAAAATATGGAGTGGTAGCTGACTCCTTTATTTAACTATGCCTTCACGAAGCCAAAATGATCTGAATTCATTTAAGTTACCCGTAAATCCAATGACAAGGGTTATGAAATCCTGCGAATAAGAGAGCATTCGAGAGGTATTCGTATTAAACTGAGGGAGTTAAAGGAGGAATTATTTGAAAAAAAAGAGAATAATGCATTTTATTTCTCCAAAAAGCCAGTTTTAATATTAATCTTCATGAAAAAGCAGGAATATACCTTTCTTTTATCTAATCTTATTTAATGACAAACATGTAGAACGTATGTTATGTTTTTATCCCTACATAATTTAAAAATAAAAAGAAGAGGTGTTTGAATATGAATAAAACAGAATTAGTGAATGCTGTTGTAACACAAACAGAGTTAACAAAGAAAGATGCTGCAAATGCGGTCGATGCATTGTTTGAAACCATCTCTAATACTCTTGCAAAAGAAGAGAAAATCCAGTTGATTGGATTTGGCACATTTGAGGTGCGTGAGCGTGCAGCTCGTAAAGGTCGTAACCCTCAAACAGGTGAGGAAATCGATATCGCTGCTAGCAAAGTTCCAGCTTTTAAACCAGGTAAAGCGCTTAAGGATGCAGTAAAATAATTACATAAATTTATTGCTTTAAGCGAATGCTTAAGCAAAAAGGTCATGGTTTTGTCCATGGCCTTTTTTCTATTTTTTTTGCTTGAACTTTAATGATTGTGCTAATATGTATTTGTCATATATACTTGACTGAACATTAGGAGGAATTTTTATATGTCACAAGTAAATCGTGCCCAAATTGAAGATGCGGTACGTTTAATATTAGAAGCAATCGGGGAAGACCCAAATCGTGAAGGACTTCATGATACACCAAAACGAGTGGCGAAAATGTATGAAGAAGTTTTTAGCGGGTTAAACGAGGATCCAAAGAAGCATTTTGAAACAATCTTTAGTGAAGACCACGAAGAGTTGGTATTGGTTAAAGATATACCGTTTTATTCCATGTGTGAACATCATCTTGTACCTTTCTTTGGAAAAGCACATGTAGCATACATTCCTAAAAATGGCCGTGTGACCGGATTGAGTAAATTAGCAAGGGCAGTAGAAGCAGTAGCAAAGAGACCTCAACTTCAAGAACGAATTACTTCCACGATTGCGGACAGTATGATGGAAAAATTAGAGCCGCATGGGGTAATGGTAGTCGTTGAAGCAGAACATATGTGTATGACCATGCGTGGAGTTAAAAAGCCTGGCTCTAAAACAGTAACCACGGCTGTCCGCGGTATTCTATCAGATGATGCGGTTGCACGGTCTGAAGTGCTCTCGTTAATTAAATATTAGTCCTATTCTTAAGAAGATTTGAGGTGTATAAATGGAGAAGCGGGAAAACCAAAACAGTGAGTATGTAGTAATTAAGGCAATTGATGATGGGGTTAATGTTATCGGCTTAACAAGGGGCTCTGATACCAAATTTCATCATTCAGAGAAGCTTGATAAAGGAGAAGTCCTAATTGCTCAATTTACAGAGCATACTTCGGCTATAAAAATCAGGGGAAATGCTAAAATACTTACACACCTTGGTGAAATAGAAAGTGAAATAAAAAAATAATCCTAATCACACTGTTTTCATCTTATTTCATATTAGCTAAAATGATTATTTTGTGTATTTCTGCCTTAAGAATACCTTTTATGTTATAATAGTGTCTGCCTTGTTTTTAGAGAATGATTAGGTATTTTTCATTATTAAAGGCTAAACGGAATGAATTTTACTATGCAAATAGGAAATAAGAATACATAAAGACATTACTAGGGGAAGCAAGGGTGATTTAATTGCTGGACATTCGACAAAAATTCACAAATATTCGAGAGCAGGTCGAACAAAGAGTTTGTGATACATACCTGCTCAAATATATTGAGATTCCGATTATAGATGAAGATAAACTTCTTATTTTAGTCTCAATTATGGAACGCCTCGAATTGTCATTCAGCGATATGAAAAACTACGCCTTATCAACAATGTTAATACAAATCGCCCTTGATACCCATGAACGTATTTCAAATGCATCTGTTGACGAAAAAAATCGTCAATTAACTGTTCTGGCTGGGGATTATTTCAGTGGCCTTTATTATAAGCTTCTTGCAGAATCAGAAGATATTTTGATGATTAAGGCACTTTCTAAAGGAATTAAGGATGTAAACGAAAATAAAATATCTGTTTATCACCATGAATTGGTTTCTGTAGAGGAGTTAATGACGAGTATTAAGCGGATAGAAAGTTCCTTACTTGCTCGTCTCTCTGAGTATTTTAAAGTAGACCTCTGGAACGAATTTCTTGAAAATCTGCTGCTGTTTAAACGGTTATTGAATGAAAAAAGTCAATTTATTAAAGCAGAAAGATCCGTTTTATTCGAAGCCTTGACATCAATTGTTTTCCCAATCCATAACTTTAAAATAAAAGAATTATCTAGTGATCAGAAAAGTCATTTGTTTCAATATTGTGACCAGTATCTTGAAAATTCAAAAAAAGTGATAGAAAAAGGATTAGAGCAACTTCCTTACTTAAATGAACTGCTTGAAAATAGAATTATTTCGCTCTTAAACCAATACCAGCCATATGCAAAAACTTTTGTGGAAGAAGGGTAATAAAAACATGCAGGAATCGAAAGAACAGCGGGTTCACAATGTGTTTGAAAAGATTTCCGATAACTATGATAAAATGAATTCTGTTATCAGTTTTCAACAACACATCAAGTGGCGGAAAGACACGATGAAAAGAATGGATGTAAAGCCGGGTTCACGAGCCCTCGATGTTTGCTGCGGCACCGCTGATTGGACCATAGCATTAGCTGAGGCAGTGGGGCAGACAGGGGACGTTACAGGTTTGGATTTTAGCCAAAACATGCTTAATGTGGGGATTGAAAAGGTTAAAGACCTAGTCAAAATAGCTATAAAGGATAATGGAAACGGGATTTCTATCAAAAACAAAGTGTATATTTTTGAACCAGGCTTTACGACGAAATTTGACCAAGCCGGAATCGCTTCTAATGGAATTGGTTTATCCTACACAAAAAATGTCATTGAAGATCTTGATGGAAAAATTAACCTGATTGAGTCTTCAAAAGAAAAAGGAACCACCTTTGAAGTTCAGCTTCCGGTTGTGAATTTAATGAAAAAGGGGTGATTTACTGTGAAATTTTTTATTGTCGATGATACCCCAACTATCAGAGGGATGTTATCCAATATTATTGAAGAAGAGGGATTGGGTTCGGTTGTGGGAGAGGCAGCTGACGGGTCTGAGGTAGATGCACATACCCTCGATATACAGGAAGTTGATATTCTAATGATTGACCTGCTCATGCCCATCAGGGACGGGATTGAGACAGTCAGAGAAATTGCTCCCTCCTTTCGGGGAAAAATCATCATGATCTCCCAAGTCGAAACGAAGGATATGATTAGCGAAGCGTATTCCCTAGGTGTCGAGCATTATATCACAAAGCCGATTAACCGGCTTGAGGTGGTAAGTGTCATTAAGAAAGTAAGTGACTATCTGTTACTAGAAAAATCACTTCATAACATTCAAAAGTCATTAAGCTTTTTAAATACACATAATACACAAAACCGGCTGTTTGAGAACACTTTCCCAAGTAAACAACCTTTGTTTCCGTCCTCTGCCAAAAGCATTTTGCTTGAACTTGGAATTGTTGGCAAAAACGGTGAAAAGGATTTGTTGGATCTTCTAGAAATTTTACATCAATGGGACATGGAGGGAAATCGGGAGCTCCCGCCTATGAAGGATCTTTATGAGCAGGCGGCCCAAAAGCGGCTTGGTTCGTCCGTCTCTCCGGAGGATATAAGAAAAGAAGGCAAGGCTGTGGAACAACGAATCCGCCGCATTCTCCAACAGGTGCTCGAGCATCTTGCTTCAATGGGATTAACCGATTATGCCAACCCAACATTTGAGTACTACTCATCCAAATTGTTCGACTACACCCAAGTAAGAATGAAGATGCTCGAACTGGAAGGAAAAAACCACACCACAACTACCCGAATCGACATCAAAAAATTCCTCTATGCTTTGCAAATGGAGACAAAAGGCAGACTATAACCTAGGTAGATTAATCTCGTTCAAACAAGTATCCTCTAGGGAAAAACAAAAAAGGGCCAGGACGGCCCTTTTAAATGTGCTTTAATTCCTATTGAAATAGAATGATATAATCGTTATATAATAAAAAGTAAATAAGTATCATGACTAGAATGGAGAATTGAAGTAGATGTTTAAAAAAGGATTTGCAATCTTTGTTACATTGTTTGTTTTATTTACAGGATTTCATGCGGTTAAACCGGTTCATGCTGCGACAAGCGTAACAAAATATGTCACAGCGAATGCATTGAATGTCAGAACTGGTCCAGGAACGACCTACAAAGTGGTAACAACTGTTAAGAAATACCAAGCTATAACAGTTTCACAAACTAAAGGGTCTTGGGATAGAGTAACTGTTGGTGGTAAAACAGGTTGGGCATCCAATCAGTACCTAACCACTAAGAATTTGGCGGAAGGTTTAAAGACAGTAGGAAGCAACAAACAGTTAATTCTTGTAACTTCTAATGGCTACAATACCCCTAATGCTAAAATTCATACATTTGAAAGAAATTCCCAAGGTAAATGGGTTCCTGTTTTAACCACAACAGGCCATATTGGTAAATATGGATTTGCCTCTGCAGCAAATATGCATGAAGGCGGTAAAAAGTCGCCAATTGGGAAGTATTCAATTGGCACAGCATTTGGACGTTATGGAAATCCGGGTACCAGAATGCCTTACCGAAAAATCACAATCGATGATGTTTGGGTAGATGACCCAACTTCAAAACTTTACAACACTTGGCAATCAAGAAGTAAAACACGAGGTCAATGGAAGAGTGCTGAAAACATGAATATCTCAGCTTATACCTACGGTTTCGTTATCAACTACAATACACAACGAACTCCATATAA
Source organism: Neobacillus drentensis (assembly GCF_036966985.1). Lineage (GTDB taxonomy): Bacteria > Bacillota > Bacilli > Bacillales > Cytobacillaceae > Neobacillus > Neobacillus drentensis_E. Next base: position 14,357 of record NZ_JBALSN010000008.1, on the reverse strand, counting down.
AGGCAGTGCTATCTTCTTCCACATTGGAAGTGGCTACACGCTCGGATGTACCTCAACTTCTCAAAAGAATGTTGTAAACATCTTGAAATGGTTGAATCCTAAAAAGAATCCAGTTATCATTCAAACTCCGATTAAGGAGCTAAACAAATACTAATTCTCCACTGAGAAAAAAACAGAGTATTTTTCGTGTTTTTTCTCAGTGGAATAAAAACATTTGGAAGCACTATATGTGGTGCTTTTTCTTTTGCTCCAAATTAAACGAACTTAAAAAATGTGGATCTATGAAAGATTTACGGTCTTTTTTTATGTACCTTATAATATTTAAAACATAGATATTAAGGTCAAGATATTACCAAAGCCTTTTTCTTTATTTCATTTGGATGCTAAAAAACTCCTGCGATGACTATTGTTAGTAGGATTTTTATAAATCACGTCTGCCCACTTGAATGATTTTGTTAAAACTTCCCCCAGTTTATAAATTAAGTGCCTTGGAAAAAGCGTTAACCGTTTCTTCCTCCAGAAAAAGACCCTCAACAGTATAAGAGACTTTAAAACTATTACGATTTGGTTTGCCTTTTTCTTATAATACCTGAACTGACTTTCCTCTTTAGAAATATCCAGACCCATAACTGGAGTCATTCCTAACTCCTCCAAATAGTTTGCGTTGAGCTTTTTCTTTATGTCCAATATAAAGGAGTACAAAGAACCTTTTTTGAGCTTTATACTGGTTTAAAGAGCACTTAAACAGTTCGAACCAATTAACAAAAAGAACAGTTAAGCAGTTTTTCTGTACTATGTACTGAAATCGCTAACAATCCAAATAGCTCAGCAAAAAACTTACGATACTAAAAAGTTATAAGTATAGTTAAAAGATATTAAAATGATTCCATCATTTTTAGTGATTATTAAATCTCATCTTTTAATCTTTAGAGAGAAGTTTGATCACCTCCCTGTTTATGGGGAAGATAAAGCAGCAATTAATTTCGCAGATTATTTTAAAAAGATAGAGGTGTCTACTTAATGAACAATATACTCGTCATTGCCCCCTATGAAGCCTTAGTAGAGCAAGCCGAAAGAATGAATGAAATTTGTGATATACCGTATACCGTTATTCCAGGGAATCTCAAGGAAAATCTTGATGAAATCAGATCTTATATCAATCAAGGTGTAAAGATTCTCATCTCTCGTGGGGGAACAGCCCAAGCTTTACGAAATTCATTCGATTTACCTGTCATTGAAATACCCGTTACGTCTGTCGACATTTTAATGGCGTTAAGTAAGGCAAGTGAGCAAGGTTTTAAAAAAATCGCCTTTATCACGACGTTAAATATTTTATTTCAATCTAAGCATTTTAATAACATTATGGACATAGATTTGCAAATCTTGCCCTGTCAAGATGCTAACGAAATACCTGCGAAGGTGAAACATCTAATAGAAGACCAGGGAATAGATGCAGTAGTGGGAGATGTAGTAGCCACACAACAAGCGATAGAGCGTGGAATCTATGGATGTCTTTTAGAATCGGGTCCTATGTCCCTTCAAATAGCCCTTAATGAAGCCGCAACAATTTTAAAATCAATGGAAAAGGAGAAAGCTCGTTTAAAGGAACTTGAAGCGATTCTTAATTTTACAACTGAGGCAGTTCTTACAATTGATAATAATGAGAAGGTTACCGTATATAATGCATCAGCTGAGAGAATATTTGGCGTGCCTATAAACCAGGTACTCGGGAATAAGTTAACTGAGTGTTTACCCGAAAGTCTATTAAATAAAGTTTTATCCGAACATGAAGAGCAAAAAAATATCCTTCTTAAGATTAATGGAAAGAAGATTGTTTGTAACCGGGTTCCTATTATCATTCATGGTAGGTTCCATGGAGCAGTGGCTATTTTTCAAGAAATTGGTGAAATTCAAAATTTAGAAATGAACATCAGGACTAGGCTTAATGAAAAAGGATTAGTGGCCAAGAAATCCTTCCATGATATTCAGGGTGGTAGCCCAGAAATGCTCAAATGTATTCAACAAGCGAGACAGTATGCTAAATCTAACGGTACTGTTTTAATTTATGGTGAAACGGGGACAGGAAAGGAACTCTTTGCACAGAGCATTCATAATGAGAGCAAACGGGCTAAGGGACCTTTTGTTTCCGTTAACTGTGCTGCATTGAGTGAAAATCTACTTGAAAGTGAACTTTTTGGATATGTCGAGGGCACTTTTACAGGGGCACTAAAAGGAGGTAAGATGGGGCTTTTTGAATTAGCCCATGGAGGTACATTATTTCTCGATGAATTAGGGGAAATCTCCCTTAATTTTCAAGCGAAACTCCTAAGGGTATTGCAAGAAAAGGAGGTTCGACGTGTTGGAGGAGATCGGGTAACTCCTATTGATGTTCGGATCATCTGCGCTACGAACCGGGATCTGCGTGAAGAAGTTCGATTGGGGCGTTTTCGTGAAGATCTTTATTACCGGCTGAGTGTATTGGAGCTACAATTAATGCCACTCAGACAGCGTAAAGACGACATCGTCCCTATGGCTATATCCTTTTTCAAGAGTGAATGTATAAAAGAGCAAAAGGTTTTGTTTTTGCCGCTGGATCAACTTTTTGATTGTCTACAAAGTTACGATTGGTTTGGTAATGCGCGGGAATTGCAAAACTTCATCGAAAGGTTAGTCATTAGTACTGAGGAGGGTGAAGAGTTAACAGAGTACAAGATTTGTGAGCTGTTGGCTGAGAAGAAAGGGAATCTTTACGACAGAGGGGAACAAAATCAAGACGAGTTACAGGTCACCATTTCAAATCGATTTGAGGACATGGAAAATCAAATCTGGAAGCAGCTTCTTGAGCGTTATCATGGAAACAAGGATAGACTTTGCATGGATTTTGGAATAAGTAAAACTACCCTTTGGCGTAAGTTGAACTTTCATAAATGAGTTGCATCATTTTATATTTAACTATTATACAGGCGTTGCTCAGTCCACTAAGCTTCCGATTATGATTTACAATTTCCCTGACAGGACCAATGTCAATATAAGTCCTGAGTTAGTTCTAATGCTTGCTCGAGATTTTTTCTAAATATTGTCGCAATATATATAAAAGTTAAGGAACACAAGATGTCCCAAAGTTTACTTTAAACCGGTTAAGTTGTTACAGTTGAAATTGAGAGACTTAGTTAGATGAACGAAAAGATTTATAGAAGAATAGAAAAGAAGAAACAATTTTTTTTACAAGGGAGGTCATGCAGACCCCCTTGTTTTTTTATACTTTAAATTTGTCTTCAATCTTTCATATTTGAAA
>NZ_JBALSN010000008.1:0-11039 GCF_036966985.1 Neobacillus drentensis | reverse complement strand
TTTCAAATATGAAAGATTTGAAGTGAATAAGTAATTAAATTAAATAGTTTCTTGTTCTTTAATGAATAGGAGTTATTTTGTTAGAGCATGACAAACCTTGATTTGATAGGTAGTTTGGTGTTTATTTTTTTAAAAAATGAATTCATCTTTCTTTTTGGCACGAAATTTGCACTTAAAATTAATGAGAACGCATGAAAAATTTAATTGGGAGGGAACCCCCCATTTAAACGCTGTAATTAATATTTAAAAGGAGGACTATATGCGTATTATTTCTTATTTAAATGAAAAGTCAGTTCCAGTTCTTGCTGCTTTAACAAATGAGGAGCATATCTATTCACTGCCACAAAAAGACTTCTTTGAGTTAGCTCAGCAAGCAAAAGATCAAGATACTTCTCTTCTTCACTTTGTTGAAAACGCTATCTCAACCTTAGATCCAATATCACAATCTCTTGAAAAATTATCATTGCTCGTTCCGATTGAAGCTCCTGAAGTGTGGGCGGCTGGTGTTACATATGAAAGAAGCAAGGACGCCAGAAACTTCGAATCTATTGATGGTATAAACGGTTTAACCACTGTCTATGACAAGGTCTATGATGCCAAACGTCCTGAAATTTTTCTTAAATCCACAGCCGCAAGGACAGTGGGTCCAAATGATAAGCTATATCTTCGAAGTGATTCTAAGTGGCAAATCCCTGAGCCAGAATTAGGGATTGTCATTAATAGCGAGGGAGAAATTTTAGGTTATACCATTGGAAACGACCTGAGCTGTCGTGATATTGAGGGGGAAAACCCGCTTTATTTACCCCAGGCAAAAATCTGGAGAAATTCCTGTTCTATTGGTCCAGCCATTCTTCTATCTGAAGCGGTTCGAGATCCTTATCAATTTGAAATTACCTGCAGAATCTATCGTAACGGCGAAAAAGTGGTGGAAGGGAGCGCTAATACCCGCCAGCTAAAGCGGAAATTTGACGAGCTTGTTTCATATCTCCTTAAAGATAATCAGATTTTTAACGGCACTGTTTTATTGACAGGTACATGTATTGTTCCCCCAAATGAATTTACGTTAGCAGATGGAGACCAAATAGAAATTGACATATCTGATATTGGGGTTTTACAAAATACTGTCCATCTTGCAAAAAACGTTGTACACAATTTGTAAGCCATTCTCTAACTATTTTTAAAAGAAGACCAATATAAAGCAGGGGAGATTTAAGATGAGTACAGCTTTTAAAACGGTGATGATGAAGCCGAATGATAAAGTGGCTGTGGCTTTAGAGGGTATTCCAGCAGGGAGTCATGTCAAGGTCACATGCCAGGGGAACAGCTTTGACGTTGAATTAAAGGAAAAAATTGAATTCGGGCATAAGTTCGCTGTCAAGTCGATCTCCAAGGGGGAGGATATTCTTAAATATGGTGAAGTGATTGGTTCAGCCACTACAAAGATTGATATGGGTGAACATGTTCATATTCACAATCTGGAAGGAAAAAGAGGACGGGGGGATAAAGTTGAATAGTGGAAAGAAGTTTTGGGGATATAGGCGCCCAAACGGTCAAGTAGGGGTAAGAAACCACGTGTTAATCTTGCCTACGATTACTTGTGCAACCCAGGCAGCAAAACAAATTACGGAATTAGTGCAAGGCACGGTCTCTTTTATACATCAGCATGGATGTGCACAGGTAGGTGTAGATTATGATCAAACATTCCGTACTTACGTAGGAATGGGGGCCAATCCAAATGTTTATGGCGTGGTAGTTCTAGGGCTTGGCTGTGAAACCCATCAAGCACGCAGTGTTGCAGGAGAGATAGCCACGACAGGAAAGCCGGTTGAAGTGGTTTCCATTCAGGACCACAATGGAACACTTGGTGCCATCGCTGAAGGATCTAGAATAGCAGTGAAAATGGTACAGGATGCTTCCGCCCAAATGAAGGAACTCTGTGATTTCAGTGAGCTCATTATCGGGACTGAGTGCGGCGGTTCGGATGCATGTTCCGGTCTATCAGCCAATCCAGCGGTAGGGGTCGTTAGCGACATGCTTGTTGATCACGGAGGTACTGCAATTTTAGCCGAAACGACAGAATTAATTGGTGCTGAACATTTATTGGCACAACGTGCAGTCGATGACAGGACAGCCAAGCGAGTATATGAAGTAATCGGTGCTATGGAAAATCGGGCCATCATGATGGGAGTAGATATCCGTACAGGGAATCCAAGCCCTGGAAATATCAAGGGAGGGTTGAGTTCTCTCGAAGAAAAATCGTTAGGTGCTTCCAATAAGTCTGGCAGCAGCCCTTTACAAGAAGTGATCGATTATGCACAAGTCCCATCCAAAAAAGGTCTGGTTTGGATGGATACACCGGGACATGATATTGAACAGCTAACGGGGATGGTGGCTGGTGGAGCCCAAATCGTTTTGTTTACTACAGGAAGAGGTACACCTACTGGATCACCTATTGCTCCTGTTATAAAAATTGCAACCAACACTGGAATTTTTGAAAGAATGGGAGATAACATCGATTTGAATGCCGGAACGATTATCGAAGGCATTGAATCAATTGAGTCGGTTGGCCAGCATATTTTTGATGAAATTGAGCTTGTTGCTTCTGGAAAGCTCACGAAAGCAGAAATTCTGAAACAGTATGATTTTGGTATTTGGCGCATTGGACCTACATTTTAGGAATATGGAAAGGAGTTTTAATCATGACCACATCAGTTCAGGTAAAAACCCATCTTAACTATATTAACGGAAAATGGGTATCATCCCTCAGAAATAAAGTCGGCGCAGCTATTAATCCTGCCAATAAAAATGAAATCGTCGGCTACGTACAGTGCTCGACAAGGGAAGATGTTGACAGGGCTGTGGATGCAGCCAAGAGAGCGCAAAAAGAGTGGCGCCGTCTTTCAGGAGCAGAACGAGGTGATTATCTCTATAAAATAGCAAATAGTCTGGAAAGGCGGCTTGAAGAGGTTGCCGAAACGATGACAAGAGAGATGGGTAAAACGTTCCCTGAAGCAAAAGGTGAGACAATTCGTGGGATTGCCATCCTCCGTTACTATGCTGGTGAGGGGATGCGCAAAGCAGGTGATGTGATACCATCCACTGACAGCAAGGCGTTAATGTTTACGACACGCGTTCCGCTTGGAGTCATCGGTGTAATTTCCCCTTGGAATTTTCCGGTAGCCATCCCGATTTGGAAGATGGCCCCTGCCTTGATTTATGGGAATACCATTGTGTTTAAACCGGCACAGGAAGCAGCTGTTACAGCAGCAAAGATTATGGAGTGTATGCATGAGGCCGGCATCCCAGCAGGTGTAGTCAATATGGTTACAGGGGCTGGATCCGAAGTCGGCACAGCAATCGTTAACCATACAGACGTAAACGGCATTACGTTTACAGGCTCCAATGCCACTGGGAAACAAATTGGTCAGGCAGCTCTGGCCCGTGGAGCAAAATATCAGCTGGAAATGGGCGGGAAAAATCCTGTCATTATTACAGCAGATGCGGATTTAGATTTGGCGGTAGAAGGAACAATTAACGGCGGTCTTCGTTCGACAGGACAAAAGTGTACTGCTACAAGCCGGGTATTCGTTCACGCAGAGGTATACGGTGCATTTAAAGAGAAGCTGCTTGAGCAGGTCAAAGAAATTACAATTGGAAACGGCATGGAAGGCAATTCATGGATGGGACCTTGTGCCAGTGAGAATCAGATGAAAACCGTTCTCTCTTATATTGAAAAAGGGAAAGCAGAGGGTGCAAGATTGATATACGGCGGTGAACGGTACACGGAGAACGGAGGCGAAAACGGCTTTTTTGTCCAGCCTGCCATATTTGATGAGGTTACGAATGGAATGGTCATTGCCCAGGAGGAGATTTTTGGTCCGGTGCTGGCACTTATTAAAGTGGAATCAATTGAGGAAGCGTTAACGCAGGCTAATGATGTCGAGTACGGGCTTAGTGCCTCTATTTATACAAAAGACATCGGCACCATGATGTCGTTTATCAACGACATCGAGGCCGGACTTGTGCGGATTAACGCGGAAACTGCTGGTGTTGAATTACAGGCACCATTCGGCGGCATGAAACAGTCCAGCTCGCACTCCCGTGAGCAGGGCCAGGCTGCGGTCGAATTCTTTACTGCAATCAAAACAGTATTTGTAAAAGCATAGAAAGATAGATTCCATTAAACCCCTAAAATCTTCTTAGATTTTAGGGGGACGGCATCAAGTTAAAAAGGTTCTTTTATTAATCTTCAGATAGTGTTTAAATAATTAGAAATAAAGCAGAAAATGGTAAGACTCAGAATTTTATCCTCTATAGACTTTGCACGATGGCTATCTATCAATTGGTTAACCAAGGAATGCATGAAATTGTTATAATATTCTTAATTTAATTTGGAAGCGATTTCTATTATAGGAGGTTTTAAAATGAGAGAAATAAATCAAAAAAGAACGAAAGTTCGATGGAAGATTGCCATCTTCATGTGGGCAGCTATAGCTATTAATTATTTGGACCGTACAGTCCTGTCTGCTACCACCCCGACTATAATGAAAGAATTTGGCCTAAATGCGGCACAAATGGGGATTGTCATGTCTGCTTTCTTTTGGACCTATGCGTTATTTCAGATTCCTGCTGGTTGGCTGGCCGATAAAGTTGGACAACGATTCTCTCTTGCTTTAAGCGTTGCCTGGTGGTCCATTGCCACCGCATTGACAGCTGTTAGCCAAGGAATGAAATCCCTCCTCATTTTTCGAACCCTATTAGGAATGGGGGAGGCAGGAGCATATCCAAGCAATGCTGGTGTGACAGCAAAATGGTTCCCTGATCGAGAACGGACAAGAGTTTCTGCTATTTTTGACAGCGGTTCTAAAGTGGGTACGGCGCTAGCGATGCCCTTTGTTGTTTGGTTAATGACTGCCTTTGGCTGGCAAGTTCCATTTATCGTATCTGGTCTGTTAGGATTGGTTTGGGTAGCCATTTGGTGGGCTTATTATCGTGATCCGGAAAAGCATATGTATGTAAACAAAGAGGAACTAACCTATATTCGTGATGGACAGCTCAAAAAGGATGGCCTTGAAAATACCCAGCCGATGAAATGGTATCAACTTCTTAAATACCGTAATATTTTAGCAATGTGTGTAGGGTTTTTCATGTTAAACTATGCCATTTATTTCTTTATCACTTGGTTCCCAACGTATCTTGTACAAGAACGAGGCTTCCAATTGATGAAAATGGGTTGGGTATCCATGATTCCTCCACTCTTTGGTCTAGTTGCTGAACTTTTAGCGGGCTGGTTTTCCGACCATCTTTATTCAAAAGGCTATTCCTTAACCTTTGTTCGTAAATTGAACCTAGGTGGAGGTATGTTATTGGCAACCTCGATAGCTTTTGCGGGGCTGGTTAATTCAGCTGTTCTTTCTATCGCTTTACTATCGATTTCCTATGCGGGTTTAACGACTGCTGCTTGTGCTATTTGGTCACTTCCTGGAGACGTAGCCCCTGTAAATATGACTTCAGTTGTTGGAGGACTTCAAAACTGTGTGTCAAATATGGGTGGCATTTTGGGTCCAATTGTAACCGGTTTTATAATTTCTACTACCCACTCATTTACCCCTGCACTTATAGTGTCAGGAACTGCCACCTTAATCGGTGCATTAACCTATCTCTTTTGGCTTGGCAAAGTTGAACCTATTGTTCCTAAAACAAGCAGGAATCTAGGAAAAATAGATAACCATTCTATAAACATTTAAGAATCATAAAAGCTTATAAAAAGTTGAAAATAGAGGTTTTCATGTCCACGAATACTTAAAAATAACATAAATAAAAAACCCTAGAAACGTTGATATAACGCAGTTTCTAGGGTTTTTGTGATTGCTTTTAATAAGCAAATCAATTAACGAGAGTAGAATTCAACGATAAGAGCTTCGTTAATTTCAGCAGGTAATTCAGAACGCTCAGGTAAACGAGTGAAAGTACCTTCTAATTTGTCAGCATCAAAAGTTAAGAAGTCAGGAACAAAGTTGTTAACTTCGATCGCTTCTTTGATCACATCAAGGTTGCGTGATTTTTCACGAACACTGATTGTTTGACCAGGAGTTACGCGGAATGATGGGATATCAACGCGTGAACCATTAACTAAGATGTGGCCGTGGTTAACTAATTGACGTGCTCCACGACGAGTACGAGCTAAACCTAAACGGTATACAACGTTGTCAAGACGTGATTCAAGAAGAACCATGAAGTTTTCACCGTGGATACCAGCTAATTTGCCAGCTTTATCAAAAAGATTACGGAATTGACGCTCAGTTACGCCATACATATGACGAAGCTTTTGCTTCTCTTGTAATTGTAATCCGTATTCAGAAAGCTTTTTGCGTTGGTTTGGACCATGTTGTCCAGGAGCGTAAGGACGCTTTTCTAATTCTTTACCTGTGCCGCTTAGAGAGATTCCAAGACGACGGGAAATTTTCCAGCTAGAGCCAGTATAACGAGCCATGAATGACTCCTCCTTCGTGTTTTTATTTTGGTAAAATAAAAACCGTTATGAGACTCTTTGACAGCCATTTTATTTTCATGCACCTTCGCCCTTGCAGCTAAGGGTTACGAGATACACCATCATTTACATATGAGGAATAAAATGAGACTATTCAAAGTGAACACAATAGGCTGCAATATTTTACACAAAAAGTATTATATAATTTTTATTCTATCAAAGTCAAGAATATTTTTTTTAGAAGTGAGTCCAGAAGAATTTTGTCGAAAATATTATTTTAATAAAAGTTAATAATTTATACAAATAAATATCGCCAAAGTGTCTGAAAATTAACTATAATTAAGGGACGATGTATATATTTGGAATTAGATCGGGTGAAACCTAAATGGATATTCTCGAGTGTGATTTACAGTGGCAAATAAAAAGGTACAAACAATTAATAGAGATTACAGAAACACTTCATTCATCTCTGGATGTGGAGAACCTTTTGGATGAATTATGTGTTATCTTGAAAGAATTATATCCTGACAACTCCTTTTCCCTATTGCTTTCACAGGATACATATAGTCATAATGAACTTCCGATTATTGAACTTGAATATGATAGTGAAAATATTGTTGCTATTAAAGCTTATGGATCAGGAGAACTTCAATTTGAGTATTCTGCTACAGGTGACCATGTCATTATTTATGCACCCTTAAAAGGGAAACAAGTAACCTATGGTGTTTTGCAGGTTGTGGCAGCAACTGCGGCTGAATTCCATGAGTTTGAGGTAGAGTTTATTAGGTTACTGGCTAGTGCTGCGGGTAGTTCTTTGGAAAATGCCTATCTCCATCAACAATCAAAGCAGGAAATCTTCAATTTACAATTAATCAACGAAACTTCGCATTGCTTAAATTCCAACCTGCGATTAGTTGATACGATGACATATATGTCAGAACAAATCATCTCTTCCATTGATGCACAAGAAGTTGGGTTTTTCTTATTCACCAACGAACATGCTAAGGTAAAAATACTCCCAGGCTCAACACCCTACTTTTACACACCACAAGCCAAAATTTATATTGATTATTTAAAGGGAAAAATTGAACGAGAAAAAAATCCTTTATTTATTGGAGATTTCGACATCCAAACCATAAAAAATACACCAAGTTTTCATTCGATTCTTGCAGTTCCAATGATTCATAGCGAAAAATTAAAGGGTTTTTCCATTGTAATGCATCAAAAGCCCTATTTCTTTTCTTTTGATACTTTTAAACTCCTTCAGTCACTTATTCATCATTCATCGCTTGCACTAACCAATTCTATGCTCAGAGAAGAATTGGAGCATATGATTATTACCGATCACCTAACAAAGCTCTATTCACGTAAATTTTTGGATGAGAGAATTCAGAGGTCAATGAAAGAGTCCGGAGAGGGTACTTTTATCCTGCTCGATATTGATAATTTTAAAGAAATAAATGATACATATGGACATCAGGTGGGAGATCAAGTTCTTGTCCAGGTGGCAACCCTGATAAAAAACAATATCCGCGGAGAAGATATTGGTGCCAGATGGGGCGGGGAAGAGCTGGCTCTTTACCTTCCGGGAGTCCCATTAGACAAAGGAGCTGCTGTAGCTGGAAGATTAGTGAAAAAAATAGCTGAATCTTCTGAGCCGCATATTACAGTCTCTTGTGGTGTTTCTTATTGGAATAAGGAACAGGTCGATGCCTACAACTTCTTATTTAAACGGGCAGATGAAGCACTGTATATTGCAAAGGGGACTGGAAAGAACAAGGTCGTCATTCAAGAGCAAAATATAAGAGTTAGTTAGGGATGGGCACTCATATTTAAGAGTGCCCTAACGATATTTACCTAACTGACATATTATAAATCAATGGAATGTAAACGTTTTCAAACAGGAGGAATCCAAAATGGGGAAAAAGAAATCACGGTTTGAAACGGAAGTTATTCATTCAGGCTACAAGGCGGATGAACATCAAGACAGTTTAGTTCCCCCGTTATATCAAACATCCACTTTCACTTTTGCCAACGCCGAACAAGGGGAAAGAAGGTTTGCTGGTCAGGAAGAGGGATTTATTTATTCACGCTTAGGAAATCCAACCGTGAAAATATTAGAAGACAGGATCGCAGTTCTTGAACAAGGTGAAGCGGGCTTAGCGTTTTCGTCTGGAATGGCGGCCGTCAGTGCAGTGTTAGTGGCCTTAACAAAGACTGGAGATCATATTCTTTGTTCACAAGGAGTGTATGGTTGTACATTTGGATTGTTAGAGTTATTAAAAGAGAAATATGGAATCGACCACGACTTTTCTTTAATGAACTCGGCAGATTTATTAGAACAAGAAATTCGTCCAAACACCGCTTGTATCTATATTGAAACGCCGATAAATCCTACAATGAAGTTGGTAGATTTAGGATTAGTGGCGAGGGTGGCGAATGAAAAGGGGATTCCTGTTGTGGTTGATAACACATTTTGTTCCCCTTATATTCAAACCCCTCTAACACTAGGTTGCGATGTTGTCATTCATAGTGCAACCAAATATATCTGCGGACATGGAGATGTCATTGCGGGGCTTGTCATAGGGAAGAAGGAGTTTATTAGACAGGTCTCAAAGACGACCCAAAAAGACATCGGTGGGATTATCTCCCCTTTTGATGCTTGGCTATTATTAAGAGGGATGAAAACACTACCCCTTCGCATGGACCGCCACTGTGAAAATGCCAGTGAATTGTTTCGTTTTTTGAAAGACCATCCGAAAATTGAAACGGTTTATTTTCCTGGCGATCCGGAACATCAAGATTTTTCAATCGCTAAAAAACAAATGAAACAACCTGGCGGGCTTATATCTTTTACAATTAGAGGAACAAAGGAAACGGCGCAACAGTTGATGAATCAGCTGCAATTAATAAAAATTGCTGTTAGTCTCGGTGATGCCGAGACATTAATTCAACATCCTGCAACAATGACCCATGCCGTAGTACCAGAGGAAGAACGAAGAAAAATGGGCTTCGATGATACCTTACTGCGGCTATCCGTTGGTCTAGAATCATGGGAGGATCTTCAAGAAGACCTTGAACAGGCATTGGATAAGATTTAATAGAAAAGAGCACAAAGGAATGAACTATAACCCGAATAATGGACACTAATTAAAAAGTGCCCCTTATTCGGGTTTTTCTATGTCTTCAGAAAGGAAACCCGTTTATAATAAAAGAATTATTGTGGACGGAGGATTTACATGAGCAAGTATTTATTTACGGATTATCAAATTAAAGAATTAGAAAAGAATCCAAACGTTTTACGTGTATCAGAACGTTCAATTTCCTATCATCCTGACTTCAAAGTAAAGGCTGTAATGGAATATCAAAGTGGAAAAATTCCTTCTCAAATTTTTATTGAAAATGGATTTAACATTGAAGTGATTGGTAAAAATCAGCCGAAAAGGTGTCTACAAAGATGGCGTGAAACCTATGAAAAGTTTGGTGAACAGGGTCTTCACTTGGAACGCAGGGGAAAGGCAGCTAGTGGACGACCGTCCTCAAAGGAACTATCAGTAGAAGAAAAACTAAAAAAGGCTGAGGCCAGAATCAAATTTTTAGAGGCTGAGAATGACTTCTTAAAAAAGCTAGAGGAACTAGAGAGGCAGGCGTTGCAGAAGAAACGGTATTAACACCATCAGAGAAATTTCAACTTATTGAACACACCATTCGTCAACACCAATTAAAGAACCAAGTAGGTTATTTATGTGAATTAGCTGGAGTGAGTAGAAGTGGGTACTATGCTTGGTTAAAGGCAGCTCCTATTCGCCAGCGTAAAGATATGGAAGACGAAATTGACATCAAACTAATTCAGTTTATCTTTCTACAGAAAAAGGAGAAAGTCGGTGCTCTACAAATCAAAATGATCTTAGAAAAGGATTATTTTGTGGAAATGAATCATAAGAAAATTCGAAGGTTAATGCGCAAATATCAACTGGTTGCCAAGGTAAGAAAGGCAAAACCTTATAAAAAAATCTCTAAAGCTACTCAAGAACATCGTACATGCCCTAATCTTTTAAACCGTGAATTTAATCAAAAAGAACCTGGGAAAGTATTATTAACTGATATTACATATTTATATTATTCAAATGGTCAAAAAGCTTATTTATCCTGTGTTAAAGATGGCAGTACAAATGAAATATTAGCCCATTATTTGACCTCCTCACTAGAAATGGATATTGTTTATAAAACATTAAGAAGACTTAATGAAGCTATGGAGGAAGGTTTTCATCCTGAGGCGATCCTTCATTCAGATCAGGGGGTTCATTATACACATCCCCTCTTTCAAGCAAGAGTAAAGAAGCTGGCTATTACTCAATCAATGTCCCGTAAGGGAAATTGTTGGGATAACGCGCCAATGGAATCCTTCTTTGGTCATTTTAAAGATGAGGTGGATTATAAAGATTGTAATAGTTTAAATGAACTCAAACAGATAGTGGATTCATATATCGAAGAGTACAATAATCATCGTTATCAGTGGGGACTAAATAAGATGACCCCGGCTCAATAC
>NZ_JBALSN010000007.1:0-13964 GCF_036966985.1 Neobacillus drentensis | reverse complement strand
AATCCATTTATTTGAGTTATAATGGGTTAGTAAATAAATTAGATAAGGAATGAATCTAATGAACATAGTTCTTGCTTCTTCAATTGGAGCGGTGTTTATGGGTACTCTGGCCTTAGTGGTCCGGATGAAAGCCGCAAAAAAACCCACCAATGCTCGTAAAATAATTCTACCGCCTCTGTTCATGTCGAGTGGGGCTTTAATGTATATGGATCCGCAATTTAGATTAACTGGAGCTGAAATGATTGAGGCAGCGATCGTGGGGATGCTATTCTCTATATTATTAATTAAAACCTCGAAGTTTGAGATTCGTGATAACGATATTTATCTAAAACGCTCCAAAGCATTTTTCTTTATTTTGATTGGCCTATTAGTTGTTCGCTTAGTTATGAAGTCGGTATTAAGTGCGACCATCGATTTTGGTGAACTAAGCGGCATGTTCTTCTTCCTGGCCTATTGTATGATTGTACCTTGGCGGATTGCGATGTATTTGGATTATAAAAAACTGTTTAAACAGCTTCATAGTGGGAAACAGATATAGTTTGGTGTGGAAAACTGGTCCTTTTGAAGGGTCAGTTTTTTTCTTGAAAAACAAAAAACCGTCCCTTGATGGACGGTTAAAATAGGTGCTCAAAGGGAGCAACATCAATTCGATTTTCAAAAAGCTTTTTACGCAAGAATTTATGATCTCTTTTTGGTGTTGCTTGGATATAGCCACGAATAACTAAATCTTTTGTAATTTTTGGAGCTTTTTCTTTTAAGGCGATTTCGCCAATTTTTCCAGCAATCTTATGTCTGGCCACATCACGGAAAAGCTCAGGAACAGGACTGACTAAATCCTCTAGGAGCTCTTTCTCCTCAGGTCCCCACAAGTGACGGGATTCTTTAACATAATGTTCCTCCCAATCCATAACAGACTTGCCGTCTTCTTTCGGCATCTTTTTCAAAAACTTCCGGAACATAAAAAATCCACCGATGGCAAAAGAACCAACTAGGAAAACTACCCAGAACAGGATAAACCATAAAAACCAACCATGAAGCATATCTATTCACCCACATAAATAACTATTTTTTCATCTTATTATAGTCTTTTTTTATAAGTTTAGACAAGTATTGGACATAATTGTATGAATTTAGCCTAATGATCTTATGCTGTAAATTGATTTTAAAGTATTCTCCTATCAACTTAAGAATACTTTTTTGACTATTGAAAAGCTTGTCGAAAAAATGACAAATACGCGGATCTTATTGATTATCACCATATTCCATTGTAATATGATAACATGTGATAGAGATTTCTATAGGGATAGGTTATACTTAGTTTCTATAGTCATAACTATATTGATATATTTACATCCATGGGGCTGAATGGGGTACTGGTGTCCTCCACAGTCTTCAAAACTGCTTGAGACCTGCGTGCCAGGTCTGGTGGGTTCGATTCCCACGCAGTCCCGCCAACTCAATCATATCAAGGGTTCTCACGAATTCTTTTCTTACATAGACCAGAGGGCTTTCGGTCTTTTTTTATTGGTTGGTGCCCAAATGGTGCCATTCACATTTTAGTGCCTTTTAAGTTTCTTTATTGAAGCAACTTATCCAATTGGTCCACAGCAATGGCTTCAATTGAATCGGTAAGATGAGAATAGGTATCCATGGTCACTTGTATTTTGGAGTGGCCTAATCGGGCACTTACGATTTTCGGATGTACATTTGCCTTTAATAAAATCGTTGCATGCGAATGACGTAAATCATGAAAACGGATATCCGGCAAACTTGCGGCCTTTAAAGCTCTTTTAAGCGCTCGTGATATTTCAGAAGGAGCCATGATATTTCCTTTTGAATTGCAAAAGACGAGGTTGTGAGGATTAAAGCTGTCCCCAAGAATATTTTTCCGATTCTCATGATCCTCTTTTAATATCTGTAATAATTTCGAAAGTTCCGCTGTTAACTTTACCCCTCTTGGTTTCTCACTTTTCGGAATGGGATTAAAAAAATACTTCCCATTTGCTTCCGTAATGGTTTGCCGTATGTAGATTTTTTCCGTCTTTAGATCTACATTGTTCCAGGTCAAACCGATTAATTCGCTTTTTCTCATTCCTGTATGGGCAACGGCAAATATAATGGGATAAAATACAGGAGTTTTTTCTCTAGCTGTCTTGAGCAGTAAATTAATCTGCTCCCCCGTATGCGTGTTCATTTCACGTTTTATTGGTCTAGGTGGTTTTGCCCCTTTGGCCACGTTTTTGCTTATAAACTCCCAATCAATCGCGTCATTTAAAGCTTTTGAGAGGACACGATGGTGATGTGTCACTGATTGAGCGGACAAAACCTCTAATTTTTCTTTATAGTAGTTTTGAAGCTGAGTACTTTTTAATTCATTCAGCATGATATGGCCTAAAGAAGGTTGGAGATATTTTTTGATTATCTTTTCATACTCGGCACTTGTTTTAGGTTTTAGATTCGTCTTGACGTAATTTTCCATCCAATAATCTAGATAGATACCTAAAGACATCTTTTCCTCTTTCATCAAATTGCCCTTTTTAAGTTCAACCATCAGTTCCGCCATGGCTGCCTTAGCTTCACTAATTTTCTTAAAGCCCCTTCTCTTAATTCTTTTTCGATTGCCAGTAGCATCTTTTCCGGCCTCTAAAACAAAATAATATGTTCCATTCTTATCTTTTTTTGGGTAACCAGCCATTTATTTTCCTCCATAATTAGCCGGACACCAAGCATTTGCACCTACTGTCATAATAATGGAATATCCCCCTGGTTGCAAAACGTGTCTTGGCGTCCATTTGGTTCTATCATGATCAATAGTGAATTTTCAGGCAGTTAAGTGGTTGCCTTCAAACCATTCTAAAAATGATTTTTTTGAAACAAGAATACGTTTGCCAACTGTCACAGCATGAAACGATTTTGATTTTGCTAATTTATAAGCTTGGCTTCGACCAATTCCTAAGAATAATTGGATATCCTTTACCTCCAACACTTCCGGCAATTCAAAAGTTGTCATAAAATATTTCTCCTACTCTTTTAATTTTTTTTTATAGCTTTGGCGGACATTATGCTGCCAATCTAAGCAAAAGTTTCGGAATCTAATTTATGTGTTGTATTGTTTTTTAAGGTCACATAGGTCTTGATGACCTACATGACCTTAAATTTATTTATAAAAGAGCAGCCTTTTTTAATTTCATCACTCTTGATTGTTTCTGTTCTTTACCTACATAGGCCCTAACAGTATTGCGTACCTCATTTTCAGATTTTTCTACTTCAATCATCTGCCGCTCAGCAAGCATCTTTGACAGCATATTCTTTGAAACAGGAAACCTTTGACCTTGGCCCTGGAAAAAAAGGTTTATTTCTTTCATTACATTTGCGAGCAAAAAGTAGTAATATTCATTATCTTCCCATCCAATAAAATGCCTATCATCACTGTATGGGTTTTCCTTAATATCGTAGGTGCTAACAGCTTTAGAATTAATCAAATCGCGGAGGCCTTCTATGAATAACATTACTGGGTCATGTGAATTGACATTAAAAGCATGTTTTTTTGCTGTTTTGTCGAGATTTTCTATGGCAAGTGCCATTATTTTTTCCTTTTGAATACTGTCAATGGCTTGGACTTCAACATAAAAAGCTAGCAACAACTCCAGACCTACTTGTAACCAAGAAATTGTTTCAGTTACGCGGCCGTGTGTTTCTTTGTTTAGATAGCGATTTCTGTTATCATTAAACATCTTTTTAAGCACAGTCGGTAATTGTTCCATTTGGGGTATTAGCCACTCGATATACCCTTTATAGGCGTAACTGTACCAATGATTCTTTTCTTGGCATGACTTTAATCTTTCGAGATTAATTGAATTCCTTGTAAGCTCTATCTCTAAGAACCTAGCAGTGGTGCTAATACCCGCTTTCGGTGTATCTTCACCTGTAATTAAACAAATTCCACGTGGTGGGTAGGTCTTTTGTAAAGACGTATCTGCTTTCATCCTTGATCTACCAACTCGATCACCATAACCGCGCAAAATTTGCTGTGCAATTTGCTCCATTCGTTTGCTTTCCTGCGAAGAATAGGTTGGATGGTAGTCGTCAACGACCAATAAGCTATCCTTTGTTATAAATGCTTTTTTTTCAATAGCATTCATTGTATCTCTAAAGCTAGCAGGAAGGTCTTTTCCGCTACAAAATAACCCAAAGTGTGAATGGAAACATGCCGCCAAGGAGGATTTCCTAGAGCCACTCGGTCCTGCTAGCCAGAGCACAAATGCCGGTTCAATTCCGGCTAATCTGAGAGGCTCGCAGAGTGGGGCAAGACCAACCATGGAAATCAGTGGTAGCGTCACTTCTAAATCAGCAGTCTTTAACAACTCAAGGCTTGCTCGGGCAGCCTGCTTCAAGTCAACCTTTTCATCAGTTGGTAATTGGTATTTCTCTAGTTGATTACTTTCTAGCTTTACAGTTATGTTCTCTTTTCCAATTGCACCACCAGCATGTAAGTAAATCCATTCGCCGTATATTTTTCTCCATCCTAAATGAGCATAAATATAGTCCCTCTCGCAGTCTGATGACATAATTTGTGTAGCGTGTCGGATTCTATCCTTAATGGATGCGCCAGGCTGAATATTCGCTCTTAACCCCCATGATGGTTGAACCCAATTTAGCGCTGGGAAATTCTCTGCGGGAATATAAATCTCTGGAAATATGCATTCCTGATTAAGCAACGCACCACTGATATGGTAAAACAATTTACGTTCAACACCATCATCCTCGTATGTTTCCCTTGTAATGAACGGTATAAAGTTACAGAGATGGAGGTAATCTTCTGGTGACTTTTTTAAGCAAAGATGGCCGTCATACAGTGTGTAGTTTGTCATCTTTATGTTTTCTTGGTATTTTGTTATAATAGTTTCATATAATGATTTTGGTAGGGCAGTAATGTGGGGTTGCTGCTCTCCCTTTGTTTTTAACTCGGAAAGTTCCTTCTCTGAAAAGGCCTCTTTAATTATTTCAATACGATTTTCTTTCATTTAAATATTCACCTCAAGGAATAATGGTTTCAGGTGCTTAACTGCAGCAACCTGTATTTCGAAATCATTGGAATCTATTTTTTCTAGATATTTTTCAATCATAGGCTTTAAGTGATATACCTCAACCAGTTTATCTAGATCGTCGAAGGAAACTACTTGTTTCATTGCTTGATTAAATAGATTTCTGTAACGCAGTAATTCTAATCTAATTTGATCTTTTGTTTCTTCAAAGCCTCGAAGAAGCTTTTGTTCGTTTTGCCACTCGGAGTAATCATTTGCTGACCATTTATTTGCTATTCCTAGTTGTTTCTGTAGCATGATTTTTGCTTCTGTGTTTGAGAAACCTTGCAATTTACTAACTAGGTTTATTACATCACCGCTTCCGCAGCCAGCATGACATTTCCAGGACTTTGTTTTCGGCCAAATAGTAAAGGAAGGGTTGAGGTCATCGTGTAAGGGGCATTTAATATTATAAGATTTGCCGTAAAATCGACGTTTCTCTTTTAATTTCAGCCCTCCATACTGGATTAGTGCATCTTCAATACTTAGTCGCTCTTTGATTTCGTCAATTACAAAATAGCTAGTTTTTTTCTCTTTTGTAGAAAAGGTCATAATGCTCACTTCCCAAATATCATTTATAAGCTACAATTGAGTAAATAACACTTTCACAAAATCAATGTCTTTAAAAGACAAGTCTAATTCCTCAGCAATTGTTTTCGTATACACCCAGCAATCTTCGATATCATTGAACCTTGCGATTTCATCAAAAACTCCTTCATCTCCTTCATCTTCTTCATCTTCAACTCGTTCTCCATATACAATAAATTCGCCTTTTTCATCATAAATAAAAATTTTAAAAACTCCTTTTGGAACTATAATTACTCGCTCCTTAACTATCGCCTCAATTAAGTCCTTTTTTTCTTCGGTTAAATGCCTTGATGTTTTAATTAACAAAAAAACCACTCCTTAAATTGTCTATAAGCAACATGCCTAAGATGACGTGAGCTGCTTACAGACAAAACTTTATAACAGGCAAAAAAAAGAATCCTGACGAGTGAAGAAATTTTCTTCGTCAGGATTTTTTTGAAAAAATATGATATAATATTATATTTTGAATCCTACAAGATTTGAGGCTTCCTTTATTGCCTTTTTTATTGATTCAGGCCGTATATCTTTTTCCTCCCCCTCATCATCAATTATCAATTGAGCTATCTCTTTTTCATTTAATTTTAGAAGTCGATGGTGTACGAGCCATTCAAAGTGTCGTTGCTCTTTTTTTGCTGTACGCTTTAGACCGTATTTTATCAATAACTGATTTTCTTTTTCTTTACTTGCCTTTTTGTTCAGTTTGTTGAACTCTTTTTTACTCCTATGAATAAGTGGATTATATTTCTGTGGGTATTCGGGATCCATTTTCATTCGTTTTTCTGCCACTGCTGCCTTAGTTAGAGCCTGGACCAATTTTTCTCGATTGTCATACCAAAACCATCCCTTTATAAGCTCTGATTTGTGGAACCAGGATAGGATTGCTATCCATCCATTTTCAACCATCCATTCTTCGTTTATGTTCCAATCATTGCTCCACTTCAGTAATAATTGATGGAGAAATTTTCCTTCTTTAAAAGGCAGTATTTTTTCAATTGAAGCAGGAAATCTATTCTCTGTTTTAGATAAAAGTTGTTGTACTAACGAGTAATTATTATGGAAGAGTAGTTTCAACTCCTTTTGGCACTCAGGCGCAACGTCACAAATTGCTATCATAAACTTTTGTCTTGCGTAGCTAGTTTCAACTTCTTTAGAGGTAATTGGACCGAAACTAAGTTGCTTGTCCTCCTCTAAATCCTGAAAATATTTTTTATGAGCGATTAAATCGTCCATTTTGTTCTCCTTTTGCTCAATATCGTACTTAAGGCGGTAGAACAGCATATATGACCGCTATGACCTATTTTTACAATATAAAATAGCGTTAATTTGTACAATGGACTTTATTGGTTACAATTGAAAGTTTTTACATTTGAGAACAAATGTTCTATAATGGTTATATAGATATAGGAATCTGTGCAACATCTTTATTGGGAGGTAACAAAAGGTACAGGCATGATTGCTGTGAGAGGTGTACCATTTATTATTGGAGTTACAGCAACAGAAATGGGGGAATCTATTATGAAAACTGTTGATAATCTAACCGACAAGCAGAAAAAATTTGCTGAAATCTTTATTGAGATAAGCAACGGCCAAAAAGCGGCGATTCACGCTGGATACGCGGAAATCGGCGCATCTCAAGAGGCTTACCGACTGCTTAGAAATCCCCGTGTGAAGGAATATATTGACGAATTAGAAAAAGAGCGACGAGAACGAATCCAAAGCCGTCTGGCGGGTATGGCAGAGAAAGCGACTGAAATGTTGTTTGAGCTTGCCCAGAACGCGGAATCGGAAAGTGTCCGTATAAATGCGTTAAAGGATATTCTTGATCGCGCTGGATTCAAACCGACAGACAAATTAGAGCAGAAGAATGAGCATTCCGGAAAAATTGAGTTTGGATTTGTTGATCCAGCTGCGGTAGATGCATAACTTTTTGTTAATAATGTATCAATTAATGAGGGGAATACAGTCATAATGATTGTATTTCTCTCTATTTTTTTAGCAATAATTATTGCGGCTAAAGTCCTATGTCATTAAATTTGTTGGTATAATTAACCCTGGAGGGAAAAGGGGGAACTACCTTTTCAAAATTTCCTTTAAAATGTTACAAACAATGCAGGGAGTAATTCCCTACATTTTTGTTTTAATGGGTTCGATCGTTATTTCTATTCAAAACGTAGAAAAGGACGTGGGGCACAATGGGAAATTGCCGAACTTGTGGAGGAACTTCGTCATGTTGTAGTTGAAAAAGAATCTTTGATTGACCCGTATTTTGAAATGAAATGATTTGAAATCCGTATTCATAAGAATAAAAAATTGTGATAGGTATAAAAGGGGCGGTTGGGTAAATGGATAAATTTTTGAACAGACTTTTGATTGGTATTTCGATTGTTGGGGTATTGGGGGTCATTGTCGTCGGTGTGCTAATATATCAAGCTATGACTAGTGACTGGAAAGAAAAAGTGGGAACCGAAACTTCGCTTGACACAGATATAGAAAACGAAGCCAAACTTGAAGCGAAAATCACTGAAGGCATTTACGTTCCTACTGAAGCTGAATTCCAATGGATAGTTCACCGTATGACGCACCAAAAAGTTGCTGCAGATATGAAGGACGGGTCGACCGAAATGACGCCCGAAAGAATTGACGAATTGCTTAAAACAATAGACGAAACGGATTATGTTCACGAAGACGTTTATTTACGAATCCTGGACGAATGGAACGAAGGGAATTTCGAAAATGCGGTCGAAGCACACAACGAAATTCTTTCTCTTCAAAACGGGACAATCGGAGTTGCGACACAATTGTTGACACCCGAAGAAGAACAAAAATTCATTGAACAAAACTTTCGATAAGAAGCGGGCGAAAAATCCGTTTCTTTTTTGTTGACACTATTAGGTTGCGAATTAAGATTTTACTATTAATACCAACTTTTATTTTATCAATCCTGTTATTTGGTTACTGGAGCAATTAATCTTCAACTACCATGAAAATAAGTTTCTTCAACATTAGAAAAAGACAACACCAAAGAAGACCCATCTCATTCGTTAAAAAAAATGAAGAGAGCCTCAATTCTTAGATCTATGGATTGGATTGTCTGGACCTGCGTCTTTTTTACATTTAGCATTCGATATGCAACGTTTGATTTCATTACGTTGATCCAATTACTCATCAACTTCGTGAAGCAGTAAAGCCTTGCGAGTTTAACCGGGTGGCATTCGAGGATGTGGTTGGAGTAGGTGGACTTAAGAGAATAAGATGAATAGTTTTATCCTCTTTTCTTAAAAAGCTTTGTAAAAAGGTCACGAAAAAAGTTCTTTTTAGGTGTTTCGACCAGATTATCAACCAGATTATCAACAGTGTGCTGATGATGTTTGGTGAAAAAATTCCAAATGATTTCTGTTGCATTTGGCCCTAATGGGTCGGTATATGAACCATTTAAGTTCCCGCCAGACCATGCGTGCCCCATTTGATCGATCATCCATAGTTCCATTAAAAGTTCACCGCCCCCATCACCGTATACATGTTTAGTACAACTTTTTCCATTGATAAGGTCTGACTTGACCTGGTGAGGTGTAATACCGGCTCTTCCTGTACCACCTTCTACAAGAAAATTAGTTTGTGCCCACTGTATGATAACCTGTTGTCCATTAATGGGATGTACAACTGTATCGCAGATACCATGGAAAACAATAACAGGCATTTTCTTCTTGAACTTTCCCATTTCCTGAAAGGCGCTGTTACCACATGCATAGGGGTCCGAAACGCCTTTTTGCATGCTTTCTTTAGCAGCCTTAGCCATTGGATCGGTTAGAAAAAATACATTCGCAGCATCATAGGGAAGTCCTGCACACACTCCGATACCGCTAAATACATCTGGATAGGTAACTCCAAGAATACAAGCAAGTGCCGCACCTGCAGATAATCCAACTGCGTACACCTTACTTGAATCAATGCGGTATGTACCTTTAATCTGATTAATGATCGCATTAATTAACTTGGGATGTCCCTCTCCACGGTGCTGATTTTTATCCAAAAACCAGTTCCAGCAGCCAAAAGGGTTATAAGCAGCCGGATTCGAAGGATTAAACAGGTGATTCATGTCAGGATAGAGTACGAGAAAGTTTTCTTTTTCAGCAAGCTCGTTCATATTAGTTCCAGCAGCAAAATCATCCGGATCTTGTTCACATCCATGAAGCATCACCATCAAAGGAGTATCTTTTTCCGCTTGATATTCGCTCGGAACATAAAGTTTGTACCTAAAACCCTTATATGAAAAATTTAGAAATTCCCCCAACTTTATCAACCCTCCTTAACTTAAACTACATGTTTCCATTATACTTCTACATGTTCCTATTTTTATCGAAAGAAGCATTCCATTCCAAATTTGATGCAATAACATGCTGCTCAACCTCCTACTATGTATTTTAAGAGACGAAAGAGGAAAGTAAATCCTTCTATTTTCCTTTAGCCTTTATATCTAAAGTAATTCAGCTTTTTTAGGTAAATACCCAGTAAGTTTATAAATCAATTCACTTAAAGTAACTGGGTGCAAGAGTTTAAGATACAGCTACGATTTTTGGTGGCTTTCTTCTTGTGCTAACGGGGGCAGTTTAGTTGAAGAAGGAATATGATTATTTACTAAAAAATGGGGATTATCACTTTTTGTTGATATAATTAAAACAGATGAATAAAAGAAATATAGGTGATTTTTTATGAAATTAACGACTTTTTTTGAACCTGTTTCTAATCTTTCTAAAAAGCAAAAAATATTGTGGTTGATCTTCTTTATTATTTTACTTTCTGATATTATCACTCGTATCCTAAAAATTGATTCAATTTTAGTTCAAAATATAATTGATTCAGTGATGGGATTATGTCTAATTGCATTCATCTTTGAATTATTGTATTTAAAGAAAAATAGAAAATGATTACAAGTTTATGTACTTCAACTTAAGGTGTTTGTTTTTAACAAAGGGTTGCTGCGGCGGCTCTTTTTCTTGTTCCGCTATCGGGGCAGGTTTGTTCAATAACAAGAGGATATTCCTTTTACTTTAATGATGGATACTATATATGCTAAAGATACTTTTTGAAAGATGAGGGGAATTATGTGTTCACAAAAGAAAAGTATATTAATTCGTTAAAAGAAAATCTTCAAAAAAACTCTCAGAAACTGGTTGAAACTATAATAGAAACGCTTAAATTTAATTATTACAACGAGGTAGATTTATTAGATTTCTCCCTCTTTATCCATCCATTTAACCTTTCCGTTATGATGTTTTCTATGGACAGAGAATCAAATGAAGTTTTTTATGAAGGGAAAGATAAAAGTATTTTTGCAGGAAGTTACGAATTGATGGGAGATATAGAATACTACGATCTTCCAGATGAGGATTCATATAAGTTCTGGGAGTTTTATGAGCGGATTGAGGATGAAATATCCAAAGCTGAGACACAAGCTTGTATGGAGTGGTTTGTTGCTTGTTGGAATAAGGCAAACGGACAAACTCTTAAGTTACCTGCCTATGTTAGTTTCGACGATGACGATAAATCCTTTGACTTACATAATAATAAATGGATTTCTGATGAGCAAAAGTGGTTAATGAGTGATATAAAAGCAAGCCATTATCTGAACGTTAGTCATATTACTGGTATCCAAGAAAGTTATGGAGTTAATGTCGATTTTGACGGAAATATTATTTTATTAACAAAACAGAAAATACAGGGAAGGTACTTGCATAAGGTATTTCATGTTGTAAATGGAAATATAAATGAAATCAGACTTCCTTCGGTATTGCTACCATTTAGTTATGCTCAACCTCTTGAGGAGAATTGGTTATTGGTTAGTGCAAGAACCGATGAGGAAGAGGGGTATTTAAGAAACGCTACTTTATTTGATGTTCATGGAAATGTGTTAAAAACGTTCGAGTTTGATGATGCAATTCAAGATGTGCAAACGTCAAAGGATTCTGATATATGGGTAAGTTATTTTGATGAAAATATGGGTTCAGGTTTAAGATGTTATGATAAACAAGGGTTTAAAACATTTGATTACGCTGATTTTGTCATTCAAACCAGGAGAAAAGTTCCATTCATAGATGATTGTTATGCTTTAAATGTCACTTCAGAAGGCACCAATATTTATTACTATTCTGACTTTCCTCTTGTAACATTATATAAGACTGGCTATAAGATTTTTCGTAATGTTCCTGTCCAAGGAAGTCATGCATTTGCAATCTTAAATGATTTGGTTTTGTTTAGCCATGGTTATGACCATAAGGCTGTGGTGTACTTGTATTCTTTAATGGACAATAAAAGAAGAACATTTCGAACAGTTAATCAGGATGGAGAAGAACTTAAATATGATTATGCCGTTGGCAGAGGGAACAAATTGTTTTTAGTAAAGGGTAATGATGTTTACATAATAAATATGGAAGATGAAAAGTTTGTGAAGTAATGTACTTAAAGTAACGGGTGCGAGAGTTGAAGAAATGATCGCTGAGGCGGTCTTTTTTCTTGTTGTGCTAACTGGCAGGTTAGTGCAAGAATGACTTTTGGGAATGCTAAAGAAAACTTCAAATATACAAATTGAATCAAGGTGAGTAAATGAAAAATAAATTGAAACCTATTTTGATAACAATAATCACAATACTCGCTGTATTTATGACTGGTAAGTATGTATTGGATACATTATTTGGAGATATGTGTGGGAATGATATTGTACAAAATGTGCCTTCTCCTAATGGTAAAAAAGTGGCTTATATTTTTACCAGAGATTGTGGGGCAACGACTGGTTTTTCACCCCAGTTATCAATCTTAGACAAAGATGATAAATTCCCAAACAAATCTGGAAATACATTTAGGTCAGATGAAAAATTCACTATTGGATGGATTGATGAAAAGAAATTACAAGTTTTTTACGATAAAAAATCTGAGACTTACAAAATGGACAGAAGTGTGAATGGTGTTAGGGTTGAATATGTAGGAAAGTAAGAATTGAAAAGATTACATCTTGTTGAACTAACGGGTGCAAGAGTTGAAGATGGAGGCGGCCATTCTTGGCTGCTTTTTTTCTTCATCCGCTACGTGGCAGGTTAGTTAAAGTAGAAAAGTGACAAACTAACAGTTATATAAATTCCTTAAAAGGAGTAAGAAACCCGAACGATTATGAAAATAGTGGCTATTGGGATTATATTGGTTGTTGGCGGAAGTATCATTTTAGGTTGGTTTATAAAAGAAGCTTATAAAAATTATAAAAATGAAAGTACAAAAACTAAAATTTTCTATTTCATATGGGTGATATTAGGTGTCGTATTAGATTTAAGTAATGGATTAATTATTATTGTTGGTCTTATTTTATTAGGAGTTCTTTTAATAATCTATGCCCCACTCTTCAACTAACGAGTGCGATAGAATTATAAAAAAGAGGATGAAAAGTTTTGAAATGGACATTTAGAAAAAGTATTTTTAGTTTCCTTTTTTGCTACTTATTCTTAATAATCTTTGGTGAAAAATTTAAACTTCCATTTGGTTTATTAAGTTCATTATTTGTTTCGCTTGCTTTTGTTATATTTGAATTTATTTTTGACTATTATTGGAACAAGTTAATATCCAAAAAATAAATCATTCGTTCTTCAACTACCATGAAAATAAGTTTCTTCAAGATTAGAAAATGACAATACTTAAGAAGACCCTGCTCAATCGTTAAAAAAAAGAGGAGAGCGATAATAATAAGTCTATGGATTAGGGTTGACTGGATTAAGGTCAGTATCAGTATTGACACTTCCTAACCATTTTCATTCTTTGTGGTGCAGCACTGATTTTGCGCATCATGGATGGCTAACGGGTGCTTTACTTGAATAAGAACAACATAATAATCTAAAACCAATTGTGAAATTTGAGAGTGGCAAATATGGTTGCGTTTATGTCGTCTTGCAAATACTTTTAAAAAATGTTAAACTTTAGAAGAATTATTTTTGGTCGGTGTAAAGGATAGTATAAGATTAACTTTTCGTCTTGATGATCACTGAGTGCAAGGATAGTAACACATTGTGTGCAAAGCACACAGCAGGAGGAAACAAAATGGAACAAGGTAAAGTAAAATGGTTTAACGCAGAAAAAGGTTTCGGATTTATCGAACGCGAAGCTGGAGACGATGTATTCGTTCACTTCTCAGCAATCCAAAGCGAAGGTTTCAAATCTTTAGACGAAGGTCAAGCAGTTACTTTTGAAGTAGAGCAAGGTCAACGTGGTCCCCAAGCTACTAACGTTCGTAAAGCTTAATAATAAATAATAATG
>NZ_JBALSN010000006.1:0-4822 GCF_036966985.1 Neobacillus drentensis | reverse complement strand
GTTGAATTTGAAACTCTCCACAGGAAAGCCGTGTTCATCCTTCAACAGGTATTCCCCGTATTTCTCGTTACATGTTTGTGCCACTTCCTCCATCACTTTAAAGGCATAGTCCGGATTTTGCTTATAGTTCAGGACAAGACTTTCGTTCACCCGGCGCATTCCCCGGTTTCCGTTCTGAAGTTCCACGATGTTGCTATAGGAGACAGTATAGAGGTATCCGTCAAACTGGCGAATCTTCAGGTAGCGTATGCTGATTTCTTCGATTTTCCCCTGACGGTTTCCATTGATGATGACATAATCCCCATGATGGATCTGACGCTCAAACAAGTAGGTCAGCCCCATAATGTAATCGCGAATGATATGCTGGAAGATTAATGCCAAGGCACCTGCCACCACTACCGAACCAGTGACAAACTTTTCCAGGTCGAAGAAATGGCTAAGTACATAAATAAAGAAGAACACAAGTCCCAATACCTTTGTCACTTGGTTGGCGAAATGCATCAAAGTCTCTTCCCGTTTTTCATCCAAGAAGTACGTTTTGTCAAAGAAAAGCTTGATGGATTTGCGGATCAAATAAACCGTAAGTATAATCAGCAGTGCCACCGTTAAAATTTTTACGGGCAACTGCTGGAACAGTCCCAAGAAAAACATCCTATCAACTCCCACTTTCTTTACACTATACCAAAGGATTGCGATAAGGGGAAAAAACTTCCTTTCCCAACAAACCTTAACGATAGCATGGTTCCATTAAAAAAAGAAGCACTATCCAGGCTTCTTGAGGAACGATTATATTGTTAATAATGTGTTTTCCGCTGCTGAATGGATATTAAAAGAAATAGAGATAAAGGTCAATGAGGAATTGATCCTAGGAAAGATTAATACCCTTTTTTCGTTCTTATTGGACTAACTGGCAGGTTAGTGTAATAAGGAGTTCCATTTAAAAGGAATTTTATAGGTGAAAAAAGAATAGATAATAATTGAAATATTAAGGGAGAGATTAGATGTTTCCAATATTAGAGACAGAACGATTAATACTAAGGGAAATAAAAAAGGAGGATTCCGAAAATATTTTTGCTTGTTTTTCTAACAACGATGTAACACGTTATTACGGACAACAATCCTTTCAGAATATAGAACAAGCAGAGCAATTAGTTGAGTTCTTTTCAAAAAACTACCACGAAAAAAGAGGCATACGCTGGGGAATCGAAGGAAAAGGCAGCAAAGGTATAATTGGTACAGTTGGTTTTAATGCGTGGTTGCCGAAACATAAAAGGGCGGAAATAGGTTACGAAATTCATCCAGACCAGTGGAGAAAAGGATACACCATAGAAGCAGTAAGTAAAGTTCTTTCATTTGGCTTCAATTCTATGGATTTAACTCGTATAGGAGCAGTTGTATTTATTGATAATGAAGCGTCTAATAATTTACTAACTAAAATAGGTTTTCAAAAAGAGGGAGTTCTGAGGAACTATATGTATCAAAATGGAATAGCACACGATACCAATGTCTATTCTTTACTTAACAATAATAAGTATTGAAAATTACTTAGCTAAGGAAGTCCTTATTATGAATTATTCAATGCTGGCAACATAAAGGCGGCTTTTCTTATTGTAGTAACGGGGCAGTTTAGTTCAAGAACGAAAATGATAAATTTAGAATATATCGTATAAATTTCAGTGTTAAAGAGGTCGAGTATGAGAGAAGAAATTAAATCTCAATTAGGAAGTTGAGGGAAGCTCAGAAAATGAGCTTCTCTTTGTTTATGGTTCTTCTATAACTTTCGTAGAAATGTTTGTGAAGAAATGTACTTAAGTTAAAGGAAACGTTTGATCAAATTCAAGATGCAGCGGAGTTTTTTTCTTGTTGAGCTAAACCAGCTATTAGTTACTGCCTTTAACTCTAAAATGCCATCTAAATATGTGTTCATTTCTATTACCCCATCAATCCATTTTACCGTAATCTTAACATTATTCTTCTTCCTCTAACCTGCAATGTTCCAGTAATCGTCCAATTGTGAAAACGAAATATTAAACATGATTCTCTTTTCAATGTTTCTTCTGATGACTTCCGGGGTAGACATACGTTAGATGGGATGCCATTTATATCCCGCATTAATATATTAGAGGAGGTATTAGTGTGAGAATGGAAAAAAGAATCGTTGGAACATTTAATTCAGAGTCAGAAGTCTTGTATGCGATTGAGGGATTGAAACGTCAGGGGCATAGTGAAACAGATATGATGGTGGTGGCAGAAAATAGAAGTAACATTCCATTGATTACTTCACATACGGGAGTCATGGTAGAAGCGGACATGCAAATGAGTACCTTAGCAGGTGTTATGATGGAGAACTTTGTTACCATGATGACGGCAGGAATGGGCGGAAGGCCCGCAAGAGCACTGTCCAGCAGACTTATTGAGAGAGGACTGTCAGAATTTACAGCAAAACAGTGTGAGGAGGAAATAAAAAAGGGGAAAATCACGTTGCTGGTTGATACGTATGGAACTTATGAAAGCCCTAATTTTAAAACACAATATAAGTATGAAAGCCCTATTAATAAAACATATGAAACACAATATGAGACTGAAAAAACAAGGTCAGTCCCGCTCAGTGAAGAACAGCTTGATATTACAAAACAACGTGTCCAAGTCGGAGAATTACAGCTTCGTAAAGAAGTAGTTGAAGAAGAGCGAACTGTTCTTGTTCCACTCATGCGTGAAGAAGTATATATAGAGCGACGTCCTGTCATCGATGGAAATTATGACGGGCGCCCGTTTTCAGGGGATGAAATCATTCGTATCCCAATTACGGAAGAACGAATAGAAGTAACAAAAAGACCAGTAGTCGTTGAAGAAGTGATTGTAGGCAAGAGAAAAATTCAGGAAACAAAGCAGGTACAGGATGTCATTAAAAAAGAAGAAGCACGGATTGAGCGATCTGTCCCTTCGTCAATGGAATCATGGACGCCGGTCAACCATTTGACTGATGTAGGACAAGAAGAAGTTAGTAATGACAGCCCAAATAATTTGAGTGTGGAAGGAAATCCTAATAACACTGCATTTGTAATGTCAAAGGATCAAACAGATGAAACCCGTGAAAAACGTACTGGCTCCGTCGCTATACAAGCAGAAAAAAACAAACCTGAATTATCTGCCAGTAAAAAAGACAAAACGAGCGGGGCTCTAACAGATTCTTCTGATATGAATAAAAATGAAAGTGAAAGTTCAGAAGCGAATTCAGCAGTTTCTGTGAAACTAGAAGCAACCCACAACAAAGAAAATTCTACCAAAGATGAGAAAAATAAAAATAAAAAAAATCAGCAGAAATAAAGAAAAAACACACCAAACTAAATAAGCTTGAATGAAATAGGAAGTCATTAGATACTGTATAATAAAAGCTGATTTTCAAAGGTCACTAATCTGTGCCCTTTGAAATCAGCTTTATTCAGAAGATTTAAGTAAAAAAAATTCTTCAAGTGAATAGATGGAACACCGGTAAACCCTATGTTTTAATGGAGAAATATTTGTAGTCAATTATGTGGACTACCTGGAGTATAAGTTTGTGAAAAAATGTACTTAAACAAACGGGTGCATTAGTTTAAGATGGGTAGCTGCTTCGGCAGCTTTTTCTTGTTCAACTAAAGGGGAGTTTAAGTAAAATTTTGCTTTTTAGTGAAAGGAGTTTTTGCAATGACATCTCATTATTTTATTGCTACATTAAAGCCAATTCCTGATCATCATTCAAGTGAAAATAATTATGCATTTCTAAATGGCGAGGCGTATAAGGAAAGTATACCGTTTACACTCCCTTATGTTTATGAGCTTGGAGGAGAGGACATCGAATTTATTACATTTTTGGATTCGTTTATGGAAATAGGGGACGTTGTAGAACTATATATATTTGAAGAAGGACGTCATGGTTACCCCTTATCACATAATCATCCAGAAGAGGCTAGAACGATTAATCTCCTGAAAAAAACTTACAAGGATCAATACGGTGAATATCAATTAGACTCAAAGAAATGGAAAGAAGAGCTTTCTAGACGCACTATTGCATCAAAACGAAGTATAACGACATTCGTTAAATACTAGTGATCTGCTGAATTCAAGGTTGTTATTTGACTAACGAGTAGCTTGAGTTAATGTTCAAAAATGAGTTGTTGTGGCAGCTCTTTTTCAATTGCTTCTTCAACTAAAGAAGCAGGTTAGTTGAACAAGAAACCCTTTAGGGTCATTCGAATAAAGCGATAAATTAAGCACAAAATGAAAAGGGAAATGAATTCCGTAATACAAATAAGGAGAACGGTAGGAGTGAAAGTATGGATAAGAACAAAGGGAAAACACCAAATGTATCAGGAAGTTTTCAAGTGATTGAAGACGGCCGAAAAGAAACTATTGAGGAATTGAGAAAAGATAACAAATTAGATGAAGAAACGGAATACTATGCACGAATTTTTATGGAAGAGTAATACTTGAAGGGCTGGCTGCTATTGCCGCCTTTTTTTGTTATTCAACTAAAGGGGCATTTTAGTTGAAGAAGGAAACACTTAAAAAAAACATATACGTAATAAAAATGGTGCTTCACAACAGTGAAAGCACCTATATTACGCACTAGTCCCAGATACGGATTCTTGGAACACCTGCCGTTCTTAAATAATCTAATAACTGACCAGTATGAACAGATTAGTGATACGCAATGCGTAGGAGCATATCCCCCAGGTCTCTTATGTATCCTGCATCAGAACGGTCAATCTTAATATTTGTTAAGTCTTCTTCAGAAAATGATCTGATTGTATTTATGAATTGATTACGATAGGGTTCGGCA
>NZ_JBALSN010000005.1:0-9304 GCF_036966985.1 Neobacillus drentensis | reverse complement strand
CAACAGACAAGTTTAACACAACCTTGTAAAAAAAAGAAATTTCAAATAATATTGACAACTACAAAGGATTCAACTAGAATTCTTTTTATAACTTGGAAATTTAATGAAACAATTACATAAAACTCTTATCCAGAGCGGCGGAGGGACTAGGCCCGATGAAGCCCGGCAACCATCAAGGTGATCTTGAAAAGGTGCTAATTCCTGCAGGTTATTTAACCTGACAGATAAGAGGAGGAATCTAACCCTCTTCTTATGAAGAGGGTTTTTTACTATTGGTCGTGAATAATTTAATTGAAGGGTGGATTTAACATGTCTGTTATTAAAGTGGCAATTCTAGGTTTTGGAACAGTCGGGGAAGGTGTATATAAAACGATTCAATCCCATGCAGAAGAACTAGAGGGATTATTAGGGAAAAAGGTCGTGGTTGCAGCCGTACTAATAAGAAATAAGCAGAAAAAGAGAAATATAGATAATGATGTTTTAATTACTTCAGATTTCAATGAAATTTTAAGCCTTCCTCAACTTGATGTGATTGTCGAAGCAATCGTCGACAAAGAACCACCCTATACATTCCTAAAGCAAGCAATTCAAAAAGGTTGCCACGTAATTACAGCGAATAAAGAAATGTTTGCACATCACGGAAATGAGTTGCTTATGTTAGCAGAGAAGCATCATGTTTCGGTAGGTTACGAAGCAACTGTTGCGGGTGGTATACCTGTTATTCAAACCTTAAGGCAGTTATTAAATGTAAACCGTGTTAGTCACGTTCAAGGAATCCTAAATGGGACATCGAATTTCATCTTAACGGAAATGCGTGAGAAAAAGCAGTCCTTTGCGTCAGCCTTAAGTTTAGCGCAAGCGAAGGGTTTTGCAGAAGCTGATCCAACTAATGATGTGGAAGGCTATGATGCTTTTTATAAAACAATGATTCTTAGCAGAATTGCTTTTGGAGACGAACCAAATTGGGAGGATGTTGAACGAGAAGGAATTACATCGATTTCAAGCGAGTTAATCGAGGCAGCTGAAAGACTAAATCTTAGGTTTAAACATATTGCAAGTATAAGTAAGGTAGGTGGTCAGCTTAAGGCAGCTGTTAAACCAGCCCTTGTTGGAAAGTCTCATCCTTTTTATTCAATTGAAGGTGTAGAGAATGCAGTAAATGTTCAATCAGATATTGTAGGTAGTATTACTTTACAAGGTCCAGGTGCTGGAATGTTTCCAACTGCAAGTGCAGTGATTGAAGATTTGGTCTTTGTCTGTCAAGATCAGCCAACAAATAAAAATTTCAAGTTAACAACAACTCCAGCCTTTTCTAAAGAGATACAAGAGGATGTTAAAGAATTTTGGTTAATTCATGGTCTCTCAAAGAATTATAGAAACCCTTCGATTGTATTTGTTTCTAAAGATACTGAGGAGACAGCGATTATCCAAGCAACAAGGGAAGAAATTGATACGTTAATGAATCAGCAAAAAGCAAGGTGTTACTTTCAAATATTAGGGGAACATGAAAGAGCGTATAAAAATGATGATGTTACTATTGCTGTCCTGTAATAAAGAAATTTGATTACCATGAATCCTATAAAGAGCATTAAAATGCTCTTTTTTAGGAAATTTACACTCTCCTATGGGGGAGTTTTTATTTTATTCTGTAAAAAAACAAACAAAATAACCAATAAATGGGGATGAGTTTAGTCAAAACCAAATAGAAATCATATTGTGTAAAAGCTACCAAATGGACTAGTTATGCATAAAAGTAAATTGAAGAGGTGTACCATGTTAGGGAATAGCTTAAATGAACGTATATTAACGAATTTGAAAAATACATTCACCTATGAGTTTTGGGTAAAGCCTGAAAGCGTTCATCGTGTCGATAAACAATCCCGTGATAATCCCGCAGATGTAAATGGAAAGAATTATATCATTGGACCTGGACGAGGAGTTTCAGAAAATGATGCAGGGGTTAGTGTTTCAGTTGGATTAAACGGGATCATAGTTTATGAACATACTTTGACTAATATATATGCGGTATTAGTCTATGAAGCGAGAATTAATGATCTCACTCATATTGCTGTTGTCTATGATGAACGAGAGCCACAGTTATTTATTAATGGCAGGTTTGTAAAAAAAGGTGAACAAAGCCCTAGAACGTATGTTTATCCATCGGGGATGATTGGCGGGCAGCCAGGCCTATTTTTTAATGGGGATATCAATGAGATTAGGCTTTGGAATCACTCCCGAACGAAAAAAAATCTTAAGAATTATTTGAATAAAAAGCTCATTGGAAGTGAACCAGGATTATATGGTGTTTGGCCGGCTCCAACTGTAAATGAACTAGAAACGCACAAGACAAATGCAAATACCCAATCCACCCAAAATAACAAGGTCCTAGTCTCTAATCAGAAACAAAATTTAAACACTCAAGAAAAAAAGGATAAAGAAATTGAAGTTAGTATTATTATTCCTTCCCTAAATAAATATCCACTCAATCTATTAACTCTCAACTCACTTGAATTCCAAACCTTCAATCCTTCAAAAATGGAAGTTATCTTTATTGATGATGCTTCAACAGACCAAACGGAAGAAAAGCTAAAGGGCTATAAACCACCATATCATTTTAAATATATACGTAATAAAAAAAATCTTGGCAGAGCAAAAGTTAGGAACTTAGGTATTCGTTCTGCAAGAGGGAGTATATTGATCTTTCTAGATGCAGAAATGATAACAGAGCCCGAATTTGTTGAAAACCATTATAAGTCCCACCAATCTCAAAAAAAGCTTATTCTGTCGGGGGCAATGCATTCAAAAGGCATATATTCAAGTATCTTTCCTGAGTTTACTCGAAAGGAAATAAACAAAATCGCAACTTTATCAAAAAATAACCAACAGATTCATTCAAGGTTTCTGGAATTTAAATACCCAAGCGAAAAGCCTTACCAGTTGTTAGAAAAAAGCGAAATTGCAAGAAAAGCTTATAAGGATATAGGTTTTGAAGTGTACCCATGGTTTCAATCGATAACCAACAATTTTGCTCCAGACCTGGAAGGGTTTTCGTTTCCGTGGATGGCATTCCTGACAGGGAATGTTTCCATTCGTAAAGAGTTTATTATTCAGGCAGGGTTGTTTGACGAAGAATTTGTTCAGTACGGTTACGAAGATTGGGAACTAGGCTACCGTCTATATAAAATGGGTGCAAAATATATTGTTAGGAATGATTTGATAACTTATCATCAAGAACACCCTGTAGGAAAAAGTAAATGGAATGAGGCAATAAACAACTTAGGTCTTTTTACTATAAAGCACCATGACATTGATGTTCTTATTCTTGGATTAGAACTTTCTGGTCTTGCAGATTTATTAACAATGAATAAGATATTTAACGAATATAAATTACTCATTCAATCCTATCCAGAGCCCTATAAAAAATTCCAAGAAAAATTCATGTGCATCCTTGAGACGATCTACCTGTTACTGCAAATCGATATCCGTCACATAAATATTTTAGGAGCGGCAGGTTTTGGCTCTAACGATAGAAACGAACTTCAAGAGGATATCAATTCTATCAAAGGGTTAAAAAAGTTTTCAAATTTAACTCACCTTTTAGAAAAAATCATGAGTCCTAATAACAAAAATGCCGCAAACTAGTGGGAAGGAGTGAAAGTGTGGTTTCCATTATTACTTGTACAATACGAGAAGAGAATATTGATAATGTGTTCAAAAATTATCAACAGCAATCCTGGAAGGATAAAGAGCTAATCATTATCCTAAATAAGGATTCTATGGATATGGATAGATGGATCAAAGAGTCTAAGAAATATCCCAATGTCCAGATTTATCAACTCCATGAAGCAGCAACATTAGGGGACTGCTTAAATTTTGGAATTATGAAATCAAATTATGATATTATCGCAAAGTTTGATGACGATGACTATTATGGACCTGACTACATTAAAAGTTCGATAAATGCTTTTAAAAATAGTGATATTTCAATTATTGGAAAAAACTCAATATATATCTATTTTAAAAACAATAAAGCGTTGATTCATGTACCTGGTGATGAGAATTCAATCACAGACAATGTAGCAGGAGCGACATTGATGTTTCGAAAAGAAGTGTTGCACTATGTTCGATTTGAAAAAGTAAATCGGGCGGAGGATTACTTTTTCCTTGAACAATGCAAAGAGAAAGGATTTTATATCTATTCAACTGATCGTTTTCATTTCGCAGTCATTAGAAGAGATGCCGAAAAACATACCTGGAAGATTGCCGATCATGAGCTTATGGAATGGGGAGAAATAATTACCTATACAGACGATTTTCAACCACTAGTATCAAACAATCAGGCGGTTTGAAAATCAAAAAAGAAGCAGGATTGCCTGCTTCTTCGTTTTTTGTTTCAATAAACTTATTTATTTCTGTTTCCTTTTACTCGCTGATTTGCTGCGTTAGCACGTGCTAGTGCTTCAAGGTCTGCATGGTCTGCAAATTCTGCAGAATATTCGACGTCATTTCCATCTGTAATTTTTAGGTTCTTAGGTGTTTGTGGAAGTGAACTTTTGTTGCTGTTACCCGTCCCACTATTATGCATACGGCCCATTACTAAAAACCCCTTTCATAGTTAACATCTAAGGAGCTAAATTGCTCCCTTTACTATGATTTACAACTTAAAAGGGAACCATGAATGGAAAATACTTCAGCAGAATCCATTTCGATAACTATAGTCTCGTTTTCTTGTCGTGAAACCCGCCAGCACGGTCTGCCATTTTAAATTCTCTTTGATAAGAAACCTCTTGCATACTCGTTAGAGAGTATTTTCCACGATCCTTATCCTTTTTCTTTTTTTCCGCCAATTTGCTCATTCCTTTCAACATTTTTTAAGTTAATCGTCATCAAGCTATGTGGTAAAAAATAGAAGCACTTTATGTACTTATTTCCATTTTTACCTTTTAAGAAAAGAATGATACGGTTTTTAAGAAAATATATTTTTTAATGCTAATTTTAGATTTGAATACTTAAATTGATAACCATTTTCTAAGAGCTTTTCCGGTAATACTTTTTGCCCATCAACAACCAATGTACTCATTTCACCAAGAAGCAGTTGAAGGGCAAAGCTTGGTACAGGAAGCCAGTGCGGACGGTGTAGTACACTAGCAAGTGTTTTCCCAAATTCATTCATTGTTACCGGATTCGGTGCAGTAAAATTAACCGGCCCATTAATTTGTTCATTATTGATAATAAAGGATATACCCTTAACCACATCGTCAATGTGAATCCAAGACATCCACTGTCTTCCATTCCCAATGGGCCCACCTATAAATGATTTATAAGGAAAAGCTATTTTAGGAAGAGCACCTTCCTGCTTATCAAGGATGATTCCAAACCTGCAAAGAACGGTGCGTAACTCTAGTTGGGAGGATTTACTCACTTCATTTTCCCATTGCTGCACTGTTTTGGATAAAAAATCATTTCCGAACCCATGGTTTTCTTTTTCCGTAAAGATTTTCTGAAAAGATGTTCCATAAATACCTATGGCGCTTGCATTAATCAGTGCCCTTGGTTTAGTGCTTAATTTAGAAATGATGTCTAGAAGAGCGTTAACAGCTTTTAAACGACTGGTTAAGATCCTTTCTTTTCGTTGTTGTGTCCAACGCCCGCCATTGATGGATTCGCCAGCAAGATTAATAAAAATATCGGTTCCCTCAAGTTCTTGTATGGGGCTAGAATTTTCACTTAGCCATTGAACATAACGAATTCGATTGATGCCATTTGCGTTTTTTCCGCTTCTAGTTAAAATGATTACCTCATGATTGTTTTTCAATAATTCGTCCATGAGAGCTTTCCCGACAAATCCTGTTCCACCAGCAATGGTAACTTTCATTTTTTCCGCCCCCTTAATATGTTTATCTTACAATATTTTATGAGGATTATGGTAAAGTAATGTTGAGGTGAATGACATGGCTATTATTACAAAGATCACCACTCAGCAAAAAAATCAGGACCGATTTAATGTTTTTATGGATTACGGCAAGGGGAAGGGGGAAGAATTCGCCTTCAGTGTCGATAGTGATGTTTTAATCAAATTTCAATTAAAAAAAGGAATGGAACTTGACGATTTTTCCTTTATGGAAATTCAGTATCAAGACGACATACGTAAAGCATACAACAAAGCCATCCATTATTTATCTAGAAGGATGAGGTCGAAAAAAGAAATCAGGGATTACCTTTTTTCAAAGGAAATAGAAGAACCTGTTATTAATGAAATTATCCATAAACTATCCGCTTTGAAATACATAAATGATGAGGAATTTGCATTGGCTTATGTAAGAACCCAAGCAAATACCACTGACAAAGGTCCAATGATCATCAAAATGGAACTGAAGGAAAAAGGAATAGATGAAGGCACACTCATGCTTGCATTAGAGGAATATCCCTTAGAACAGCAGATTGAAAAAGCCACCAAAATAAGTGTAAAGTTTTATGAAAAGAATACGAAGGAATCATTAAAAATTCAAAAACAGAAGCTAGAAAATTTACTGCTTAGAAAAGGATATTCTTATGAAGTGATTCATATCGCTGTTAATGAAGCTTCAATAAACACCGAAGCTGATGAGGATATGGAGGCAATCAGATTTCAAGGGGAGAAGGCACTTCGAAAATATAGTAAGTTCAGCGGGTTTGAATTTCAACAAAAGATGAAGCAAGCCTTGTACAGAAAAGGTTTCCCAATGGAGCTGATTGAAACATATCTAGCAGAAGTGGAAAAATCATGACCAAAAGTCATGATTTTTTACCTTCAATAATAATTGTATCTTGATCAATTTGTTCCATAATTATTTCTGCAACTTCACTTGGTGTACGGAAACGGGAAGGGTCTTTGACATGGTCGCTATGATCCCAAAAGGGGGTATCCATTCCTCCCATATAAACGGCATTTATTTTAATGCTGTGATCTTCAT
The DNA here is from genome assembly GCF_036966985.1 of Neobacillus drentensis. Taxonomy (GTDB): domain Bacteria; phylum Bacillota; class Bacilli; order Bacillales; family Cytobacillaceae; genus Neobacillus; species Neobacillus drentensis_E. The sequence continues at coordinate 2,351 of NZ_JBALSN010000005.1, read as the reverse complement.
ATTCCTTTTGCAGACTTTCGGTAAAGCCTCTAACTGCAAATTTACTTGCTGCATAGACGGCTTCATTCACTTTTCCACGCAAACCTGCTGTTGAAATAATATTCATAATTCTCCCATCAGGTGTTTTAAGAATAAGCGGTAATATCGCTTTAGTCATTAATAGAGTTCCGAGAATATTTGTATTAATCATTTCGGACATTTGCCGGTCATCTATATCAACAAAGGGGCCGAAATGCCCAACACCTGCATTGTTGACTAATCCGCAAATTGTATATGTATCGCTTATTTCTTCTACTTTTTTTGATACATCATCCGCGTTTTGAATATCTATTGGCAGGATATCTGCTTTTCCCCCATCAGCTATAATTTCATCTCTAACCGATGTTAATTTTTCAATCGTCCTCCCAGTAAGAAGTAAATGATAACCTTTCTGTGAAAAGAGGTGTGCCAATTCTTTTCCTAAACCGGAACCAGCCCCAGTAATAATGATTGTTTTCATAAAAAATATTCTCCTTTATTAATATCTTTATTAATTATATAAAAATTACTATACTAAAATAAAGGGATAAGGGGAGTGGATTAACTATGCAACAAGATAAACGCTATAGTGCAATGACTGAACATGAGTTACGACAGGAAATTGGCAGCCTTCAAGAACAAGCCCGAAAAGCCGAACAAATGGGGATGGTGAGTGAGTTTGCCGTCCTTGAACGAAAGGTGCAAATGGCAAAAGCATACCTAATGGACCCGAATGAGTTTAAACCAGGTGAGCTTTATGAATTAGAAGGAAACCCAGGCCAATTTTTTAAAATTGACTATTTAAACGGTGTGTTTGCTTGGGGGTATCGCCTCAGAGGTGATGGTCATGAAGAGGCATTACCAATCTCCCTGTTAAAAAAGTAATAATAAAAAGGACAAACCAGAGAGTAACCCTCTGGCTTGTCTTATGTTTACGATCAAAAAACTATTTATAAACTTGTGGCGACTCATCGTCGCGCTCCCCAGATGCACGCATGCGCTCTTGTGGATGGGTATTAATCGTGCCATCTGCTCTTTTTGATGCATATTCTGCTTTGGCCCGTGGTTCTCCCTCGAGTTTATTGTTATTTTGATTTGGGAATCCAGTTTCTTTATTTCTCATGATATACCTCCAAAATGGAATGAGAGCACGTGGAAAGCAAAGCATTCTCAATGCTTACCACGTAATATTAGTATCTGCGTTATTAATTTAGGTTATGTTAAAAGAAATTGGCAATGAGGTGTGAACATGAACAGTTACCATGATGAATTGGCAAATCTGCTATTAAGTAAAAATGACCAACTTAGTTATAACCAAGCCCGAACTTGGGTGGAGCTGCTTTGGGAAGATTTTGAAACCACTTACGCAAAAGCAGGCAGAGAATATAAGGGCAGTGATATGACGGAGAGAATTGTCAAGCAATGGATTGAAAATTATGGAGAAAGGCTGCACGAATTTGTGGCAACCAACCCTAAATACAAGGACTTTCTAAAACAGGAAAAAAATAGCATAAACTAAAAAAAGCGAGTGACATTTCGTCACCGCTTTTTTTAACTTGGAATGATGCTTAACTTTTTCCGTAATTTCTTTTCGCTAAAAACCCAGCCAGTATATGAACTAATCGGTTTCAAGTTACAATCTAATTGAACGACAGCCACAAACGGATAATGGCCATTGCTACGGTAACGTAAATCAATAAATCGAACTTCGTAAAAATCAGTGTATTCATCTACTTCCCAGCGATAGACCGGCGAAAAGGATAAGAATGCAGAAAGATTTTTATCCTTCTTTGCCGCCTCAATTACAGGTGTCTTGGGAACGGGTATACGGTTAAAATAATCTAAGATCTCGACTTCATTATTTACTGCTTTTCCTACAAAAAATTGTTTTTCGTTCATGGCAGCAATTCGCCATTGATGAAACCTCATTGTTGGTGCGATAATTATTTCTGTTGCATCTGGTATTTTATTTCTTATCTCAGCCATAACACGATGTTTTGCCTTAAAGCGCATGAGATAATATACGACAATTGTGGCATACATGACCAAAAAGGTATAACCGGGATCTGCCCCTAATACCCAAATAATAATCCCCAGAATATGAATTCCAAAGATAATTGGATCAAAGGTATTGATGACGCCTAGGGCGACCCATTTTGAAGAGAATGGTCTTAGAGCTTGTGTTCCGTATGCATTAAATATATCAACAAATACATGAATAAAGACCGCTGCAAATGTCCAAGCCCATAAATGATATAGATTGGCACCAGTGAAAAACGGATAAATAACGGCTGTTAAGAGAAGCGGCCACAAAATCACAGCTGGAATGGAAT
>NZ_JBALSN010000004.1:359-5371 GCF_036966985.1 Neobacillus drentensis | reverse complement strand
TTATATTTTTAATCTGCATGGTAAAAGGATACCCTTCAGCCTTAATGATTTTTATATATTTTGGTTTTAATAAGCGATTAATAATATAATTTCTCATTTTGCCCTCCTTTTTTGATTTTTCAGTCTACTTTAGATACCTTTATTATATCAGACACAATTAACTAATATTGGAATGTAACAAAATAAAAATTTTATTATTAAAATTCGTTCGAGCCTGGAGTGGACATCTCCTCTTTGATGATGTAGGTTTAAATCGGAGTTAAGAATTACGATGTTGAGGAGTATTATCAAATGGACAGTAAGACGAAATGGAATTTAAAATATAAAGAACGCATGAATGACTTGAAGGAGCCTGTACCCAACACAAGATTAAAATACCTGTCTGATTACCTTAAGGGTGGAACTGCGCTTGATCTAGCTAGTGGACTAGGAGGGAACAGCTTCTTCCTTGCGCGAATGAACTATCACGTTCAGGCTGTTGATGTTTCGGATGTTGCGATTGACTTTATCCGAGAACGGGCTGCACATGATGATATCAAGATTCAAGCTAAAGTATGTGATCTAACAAATTTGAATAATCCTATCTGGGCAAACCATACTTATGATATTGTTGTCATTTCCTATTACCTTGATCGCTCACTTTTCCCGATTGTGAAGAGCGTGACTAAAGAGGGAGGATACGTTTTTATGGAGACCTTCTACCAATCACCAAGAACCGAGAATCAAGGAGTGTCTAGTCAATATAAACTTCTCCCCAATGAATTGTTGGCTGAATTTGGAAATTGGAATGTTCTATTTTTTGAAGAAAATGAACAGGAGGGCAGACAAACGATATTTTGTCAGAGGAAGTGTTAATGAGTTAAATGTTTTAGTTTTCTATAAAATTATTATGTAAACTTAAGCTATTTGTTTGGAGTGGAGAATTTTGAGTCAATTATTTGCCAATTGGTATGATTTTTTTATGAAGCCATTGGAGAAAAAGAAGTTTAAGAGGATTCGTAAGGAACTCCTTGCGAAGGCAACGGGAAGCGTTCTTGAATTAGGATCGGGTACTGGGATTAATTTTCCTTTATACGAGGAACCTGTAATAGTAACGGCGATAGAACCGAATCAGTACATGATTGAGTGTTCATTATCTAAACATAGACAAGCAGTTGTCCCTATCGAAATAGTACAGGCAAGTGCAGAAGAATTGCCATTTGAAGCGGATACTTTTGACACCGTTGTGGCAACACTAGTATTTTGTACCATTCCTAATCCTGAAAAAGCCATTATAGAAATGAAACGAGTTTGTAAGCCAGGTGGAAAAATTCTTCTATTTGAGCATGTAAAAATGCAAAATCGGTTCCTATCCTCACTTCAGAACTGGCTAACACCAGCGTGGAAGAAAATATGTGATGGCTGTTGTTTAAATAGGGACACCTTAGAGTTACTAAGGAGTAACGATATATCTATTATTCAAATGCAACAATATTTTCGTGATTTATTTATTTTTGCAGAAGCCGTAAATAGGAAATAGGGACTTAAATAAAGGCTGCTGTTACAGATTAATTAACTGTAGGAGCAGCCATTTACTATTACAGCGCTGGTCTTTACACCCTATTTTTAATCCTTGATATCAACATGACCATTTTCATTAATTTCGATGGTTGTATAGCTTTTAAAGGTGTTAATATTAGTGATTTCATGCTGAACGACGCTTGCAAAGCTCTCCATGTATGGCTTGTACACTTCAGGATCTTTGACGAGATGATAGAAATTAACTCTTCTTCCATCTTTCATATCTGTCATTCTCAGTAAAAATCGATCCCCAAATTGCCCTTTAAACCACTCTCTTGCTTCCTCATGACTAGTGAATTTAGGTATTTGGTTAGGATCAATGGAATAATTTTGATTCATTTACACATGCACCTCTTTCCAATAAATTTCCTCTTTTAATATTCCCCATTGGCATAGAAATTATTGTTTTGTAAAAGTTTATGGGAAAAATACAACAGACCACATTACTATGGTAAATTTAAAGAGTGAATTTTCGGTATAGAATGATTTAAACAAATGTATGGAGGATAGGTTTATGGCAGTTGTAAAATCAGTTACAATCGATGGTGAAAGTATCCATGTTTTTAGAAACGGAATCTATATCTTTGAATCGAGCTCCGGCTTTACCTTAGAATTGGATCTGATTGTGAGTGAGATTGTTGTAAAAAAATATAAGACCGTCGAAAACGTCATTGTCGAGATAGAATTAGAGGATGGTAGAATGATCAATTCCATCATGCACGTAAAAATATTGACTGGCGGATTACCACAAATAAATTTATTCTGTGAACTCGATGATATTCATGACTACGAAGGTTTCACTCGGGTTGGCGAAAATGATTCTTGGTTTCCTAATATAGAAGATGGCATTACGATAGAAGAAATAAGAAAAGTCGAAATGCCAAATGAGGATGTTAGTATTAAACTAAATTTACCAATCGACCAGGTCGAATGGATTAAAAAACATAAAAAGAAAAGTTTGAATGAAATATTTCAAAAATTAATTTATGAAAATTGGGAAAAACAAGATGCAAATTAATTTTTGGGTGGTGGACACATGAGAGTGCCTGACACCCAAAAATAGAATTACTTCATTTTGCTCAGGGTCACATTAAAGACCATACAGAGAAAAAGAGCAAAAACTGCGGAAAAGATTAGGGCTAGTATGGGCTTTTTAAAATGGATTCTCATAATTATAAACATGACAATCACAAATAGGATCGACCATAATAAGTTCCAATGATGATGGTAGGTGATGGATCCTCCTTTTATCGCCAAATATTCCATTAGTATATAAATACCAGTATATAAAGCAATGTAAATGGCTTGTGTATGGGCTCTTTTTTTAAAAGGATATTTTGAAAGGTATACCCACGACGATAGGGGCATTCCAATCAAAGTGAGTAACATAATCGGAATCATTGAAAACTGAATTCCATTGGGTTCCAGCTTCCAGAGCTGGTAGTTATAACAAAGAAGCTCATATAATGCGTTCCCAAGTGATGCAAAGAGCATTGTAGGGTAATAGGGTTTCCAATTACGGTCTGCGAGTATAAATGCCGCAATGATCCAAAAAATAGAATAAATGATGGCAATCATGAAGTACACTCCTGAAAGTTAGTAAATACTATATTTCCCCCAAAAAAGGTATCTCATCCAGAATGGATACCTTTTAAAATAGAGAGAATGCGTTTCATTGGATAAAATGATTCTTAAGGTTTGCATTGGGATGGTGATACCGGATGAAGGAAACGAAGAAACTGCAAGAAATAGATTTATATAAACCCATTCAGACCTATTTTGTCCGTGAAGGTTATGAGGTTTACGGTGAGGTGAAAGACTGTGATATTGTTGCAGTCAAGGATGAAGAGTTAGTTGTTGTCGAATTAAAGCTCACTTTAAGTGTGGACTTACTAATCCAAGCAGCCAAAAGGCAGCGGATTACAGATAAAGTTTATGTGGCGATCCCGAAACCGAAACATCGTTTAAATTCCAAAAAGTGGACAGAGAAATGCCATTTAATTCGCAGGCTGGAGCTGGGATTAATTGTTGTTTCGAGCCCTGGGAAACGCGGAAAAGCAGAAATAATATTTGATCCTGCGCCATTTAAGCATAGAAAAAACAAACTAAAGCGCGAGTCTATTATAAAGGAAATTAATGGCCGCAGTGCAGACTATAATGTAGGAGGCAGTAATCGGACCAAGATTATGACTGCGTATAAAGAAAATTGTATCCAAATTGCTTGTAATCTTGAATGTTTGGGTCCATTGTCACCTAGGAGGTTAATTCAATTAGGAACGGGGAAAAATACCTCATCCATTTTGACGAAGAACTATTATGGTTGGTTTGAAAGAATTAAACGAGGAACCTATGTGATAACGGAAAAGGGGATAGCAGAAATAAAAGAATATCCGGAGTTAGTAAATTATTATTTAACTAAACTAAGTGATGACAAAGTTACATAAGACATAAGACTGCCCCAAGATTTCTTGGGACAGTCTTTTTACTTATTTAATACATTAAAAGCCTCATTCATTCTGGGTCGGGTTTCTTTGAACCATTGGTAACAAAGGATCGTAATCAGAATCAAATCAATGACATCGCCGCCATAATACATGACCAATCCTCCCGTTTTGGCTTGGTCAATCGGAACTCCCATAGGGGGATGAGCATAAATATATTTTGAAAGGATGCCGTGACATGCCAAGGCGATTATCAATACACATGAACGATAGCGATAACTCGTCCGGTGTGGGTGCGGATCTGTATAAATAAAGGAACCTGTGAAAAGATAACCTGCTAGAAATACGTGCAGGTGAACTGCAATTTGAACCATCCCGTTATGTTCCATTGTCTGATAAAGGCTAGTCGTATATAGGACCCAAAGGCCTCCGACATTCAGGAGAGAGGCCGTCATCGGATGAGTGATTAGTCGAATGGGATTACTTTTTGAAATATGGGATAAAGTCCGTGCGTGCTTCACGTCTAGTGTTCGAAGAATCAGTGTCATTGGGCATGCCAAGACCAGTAATAGTGGCGCTAGCATTCCGAGAAGGAGATGGCCGAGCATATGAGCCGTGAAATCTTGATGAGAACGAGTAGCAAGTGGCCCAATAATAGCCGATAATGCACAGAAAATACCTGTAATCCAAATGACAATTCGGTAGGACTGCCATGATTTTTTCTTCCGCTTAGTTCGGATGGCTGCGTAAAGATAAATGACTAATGCAATGAAAAACGGCACTGATAAAATCAGTTGGATGCTTAGTCCATGGGCTTCCATACCATCCCTATGCTGAAGATGATTAATTATTTGCATGGTTCGTTGTAACTCCTGTTTTACTGAATTTCCTTCTTGAGCGAGCGAGGAGAGCAATGCCAATTATTATCATCAAAACTGAGGTTATGTACCAAACCATGTCGTATGGAACGATATTAACATCGTAGCGAATTTGGTGGAGACCCATTAATTT
>NZ_JBALSN010000004.1:0-252 GCF_036966985.1 Neobacillus drentensis | reverse complement strand
TCCGAACGCAGTCGTGGATTTATCGTAAAAATGATGCCAATGCAGTAGTTGATGAAAAACTGCTTCATCGATAAAAGCGACAAGTCCTATGCCAAAAAGAAAGCCGGACCAGAGATTTTTAGGGTAACTTGTTTTGTTATTATTCTCCGCCATTTTCTTCTCCTTTAATAATCGAATTCTTCTGCCTTTCAATTTACCCTAAATGATTGAACCATAAACAAGGAGCAGGTTGGATTCTTCTCCTTTGATATT
>NZ_JBALSN010000003.1:387-1226 GCF_036966985.1 Neobacillus drentensis | reverse complement strand
TACCAACCTCTGAGTCGTATAAGCCAGACCTGTAATGAGCTTATCTGCCTGACCAAGAGAAATAATTTGCTGAACAATTTTTGTATAATATTGTTTCTTATTTGTGGATTCATCCGTTTTGTATAGTAGCTCTTCTATAATATAAACAAACTGTTCAGGCAATGCTTTACGTAATTTTGTGCGTGTATATTTAGAAGAGGCATAGGAAATGAGCTTAATCATATGGTCAATGGTTTCTTTGTACCATTGGTGTAATTCTTGTTTATTGCCACACTTATCTCTAATTAACTTTAATTTTTCTTCAGGATAATAAACTAATGTCGCAAATTCATTAAGTTCTGTATCAGATAGTTCATCTTGAAAAAGGTCTTTAATTTTCTCTTTTACTCTACCCGAACCATTTCTTAGCACATGTTGAAAAGCATGATACTCCCCGTGTAAATCACTGACAAAATGCTCAGTCCCCTTTGGAAGATTGAGGATGGCTTCAAGATTAATAATCTCAGTTACCACTTTTTCTTCACTATCATAATTATGAGCCAGTAAATCTAAGAATTCTGTGTTCAACTTTATGGTATCTCCTTTATAATTTCTTCATTTATTTTTATCTTGAAGATTGCGTTTAATACTTAGACGGTATAAGAAAACTCAATTGAAAGGAAACAATTTAACACAGGCTCTTTTTTGATGGTTATTTACTATCAACGATACCCTAAGTTGCACACTCATGAAATTATATTTAGGTTGTAGAGGTTAAAGTCAATAAAATCATAGATAGGGACATATTTGATATGTAAAATATGTCTCTGCCTTTTGTGGCTTTGAATGAAAGCTGCACC
>NZ_JBALSN010000003.1:0-360 GCF_036966985.1 Neobacillus drentensis | reverse complement strand
TATCTTTAATTCGAGATTTTTTACTTGACGGTAATTAATTCAGGAAGTATTATGGTTACATAAAATAACCTAACTTATTAAAAATAACCTAGTAATAATAAGTTGTGTAATTTGATTTCTTTTTTTCTACTTTAAAAAATGTAAAGGAGTGACACATATGATCGAAGTGACTGTGAAGCTTAACTATAAAGGTAAATATTATCAAACAAATGTAATTGTTAAAAAGGATACACCCGAAGGACAAATATTAAGAATCGCACAGGAACAAATTAAGAAACAATGGTGAAATAAAAAAATGATATATCTCCAGGTCTTTAATTGAAAGGAGCAAAATGCCTTGAATGAAAAAAAAGAAGTTGG
>NZ_JBALSN010000002.1:0-19966 GCF_036966985.1 Neobacillus drentensis | reverse complement strand
GGCGCTACCTTTGCAGCGTTGATCGTTCTATCAGTTATGAATCTTCCAATTGCGATTGTTGGTTTGCTCATCTCAGTCGAGCCTCTTATTGACATGGGACGGACAGCTTTAAACGTTAGCGGAGCAATGACATCCGGTATATTAACCAGTAAAGTAACAGGTGAATTTGAAAACGAAGTCTATAAACAACCAGACATTGTAGAAGCATAAAAAACGGGAAACAAGGTTTTAGGGCTTTTTCGCATAGCGGAAGAGCCCTTTTTTGTGGCATAAATATGGGCTGGTCTTCAATTTGTTTTTAATTTAAAATACTTGAATTCGAGATAAAATTAAAGTACACTGTAATCATAGGTGATTGGAATCGAATGAATGGTATGTATGATAACCTTACTAAAAATAAAGAAAAATTTATTATATAACTGATGGACGAAAGGATGAGGAGAAAATGGATCAATTTCATCAAGCTCCAAATATATATGTCGGAGAGGTCAATATTAAGGTGAAAAATCTCGATTATTCACTTACCTTTTATCAAAGTATCATGGGCTTTAAAGTATTGGAAAAATCAGAGCGTAAAGCGGTCTTAACGACCGATGGAAAAAAGGCATTATTAACAATAGAGCAGCCGAAGGATGTTGTGGCGAAATCAGGTCGTACGTCAGGCTTGTATCACTTTGCCATCTTACTTCCATCACGAGCAGATTTATCGGTTTTTTTACGGCACATGGTCCAAACTGGATATCCGCTCGGTGCAGCAGATCACTATGTAAGTGAGGCGTTATACCTTAATGACCCAGACGGCAACGGGATTGAAGTGTACCGGGACCGCCCTTCTTCAGAATGGAAATGGAAAAACGGCTTAGTTGAAATGGCAACTGAAGAGCTTGATGGAAATGGGATTATTGCGGAAAGTGATGGGGAATGGAAATGTTTACCAGTAGGTACGCTTATGGGGCATATTCACCTGCATGTCAGCAATTTGCCAAAAGCTGAAGAGTTCTACACAAAGGGACTTGGTTTTGAAGTAGTTAGTTACTATCCACAAGCGGCATTCCTATCGACAGGCAGATATCATCATCATATTGCCATCAATACTTGGCAGGGAGCAGGGGCTGCCAACCCACCGAAAAACAGTGTAGGATTAAATTGGTACTCACTTGTTTTCCCTGACACGGCAGCAAGAGAGAAAGCATTGAACCAACTAACACAAATAGGTGCACAAATTACGAAGGAAGCAGATTACTTTGTAACCGAAGACCCTTCTGGAAATCAAATTCGGTTAATTTTATAAAACAGAATAGGGTGTCAGGCACCACCCGTGGACATTTGTCCACGAGCGGTGCCTGACACCCATTTTTACACCATTTTTGTTACTGTTTTTCCTCTGCATCTTTTGCTCTTTTTACACCTTTGCTGACATACGGTTTGGCGCTTTTGGCTTTTTTGACTCCTGCCTGCCATCGAGTCCAGCCCTTTTTGCCGGTTCCTCGACCGGTCCCGCCTTTCCCCTTTGTACTACTCATTTAACCACTCCATTACTCATTTACGTACATCCAACCGTCGTTGGCTAGATTAACAAGTTTAACACAGTTCACCCTAGATTTCCCCTTGAAATATTCGTGTGCTAATGAGTGAAAAATCCCAAGGCATATTTAATTCCTTCTTCAATATCGTTTGTTTCATATCCTGCTAAGTCCTCATGGGTCACTTCCAGTTTAGTTCTTGCTAAGGAATAACCGCTGTCTAGTTCGATATCAAGGAGCACTTCATACCCTAAGGCGGTTTGGGTTATATCAATAATGTCATATTCGCGAATCGCTGTCCCTGTTTCGTATTCTAATGGTTCTAATTCTGACATGAGAAACAACACCTCCAAATGAATTGGTTCATAACTATTATCATTTCCAAAGTTACGGATGAAACATCGGAAATAGATGTTATTCTTTTTAGCAATTTCAGCCTATTAAAGGATTTCCTCTATGTTAAAAGGATTTACTAAGAAGATGGCGAATTAGAATGAGTGGTTTATTTTTCCATACGGAGGTAATAGCATGGATTTGGATACATTATATATAATCGATCAAAAAGATAGTTTGGGGTTGGAGTTCAGTAAATTGGTGTCGATGATGAATTATACAAGGTACACCACGATTGAAGCTGTAAAGGGACTAACAGTGGAAGAGTTAGACTTCCTTTTTGATGAGGAGGCAAATTCAATAGGAATGCTGCTGGCTCATTTGGCTGCGGTCGAAAAGACGTATCAAGTTATAACGTTTGAGAACCGGGACCTAAATGAGAAAGAGTTAAGCATTTTACTTCCAGCCCTAGATTTAGGAAGTCTTGGGCGAGAAACGATTAAGGACAATACAATTGATTATTACTTGGAGCAAATGGCTGAAGCACGGAATACAACCATCGAAATGTTTAAAACGATTCCTGATGAATGGTTATATGAACAAACGCCGTTTTGGCACGATCGCCATGCGAATAATTTCTTTAAATGGTTCCATGTGTTTGAAGATGAACTGAGTCATAGAGGTCAGATTCGTCTGATCAAAAAAATGCTCAATAAACGTAAAGGTTGAAAAAGCCATGGATAATTGATTAAAAGGCTGTGATTTCTGATGTGTTTAATACTTTTTGCTTATCATGTCCATCCAATCTACAAGCTGATTGTGGCAGCAAACCGAGATGAATTCCTCGGGCGACCCACCGAACCGGTCCATTACTGGGAAGACCGGCCTGACATCCTTGCTGGCAGGGATTTAGAAAAAATGGGTACCTGGATGGGGGTTACAACAAGGGGACGGTTTGCGGCGTTGACTAATTATCGCGATCCAAAGGAAGTAACGGAAGGAAAGCGCTCACGGGGCGAATTGGTTACCGATGCCTTAAAACACGAAGGAAATATAGAGGAATATATGAAAGATCTTGGAGAACGTAAAGATCTGTACCCAGGCTATAACTTATTGGCCGGTGATTGTAATGAACTATTTTATTACTCAAATAAAGGGCAAGAACTGCAAAAGATTGTACCTGGGATTTATGGTGTCAGCAACCACTTACTAAACACTGAGTGGCCAAAGGTTCAAAAAGGTAAGGCTGGTATGTCCAAAATGATCAACGGGGACCAGGATGGGCTGGTAGAACACCTTCTCGGCATCCTTCATGATACGGACCAAGCTCCGGACGAACTTCTTCCAAACACAGGCGTTTCATTAGAATGGGAAAGAAGGCTTTCACCGCTGTTTATAAAAAGTGAGAATTACGGGACCAGGAGTTCCACCATCATGTTAATGTCGGACAAAGAAATTCACTACGTGGAACGAGTCTTCTCTATAAAAGGTATAAGTGAACAGAAATATAAGATTGAATTATAAAATTTTGTGAATCTAAAAATGAAGGGTCAAGGAAAGTTTTCTCTCCTTGACCCTTCATTTTTATTTTCATAAAAGTGGTGGTAACTACCAACTAAAAACACAGGAGGAATCTATAGAAATTATAACAACTCTGGTTTATGATTAGGGTGATTTTATGAAAACGATTACGAGTAATAGAAGGAAGAGACTTGCTGTTATGGAGACTGTGAAATCATGCGGAAACAACTAGGTTTGAATAGGACGATCGAAGTTATTAAATATATAACCACAAAACTTAAAATTCATTCGTATGGCAGCTTTCGCACTAAGTTAATGCTGTTTTTCATCGTAGTGGCACTGATTCCTCTTCTTTTATTCGGTTATCTCTCTTATCAAAAATCATCCACGATTGTAAATAAACAATTTAATGATTATGAAAACTTTGCTGTTTCACAGCTTGAAACACAATTAGAAAATACTATTAATCAGATGTTTGTCGTTTCAAACGATATTCATCAATATTTATCCGACCCTACATTAATAGTCATTAAAGAGGAGATTCCAAGGACATATGAAGGATTCATTGAGAAAAAGAATTTTGAGAGATTCCTTGAAGCCCATAAAACTTTTAATACGAAAGGAATCTACTTAATTACAAATTCCGGATATTATTATGGGGGAAATCATCTTAATTCTCAAAAACTGTTTCAAATGCCCTTTTGGAAGGAAGCAAGCAAAATAAAACAAGGGGATCGCTGGATTGGATTTTATAAAGCTAATCATTATGATAGCAGTAAAGCCCCTGAACAAATGATAGGGCTTGTATTGCCGATCCAGAGCCAATATGGAATTTTAAAGGGAAGCAAGCTGCTGATAGAGACGGATGCCGAGGAGCTTTTTTCATATATTACGTATCTTGAAAGAGATGTCCACGCCTTTATAACCATTTATAATGAAAAGAATAAGGTCCTTTACCGAACAAAGGCAAATAGAGAGAGACTTTCCAGTGACGTTGTCAGGATGAAAAATATTAATGCCTTTGGCTGGAAAATTGAAGTCCGAGTCCCTGAAAAACTATTTTACCAATCTTCGGATGTTATCTTTAACTATACTATGCTGGGTATTTTCTTTTTAATTATCCTGGCTATCATACTAGCGATGGTCTTTTCTGCACCGCTTGCAAAACGAATCAGAAAGTTGAAGGAATCAATGGAACTAGTAAGTGTTGGTGAGCTGCAGACTCAGATTCCTGTAAAAGAAAATGATGAAATTGGGAAATTAACGATCAGCTTTAATCTGATGGTCCAGCAAATTAAGGAATTAATTGATGAAATCGGAGAGACGGAACGGTTAAAAAGGAAAGCAGAGTTAAGGGCTTTTCATTATCAAATCAATCCCCATTTGTTGTTTAATACGCTAAACTCCATTCAGTGGAAGGCGAGGCTTAGTAATGCCAAGGAAGTTCAGCAAATGATTTACCATCTTACCGAAGTTCTTCATGAAAATCTCAATTTTGCTGATGAATTGATTCCATTGAAAAAAGAGCTGGATACAATCAGACACTATTTGAAAGTGCAGGAAATCCGTTTTGGACATATGTTTGAGTACCTAGAAAAGGTCAATCCGGAATGCCTTGAATATTTGATTCCTAGGTTGTCCTTGCAGCCATTATTTGAAAATATTTTTTTCCATGCCTTTGAAGATGGACAGGGAAAAATTGAATTAACCATTGCAGACCATTCAGACTTCTTAGAGCTTGTCTTGAGTGATAACGGAAAAGGAATGAGTGAACAAACAGCACTAAACTTACTTAATGACCTTTCCACAAAGGACAAAGTACGAGGAATAGGCGTGTTTAATGTCGATCAGCGGCTTAAGCTTCATTTTGGAAGTGAATATGGGCTGATAATAGAATCAAGTCCAAAGGCTGGAACAACAATTAAAATGCGCTGGCCAAAAAGGAGGGTGTCCACGTGATCAAAGTCATAGTAGTTGATGATGAATATATCGTCCGAAAAGGGTTAATGGCCACGGTAAATTGGAAGAAATTCAATATGGAAGTGGTAGCGGATGCATCTAACGGTCAAAAGGGCTGGGAAATGTTCCTTGAACACTCTCCCGAGGTTGTCATTACTGATATTGTCATGCCAGAACAGAACGGCATTGAACTGGCCCGAAAAATTAAACAAGCCGCACCGGCCACGAAGATCCTGCTATTAAGCTGCCATCGGGATTTTGAATATGCCCAGGAAGGCATTAAGGTGGGTGCTTCTGGTTATATTTTAAAAACAGCTTTCCAAGATGATGAATTTGAAGAATACCTTAAACAATTCACTGATGAAATCCAAAAATCAGAAGAGAAAGAACAAGACACTAATGGACCGGAAGTCTTAACATATGAAATTGATGAAAAATGGCCGGGACCAATTCAAAAAGCGGTTCTGCTGATTACGAAGGACCTTTCAGAATCCTACTCATCGGTTGATGTTGCCAATGAAGTCGGCCTTAGTAGAAGTCATTTTAGCACACTTTTTAGTAAGTCCGTCGGGGAAAGCTTCCAAACATTTACGGAAAAGATAAAACTAAATACTGCCTGTGAATTGCTTGAAACCACTTCTCTTACGTTACAGGAAATAGGGGAAAAGGTTGGGGTGTATGACGGTAAATATTTTAGTAAATGGTTTAAAAAATGTACGGGACAGACACCATCTGATTATCGTCAAACAAAAAGGAGAATCGATTCGGACAAATTTACCCCTTTACGTTAAATATAACAGAAAATAAAAACATTATTACTAACAAGTTAAGATGAATTTCAGTGTGAGACCGCTTTCATTAGAAGTACAATGAAGGCGGTTAATTTTTTATCTATAAAGGGGGAAATTCAGAATGAGGAAAATCAGCTTTCTAGCCATGATTTTATTAGTAGTTAGCATCTTCTCCTTGGCCGCTTGTTCGAACAGTAGTTCAGAGGAAAAAGCCTCTGGTGGAACTGGGGATGAGAAGGATGGAAAAGGAAATATTATTCTTCGCTTTGCTACTTGGGACTCCGGTGAGGCATTAAAGATTCAGCAGGATATTGCTAAAAAGTTTGAAGAAAAGAATCCTGGAGTAAAGGTTCAAGTGGAAGCTTACGGTGATGGTTTTGACCAGAAGCTAGCCGCATCCTTTGGAGCAAAAAATCCGCCAGATATGATGTATATGTGGAATTTCCCTGCATATTACGAATCACTTGAGCCGCTTGATGATTATATCGAAGGTGATGCCGAAATGGATATGGATGATTTTTATCAAGGGTTATTTAATTATTCCAGCATGAACGGAAAAATTTATGGTATGCCCGCTGGCTTTACAACACGGGTTGTGTATTATAACAAAGATTTATTTGATGCAGCTAACGTCCCGTATCCAAAGGATGGCTGGACTTGGGATGACTTCCAACAAATTGCAAAGAAATTATCTGACCCGAGCAAAAAGCAATATGGTGTTGGAATCGTGCCAGAGCCAGACACGTATGATCTCCAAGGGTTGGTTTGGAGCAATGGCGGCAGCTTCATCAGTAAAGACGGGAAAGAAGTTAAGGGCTATATGAACAGTCCTGAAACAATTGAATCAATTCATATTTTAAGTGACCTTCTTAAGGATAAAAGCGCTGTTCTTGTTGGCGGGAAAAACCAACAAAGCGGTGATGATATTTTCAAAGCAGGAAAGATCGCAATGTGGGAAAGCGGTATTTGGCCTTTAGAAGGATTTAAAGAAGCTAAGATTAATTTTGGAACGGTTGAAGTCCCATCATTTGGCGACAAGCCAGCAAAAGGGGTTATTGCTTCTTCTGCAGTATCAGTAGCGAAGGATTCTAAGCATAAGGATCTTGCTTACAAATTTGTGAAGTTTTATTCCTCACCTGAAGCAATTAAAATGCGTACGGCGGATTTACCCGTTCGAATCAGCGTGGTAAAGGAATTGAATATGGAGCAGGATCCATTAGTTAGCCCTTTCTATAAAATGCTTGAACGATCTGATGATACACCAGCATTTCTTTTAAATAAAAATTGGAATGAAATCAACCGTAACCTGTCTGCAGCTGTGAATGCAGTTATGCTTGGACAGGATGCTGAGAAACTACTAAATAAAGCCGCAAAGGACTCTGAGAAATATATGAAGTAGTAAGACTAAATAAGTGGGGTGTTCATGATGAAATCTTTACCTGCCTCTCCAACACCCTATGTGGAAATAAACAAGAAAAAGAAAATAAAGTGGGACAAGATTGTCCCACTTCTTTTTATCTCCCCATGGGTCATTGGATTTCTTGCTTTTACGCTCGGACCATTAGTATATTCTCTTTTTATCAGCTTCTATGATTGGCCGGTTGTCGGTGAGGCGACCTTTATCGGTCTAGATAACTATAAGACCATGTTTACGGATGATCCGCTTTTTTGGAAGTCATTAGGGGTGACGGTTAAATTTGCGGCACTATTTGTTCCTTTAAATATTATTGTAGCCCTAGTTTTAGCCATTTTATTGAATCAAAATGTTAAAGGTCACTCCTTTTTCCGAACCTTTTTCTACCTGCCGTCCGTCATTTCGGGCGTTGCACTTGCGATGATCTGGGCTTGGGTATTCAATGGTGAATACGGTATTCTTAATTACTTTCTTTCCTTGGTTGATATAACAGGTCCTAACTGGCTTAATGAGACGGGCTGGGCACTTGTAGCGATGGTCATTGCCAGCCTTTGGGGTCAAGGTACGATGATGTTAATTTTCCTGGCAGGTTTAAAAGGTATTTCAGGAGAACTTTATGAAGCTGCATCTATCGATGGAGCTAATAAAATAACTCAGTTCTTCAAAATCACCTTGCCGCTCTTAACACCAACCATACTATTTAATGTTATCACAACGATAATAGCAGCTTTCCAGCAATTGACGTTAGCTCTGTTATTAACTGGCGGCGGACCGCTCAATTCAACCTATTTTTACGCAATGTATGTTTACGAAAATGCCTTTAAATATTTTAAAATGGGATACTCTTCCGCAAATGCATGGTTTATGTTTTTGATAGTTTTAGGATTAACAATGCTAGTATTTAAATCCTCGTCGGCCTGGGTTTACTACGAAGGAGAAGTTAAAAAGAAGAAATAGGATTGAAGCCAATTTATCAATACGAGGGGTTTTATTATGAAAATAAAAAGAAGGGTTGAAAAAACCTTTATATACGTTCTTTTATTCTTTTTCTCGCTGTTATTCCTGGCGCCATTATTTTGGATGGTAACCACATCATTAAAATCACCTGAAGAGCTTTATCTGTTCCCGCCAAAGTGGATTCCCTCCAGTCTTCACTTTGAAAATTTTAAGGAAGCCTGGATATCCCAGCCCTTCACGCAATTTCTAACAAATTCACTCACGGTGACCATCTTGGCAACTCTGGGTCAAATAGTTTCGTCTTCACTGGTTGCCTATGGGTTTGCAAGATTTACTTTCAAAGGACGGGATTTCTTATTTATGGTTCTTCTAGCCACAATGATGATTCCGTGGGAAGTAACGATGATTCCTTTATATATGGAATTTAACTTCCTTGGCTGGATCAACACGCTAAAACCCTTGATTGTTCCAGCCTGGTTCGGTGCTCCATTTTATATCTTTTTGATGCGCCAGTTTATTATGGGCATCCCCAAAGAACTGGATGAAGCAGCGAGGATAGATGGTGCAAACTCGTTCCAAATTTTTTATAAAATTTATCTTCCGCTGATGAAGCCAGTTTTAATCTTAGTGGGAGTGTTCAGCATGTTGAACTGCTGGAATGATTACCTAGGGCCACTCGTGTTTCTAAATGACCAGAGTAAATATACTTTGACACTTGGACTTGCACAGTTCAAAGGAATGTTTGGTGTAGATATGGAGGGAATCATGGCGATAACCTTCCTAATCAGCATCCCGCCGCTCATTCTTTTCTTCGCTGCACAGCGTTACATTGTCGAGGATGTTTCTAAGTCAGGGGTAAAGGGGTAATGAGTTGAGTTTTTTGAAGTGAAAACAAGGGCTAATTAGAAGGGGGTTATCCCTTCTGATTGGTTAGTTTTATAAATGGAATATGACTATCCTTTAACTTTTAGGTAAATGAAAGGTTGAAACACTCTATGATACAGTCGTTACGATTTCTTACATTGCCGTCTGGTGTGAAACGTTTTTTAGCCACAGAATCTCTGTACGGGCTGAGCATTGGAATGTTTACCTTAATTTTGAATCTGCATTTAATTGAAATGGGTATGACAGAAAAGCAAATAGGACTCATCACCTCAATGGGTATTTTAGTAATGGGAATCCTTGCAATACCTGTGAGCATCTTGGCTAAAAAAACAGGCCGGAAAAAGCTGCTGGTTACAGGGATTACAAGTATTGCCATTGGATGCAGCATTTTTGCTTTTGCAGAAGGCTTTGCATTCTTTTTTTGTGCTCAATTTGTGGTTTCCATGGGTCTAACGCTTGTGGAAACAACGGAAATACAGTTGTTGTTTCATTATAGCCGGTCAAAAAGGGAAGAAACCCAGGCTTATAGCTTTTTATTCGCAGTGTTTACTGCTTTTATGGGAGCGGGAACGCTAATTGGCGGCTTTTTGCCACATTGGATTGAGCTTTCAGAGAGAGGCTACCAAAATACATTGTTAGCCACATCCATATTGTTTCTATTATTAGCCTTTACAAGGGGAAGTTTGCTGCCAACGGAGCAACGAAGGAAAACAGTTGCACGGGAAGACCAAGATCAGAGGATAGAAGGTCCTGAACCGAAAACTTTCGTTGAAACTAAAAGTAAGCTTACGAGAGATGTAAAGCAAAAGTTATTATTTTTTGCTGTTTTCGCCCTGATTACTGGTGGTGCAGTTTCCTGTCTACAGCCTTACTTAAATTTATTTATTAAGTTTCGTTTTGATTTCTCGAATGAGTCTGTTTCGATGCTGCTGGCTCTAAATGGTCTGGCGCTGTTTATCGGTTCTGTTTTTTCACCAGCACTGATCGACCGTTTCGGGGTGAAAAAGACATTTCTTTATATTTACATGGTGAATATCATTCTTTGCCTTCTGTTATTTTTAAACATCAATTCTTATATCTTTTCCACGCTTTTATTAGTAAGAGGCGGGGTATTTACGATGCTGACTAATCTGGCTGACAGTTTATCCATGTCATCTTTTAAGGATGAGGAAAGGGATTTGTATGCAGGAATGAGAGCCGTATTTCGAAGCGTTGGTTCAGCATTAGCCGCATTTCTTGTCGGGATTATCTTAGCTGGAAAAAACTATACCCTTCCATTTATTTTAGCGGGTCTGCTTCTCCTTCTCGGCTATGCATATTTTACTTATTTAATCAGACCGAAATTCTTCGAAACGGATCAAGAGTTCCTGGTAAATACGAATGATCGGATAACAAATGAATGTTGAAAGTGAGTGGATCTAATGTTTGATATAAAAAAAATCCCCTTCAGCCGATATGGTTCTTTTATAACCATTTCACCAAATCATCACGAGGACGGGGATAGTCCGCTTTACCTCCGTAATATCCGAAATGGAGACAATGAGTTTGGAGAGGTGTTCCGGATTGATATTACGTTTGAGGGAAGCTCTCTTCCTTATAACGCGGTACTACTTCCGAGTATGCTCCGGCTCGAAAGCACGGCAGGGTTTGCAGCATTTTGTATAACAGAATCCCGTGTTTTACAAATTAGAAGTCATGGAGTTGGCGTAAGACTGACAGGTATTACTGGTGCTTATGATTATGCAGTTGCGGTGGAAGAGGATCGTTGGGAAGTTAACCATTCCCGTCAGGAAATGCGATACATGGTTACTTCGATAAAGGGACGCCTCGTTGTGGACGCACCTTTCATAGAGCAGCGTTGTGAAAAAATTATTGTCGATTTTCTTCCGAATTCGGACATGGGGGAAATGGAAGGTGTAATTGAGGAATTTACGACCATTTACACGAACCGCTCTTATTCTGCTTTTACAAAAGGGCATAAAAAAGTTGCAAAGGAATATGAGTCATGGTTAGAAAATACCCTTGAGATTCCGGATAAGTATGCAAAAGGAAAAGAGAAAGCCTCCTATATTACTTGGTCCTGTGTTGTTCCGTCTGAAGGAATGCTTACTAGGCATGCGATGTATATGTCGAAGAACTGGATGACAAACATATGGAGTTGGGATCACTGCTTTAATGCCCTTGCATTAGCAAAAAATAACCCCGAGCTCGCCTGGGATCAGTTTATGATCTTTTTTGATTTGCAGGATGAATCAGGAATGCTGCCGGACTTTGTCAATAATAGGTCTGCGTTATGGAATTTTACCAAACCGCCCATCCATGGCTGGACTCTAAGGCGCATGTGGGAACAAAACAATTTTGTTACAGAGGAAAAGCTTCGGGAAGTCTATCATCCGCTAGAGAAATGGACGAAGTGGTGGCTGACGTTCCAAGATAGCGACCAAGACGGAATTCCGCAATATAATCATGGAAATGACAGTGGTTGGGATAACAGCACAATTTTTCACAAGGGAACACCAGTTGAAAGTCCCGACCTTTCTTCTTTCCTAGTAATTCAAATGGAGGTTCTGTCGGAGATTGCTTGTAAGCTGGGAAAATATGATGAGGCTAGACAATGGATGGATGAATCTCAAGCGTTGTTAAGTAGAATGATTGACCATTTTTGGACGGGGCATAACTTTGTAGCAAAACGGTCAGGAACACATGAAGTCATCGAATCTAACAGTCTGGTCTTATATATCCCTCTGATTCTCGGAGATAGGCTTCCGCCTGAAATCTTAAATAGGCTGGTAGAAGATATAACGTCCAAGGGGTTTTTAACAGAATATGGACTAGCAACCGAGATGCCAGACAGTACGTTCTACAGAACAGATGGATATTGGCGAGGGCCAATCTGGGCACCAACCACTATGCTGCTCGCGGATGGGTTGCTTTCATCCGGCAGAAAGGAGGCAGCTCTCGACGTGGCAGAGAAATTCTGTGCGATGGCAACAAAATCAGATATGGCGGAAAACTTTGATGCACTAACTGGGACTGGACTTCGTGATCCAGCATTTACTTGGACATCGAGCGTATTCCTTATCCTTGGACAAATTCTCGTTGCAGAGAGCCGACGCGTTGAAGATAAGTAAGGCTGGCTGCTAAATATTTAAACATTTTACGTTACCTCCGAATTGGAATAAAAACTCAAACGATTGAGGGGTTAAATGATGAAAAAATTAAAAAGATGGGAAAACATCTATACAGATGGTATAAACCGCTTGAGTGCTCGTGCTCACTTTAACAGCTATCCTTCTCTTGGTGCGGCTGAAACGGATGATTCGGTCAATAGCCACTACTATCAAAAACTTAATGGAATTTGGAAATTTACTTTTCTAGAAGCCCCTGAATATTGGCCCGATGGCTTTTATGACGAGGATTTAGATACAAAAGATTGGAATGAAATTGCTGTGCCCGGCAACTGGCAAATGCAAGGATACGGGAAGATGCATTATTCTGATCTGTGGTACAATTTCCCGATTATTCCACCGCGTGTCCCTACAGAAAACCCAACAGGTATTTATCGACGAGAATTTGAGTTTAATCGGAATATAGAAGGAGAACAATTAATCCTTCGATTTAATGGTGTTGATTCTGCCTTCGAATTTTATATTAATGGAGAATTTGCAGGCTATAGTAAAGGTGCTCGGATCCAATCAGAATTTGATATTACGAAATTGTGCAGACAGGGTACAAACAGTTTGACTGTCCGCGTGTTTCAGTGGTCAGATGGGACGTATTTAGAAGACCAAGATATGTGGTGGCTAAGCGGAATTTTTCGTGACGTTGAACTATATACTCGACCAGTAACAGGACTATATGACTTTACCGTTACCACGGAGTTTGATAAGGAGTGGAAGGACGCTGCCCTTACCGTTTCAGTTTCGCTGACACAACAACGCAACCAAAATATTATTTATCAATTAATGGATCCAGATGGCAAGCAAGTTTTTATCGAGGAAAAAAGAGCTGACGAACCTTTTAGCATGGATATAGTGTCCCCCTTGAAATGGAGTGCGGAGCAGCCTAATTTATACCACCTCTATATGACTGTAAAGGAAGATGGAAATATTATTGAAGTCATTCATCAGCATGTAGGATTTCGTTCTATTGTCATGGCGGATGATACATTCCTTGTAAATGGCGTGGCAATTAAGTTCAAGGGTGTGAATCGTCATGACTATAACCCGAGAACAGGGAGGGTTGTTACTCGAGAAGAAATAGAGCGGGATATTAAGACAATGAAGCAAAATAATATTAATGCTATTCGTACGGCTCATTATCCGAATGCGCATTATTTTTACGATCTTTGCGATCAATACGGGATGTATGTGATTGATGAGGCGGATTTAGAATGTCATGGTTTTGAATTGACAGGGAAGTATGATTGGATCAGTAATGATCCAGCATGGGAAACTGCGTATGTTTCAAGGCTGGAACGGATGATTGAACGTGATAAAAACCACCCGTGTATTATCATGTGGTCGCTGGGAAATGAATCTGCTTTTGGTCATAATTTCCGAGCCATGGCTAAGCGTGCAAAGGAAATGGACCCGACTCGACTTGTTCATTATGAAGGAGATTCTGAAGCGGAGGTGACAGATGTATACAGCACGATGTATACATGGCTAGAACATAAGGAAAGACGGACGATGGATCAGGTGATTGAAAGGTCAAAAAAACCTCATATTCTCTGTGAATATGCCCATGCCATGGGAAATGGACCTGGAAATTTAAAAGAATATCAGGACTTATTTTATAAGTATGATAAACTACAAGGCGGATTTGTTTGGGAGTGGTTTGATCATGGGATTGAAACGGTGGCAGAGGATGGTACGGTTTACTATCAGTACGGCGGTGATTTTGGTGATGACCCAACGAATGGAAACTTCTGTATCGATGGGTTAATCATGCCAGACGGTACACCGTCTCCAAGTCTTAATGAGTATAAAAAGGTGATTGAGCCAGTTCAAACAGAATGTATGGATAGCGAGAAGGGAATTTTCCGTCTTATTAATCGATATGATTTCTTATCATTAGACCATTTGGATTTAACATGTTCGTTATTTGAGGATGATCGAATGGTTGAATCGTTTGAAGTAGAGTTTCCAAAGTTATCTGGACGGGAAACAGCAGAGATTCAGCTGACAGTTGGGCAGGACATAGAGAAAGTAAGCGGAGCTAATTATTATTTGGTATTTTCATATAAACTTAATCAGGATACATCCTGGGGTGTGAAAGGTCATGAATTAGCGAATGCCTCCTTTGTGCTCCCTGGCAGGTCGAAATTACCCAAAGCACATGGTGATGGAGAGCTCCAGGTTAAAAAAGATGGGGCGTTATTAAAGGTTAGCGGCACTGATTTTACCGTCACTTTCGATGGTGTCAAAGGAACATTAATACAAGTAACCCGAAATGGAAAAATCCAGATCGAAAAGGGTCCGCAGTTCAACTTCTGGCGTGCTCCAATTGACAATGATATGTACTTACTTAACGATTACCGAACAAAATATTTCATGCATCTTGGGCATCAACTGGTTGAAAAGGTCAGCTATGAGCTGAAAGACGGTGTTTTTAAATGGCAAACAGATGCGTTGTATGGGACAACTAACAGTTCTTGGTACTACCAACTTAAATATCAATACAGTATCTATCCAGACGGTGATATTCTTTGCAGTATTGATGGAATTGCTTCCGGAATGAGGCAAAATGCCCCAGCCATGGTGCCACGCCTTGGTCTGCACCTGCAGCTAAATAATGAGTTTGTTCATACGCAATGGCGCGGGAGAGGCCCGGGAGAGAGTTATCCAGATTCAAAACAAGCGAATCATCTCGGTGTGTATAGTAAGAAAGTGGATGAGCTGTTTACAAATTATGTGAAACCGCAAGAGAATGGCAATCGTTCCGACTGTGATTGGGTCAGCTTTACTGATGATGATGCGAACGGACTTATATTTATTGCGAGTGAAACCTTTAACTTTAGCGCATCACACTATGAAGTTAGCGATCTTGAAAAAGCCAAGCATACCGTCGATTTAAAGCCGAGGGACTATGTAGTCTTAAATATTGACTACAAACAAAACGGTCTTGGCAGCAATTCGTGCGGACAGGATCAACTAGAAAAATATCGTTGTAAGTTCGAAGACTTTACCCTAACATTCCGGATATCTTCCTTCAATGCTGAAAAAACCACCGCAGTAGAGCTTGGAAGAGAACGGTGTTGATGGTGTCAGTGTTTCTTTAGTTGTTATCTTGGTGTCAGGCACCGCTCGTGGACAAATGTCCATGAGCGGTGCCTGACACCCTCTTTTAACCCTCGAGTTTTAAGAGCTAATATAGTCGCCGCCATTGACGTGTAGTGTTTGTCCGGTTACGTATTGGGAATCTTGGCTGGCAAGATAGACGTAGGTTGGTGCGAGTTCAAAGGGCTGTCCTGCTCGCTTCATTGGTGTGTCTGTTCCAAAGGTTGATACTTGCTCTGCTGAGAAAGAAGAAGGGATAAGCGGGGTCCAGATAGGTCCTGGTGCCACAGCATTTACGCGAATACCCTGTTCAACAATATTGTGAGAAAGCGAGCGTGTAAAAGAAACGATCGCGCCCTTAGTTGATGAGTAATCTATTAAAGTCTTTTCCCCGCGATAAGCTGTTATTGAGGCCGTATTAATAATGGAACTGCCTGCCTTTAAATGGGGCAACGCAGCTTGGGACATAAAGAAATAGGAAAAGATGTTGGTTGCAAAAGTATTGATCAACTGCGCTTCAGAGATATCTGTCAGATTATCCTGTGGAAATTGTACTGCAGCATTATTTACAAGAATATCTACCTTTCCGTATGCTTTGATGGTTTGTTCAAGGACCTTATTGCAATTGTCCTTATAACGCAGGTCAGTTGGGATAGCCAAGCATTTCCTTCCAATCTGTTCAATTCGCCCCTTGGTTTCTTCTGCATCTTGCTGTTCGTAAAGGTAGGCGATTACAACATCTGCACCTTCTTTTGCAAAAGCTACTGCAACTGCACGACCAATACCACTATCACCACCAGTAACAATTGCGACTTTATCCTGCAGCTTGTGACTCCCTAAATAGGACAGGTTCTCGTATATGGGTCTGGGATTCATTAAATATTCCAAACCTGGCTGCTGATTCTGATGCTGAGAGGGGAAGGCAATAGGTTTCTCTTCGCATTTTGTTTCCTTACTATAGTAGGGGTACAATGGGTAGTTATTCATAAAGTTCCTCCATAACATAGGCATAAAACTAAAACAGTATATGCATAGGCACCTTGTAAAGTTAATTTCTAGGGCAAAGAAAAAAACTAATCAAACGTTTGATTAGATTGTCCAATAGATCAAACAAAATAAAGCACCCTCTCATAAGGTGCTTTGTTTCCATCATGAGAATTCCTTACCGACCAACTCTTCTGACCAAAGGTTATGATCGAATTCTTTTTCTTCTCCATAAGCAAGTGTAATCACTGCTGTTTTTGAATAATCCTTTAATAATTCTTGTAACTCTTTATCTTTATCAACCATAAAGTCAACCACAGGAAAAGCTTTTAATAATCGAGTTAATGATTCAGGAGAAGCAGCTGTTTCATTTGTCGGGAAGGTATGACTAGGAATTACATATTTAACATTCAATAATTTTTTAACAGCATAAGCGGCTTCTTTTGGCCCCATTGTAAAATGGCCCGATGAGGAGAGGATCGCAATGTCTGGAACATATACATCCTGAATTAATTTCATATCTGACATTAATGCCGTATCACCTGAGTGGTAAACGGTATAATCATCCTTAAAGTCAAAAATATAACCAGCTGACTCGCCAGCATAAACAGGAGATCCTTGGGTTTCACCATAGGAAGAGGTATGTTTTGCCTGAACCATCGTTGCAGTTAACTCCTCAAAGGAAACCGAACCTCCTAGATTAATAGGAAGCACATTCTTCATTCCTTGCTGCAGAAGAATTAAGGCCAATTCATATTGTGCAACAATCATAATATCAGGCTTATGTTCAATCAACTTGCTGAGACCACTGGTATGATCAAAATGGCCGTGGGTTAGAAATACACAATCAATGGATTGGTAGAAATCAGCCGTGTTTAATTGTGGTGGAAAGCCAGGATTTAAATCGAAGAAGGGGTCAATTAAATACTTTTTTCCTAACTTACTTTCTAAAACATACATGGCATGCCCAAGCCGTAATATTTTCAGCATAAACACCCCCTAAACTTTTAAATAATGCACCTTAATCCATCTTATTTTTTCATATGGGTAATAAGAACTTGGTATTGGAATATTCTCATGAGATGAATGCTTGTCTGTTTTGTTCATCGATAACGTTTCTGTAATGCCAAATAAGATCTTCAAATATCTGATCCCATCTCTGTGTTAATGCGTAATCCCTTCCGGCGCTTGCCATTTGTTCACGTAGTCCGTCATTACACAAAATCTTAATAATCGCGTCACTAAATTCCTGCACATTACCAGGTCTACATAAATACCCCGTAACTCCGGATTTAATGATATTCTTAACACCCCCAGCCTTCGCACCTATAACAGGTGTTCCACTGGCAAGGGACTCTAGAACAACATTTCCAAAGGTTTCCGTGGGTGAGGGGAAAACGAATAGATCAGATGCTGAATAGACTTCGGCCAAACTTTTTCCATTTAAGAATCCTGTAAAGGTCATATTTACTGCGGCCTGTGCTTCCAATTCCTTTCGTAATGGACCGTCCCCGACTATTAACCAATGTAACTTTTCATTTAATTCAGCTGGGATTGAATTAGCGATGGTCATTAGTGTCCTTATATCCTTTTCCGGTGCTAATCTGCCTACATATGTTAGCAGATATCTTTCTTTTATAGAGTAAAGGTTATGAACTGCACTTTTATCATAATGAGGGTGATAAAGTTGGCAATCTACGCCCCGTGGCCAAATTTCCAAATTTGAAAATCCATGGTGCTTTAATTGTAGGTGGGTTTCAAGTGAGGGAACGAAGAGTTTTCTACAGGTTTGATGAAACCAGTGCATGTAATTCCAATGGATCTTCGAAAGAAAATGAAGGTGATAATAGTGTAAATAATCTTCAAAATTGGTGTGATACGAACCGACAAGCGGTATGTTTAATTTCTTTGCAAAATAAACACCACAAAGGCCGATATTAAATGGGGTTGCAACATGAATCAAATCGGGAGAGAAAGATTTTAATTCCGACTTAATATGAGGAAGGTTTGGAAAAGCTAAGCGACATTCAGGATATAAGAAAAAGGAGCGGCTTTTAAAAAGATGGACATTAGTTGAATGATATTCATCGGAATAAGAGTCAGGCGCAAAGATCTTAAAGGCAATGCCCCGATCCTCCAAAAAATTAGTTAATCGTTTAAGTGTCCTAGCCACCCCGTTGATATCTGGATGAAAGGTATCTGTGAAAATGGCAATTTTCATAATATCCCTCCTGATCGTAATCCTCATAACCACAATAAACAGAAGCAAAGGCTCCCCGTAAGTGAACCGAGTATCCCCCCAGCAATTACATCGGAAGGATAGTGAAGGCCTAAGTAAATTCTAGATATGCCTACACAAAGCCCTAATGGGATCAAGATAAAGGACAGGTAAGGTATGAATAATACATATGGAATGATAACGGAAAAAATTGCAGTGGTATGTCCCGATGGAAAAGAATGATCCTGTAATGGATTTTCCGGAAACTTTGTTTTTTCTATTATTAAATAGGGCCTTTTTCGCGGGAACAGCAACTTTACAAAATGTACAGGTATGTGACTTGCGGCTAAAGCAAGTGCACTGGCAATGGCAATCAATCTAGTCTCCCTTGGCGAAAACATGATGAGAAGTACAGTTGCGCCAATCGTAAATCTTGCACCACCAAGATGTGTCACGATGCGGAAAAAAAGATTTAATAGCCTTTTATCAAAATGACGATTAACCTGCTGAAACAATCGGCATTCGAGGCCATAAAACAATTGTAACATTCTCATAAATGCCTATTCCCCTTTATTAATTATTCATATACAACCGAACATTCGGTTGTATATTATTTAAATCACTATTAAACACCTTTACTTTTTGGTTGGGAGGTTTTCTTCTCTCGATATTTTGTTGGATAAGATTGCTGGTGCTGTCTGGAATCATCCTTGTTTTTCGAAATAGTGTATCGTATTCCATGATTCCCTTTCTTATACTTGTTACCCTGTAACCTAGTTCAGCTAAACATGTACATTTAACAGGTCCTTTAAATCTTGCACCAGATACGAAAATCTCCATCCAATCCCTCCCATTACTTTGGTTTACTTAATTGTATATGGGAATGATAAGATTTTTTCTTAATTTAATGTTAAATGAGTGTAAATATTTTGTAATTATCGGAAAACTTTCTACTTTTAAATAATTTCTCAGATAAAAAATGTTTTATATGGAAATTACAGGAGGTATTCTCATTTCTTTTTTAATATAATTCCTTCAAAAATAAAATGGATGTTTTAAATAGATATTTCATTAGAATCAGCATTGTAAGCGTTATCATA
>NZ_JBALSN010000001.1:0-22890 GCF_036966985.1 Neobacillus drentensis | reverse complement strand
AATTTATAGATTTATTTTTAAAAGTGCGTATGTAATTCTAGCTCCTTCTCTAAGGTTATAGAAGATTGATAGATTCTTCAAGATTTCTCAGCAAAAAAAATATAACTGTAAAGTTGTAAACAATATGTAAATTTCAGCTCCTTGTATACATTTTGTAAACATCAATGACAAATCGGTGTACAAGGCTCTATTTCGCCATGTTTACTGATTTGTTTACACGTAAACGAATTTGTAAACACCTAGTATACAATTTGTAAACAAGTACACTTATAGTGTAAACATGTATACAAATTGTATATTTGCAATAATTCCCCATATTTGATTCACTATTTTACTCATTATATTTCTTGGCAAAAAAGCATACCATCAAAGGTGAGCTTAAACTATTCAGTATCATAGGAAGGAAAAGGACATAATACGCTGACCTAAACTCATTGAGCTGGAAAACTAATATCCTTACTAAGATATAGGGCTGTATTAAACTTAGATGTTGATTTCCTCTTCAACCAACATCGTTACAAAGTCGTAAATGACCTTTAACCCGGCCAGAATATAAGTAATACCATTACTTTATTTATTTTAACCACAACGCCATCATTTTGTATTTACTATAAGTTTGTACATTTCCTCAAATAAATTCGAACCATTTGAATCATTGGTTTCATCTTTGTCGAGATGATCCCCACTGATTGTTGACGAGGGGAGCCTGAGTGTTCTTTCTGCCCTCATTATCATGAAGAAAGTGCCATCTTACCACCTGTCATCAGAGCTGCCCTGAGAGTTTTCATGACCATGACGCAAGAAATCGAAAGAATAACATTCCTCTGTCCGCTATCTACCCTGATTTCACACCAACGATGTTTTCAAGCTTTTGTACACAATGATCACAAACCTGTACCCATAGTTTGGTTATACGATGTATACAGGTTTGTCTACACGTAAACGTTTTTGTGAACATAAAGTATACAAAATGTAAACTAGCATACAAATTCGTAGACATGTCTGCAAAAATGTATACTAGCTCCATAACTCCTCTCGTAACCACAAACCTTTGATCTTTAATTCTTACTCCTTCTAGCAAAAAAAATAAAACACACACCATCAAAGGATGGAGAGAGGCATAGTCCCCTACCCTTCATTCATGGAGCTGGCAATCATATCTTCACTAACATAGAGGTAATACCATATCTCCTTGTAATTCAACCAGTCGGTCACGACTGACTAATGACTGTTTAATATGTATTTTTCTGCTAATAAATTTGCCCCATCAGATTCTATGTCTTCATTTTTGTATAGATATCCCTCTAGCCTATTGTTAAAAGCTCCATCGTAATTTCCATAACACCTCGAACAATAATGAAGACCCTCTCCTTCAGGTTTGACTCAACCCACTGGTTTTCATCACGGTCGTGTTATCAGATAATCCCGATCTCCACATCAGTAAACTTACGTTTTTTATCGTACCGCTGTTATTAAGATATTTGTAAACGACGATTACAAACCTGTATACATAGCGCCATTACGTGATGTGTACGAGTTTGTATACACGTTTACATTTTTGTAAACACTAAGTATACATAATGTAAACACGTATACAAAAATGTAAACTTGCCTCTTTTATGCTCTGCCCAATTTCAATCATATCTATTCAGTACCAATAACAGAATATAATAGATAGCTATAATTCATTCCCCCCTACTAAAGTCATTAATTTAAAGATTATTAATCAATCAATTTTTAAAAAATGAGATAGAATTTGTTAATTAATAGCAAAAATTCAGACATTTTGTCTGGTATGTTGATGAAACTTATGACAACAACTGGACTGGAATCCACCCAGGGGATGGTTTCGTTGGAGTCGTAGATGCTGATCAACATACAAATTACTGGAGCGATAAAGCTGTTGCTGCCACTCGCTACCAAGTCCATGATGCTGCGTTTGGGCTTAGTAAAACTGATAAAATGTTCTTAGATTATTCAAATATCCCGGAATTTGGTGTTACTATGAAAGATAACCTCTCTCAACGTAACCCACTATTCGATGACAGTGCTAACTTTAGCAATCCTGGTCTAGTTGATGCTGGCCGTAACGTGCCAAACTACAGATTAAAATTCCGTGTAGTTGGTGAAAGTGCGGATGGTACAGTTGGTAAAGTTTTAATCTTCAAATAACCTAACATTAAACCTACTCTCTGAGGCTTCTGAGGGTAGTTTTTTGCTTGTTTAGATCCGTTAAGCACCCAGCTCCACTGCAAAAAAAAAGCACCTTCTAGAGGCACTTAAACATGTCTATTAATCTATTAGGCATTTTACCTACCAGCATAATTACCCTTCACTCAACGCACTGGCAACCATATCCTCACTAACATAGAGGTAATACCATTTTTCCTTGTAATTCAACCAGCCAGTCACGACTGACTCATTACTGTTTAGTTTGTACTTTTCTGTTAGTAAATTTGACCAGTCCGCTTCGGTATCATCATTTTTGTCGAGATAATCCCACTGACTATTGTTAACTAGTTCCTGTGTATTTTTCATTACACCCTGATCATTAAGAAAATACCATCTGCCTTCAGAATTGATCCACCCTGTTTTCATTAAGCCTGAATCATCAAGATAGTACCATTCTCCCCCATCGGCCAGCCAGCCTGTTTTCATTGCACCGCTGTTATCGAGATAATACCGATTCGCATCGAACGATAACCAGCCGGTTTGCAGAACCCCTTTATTGTCTAGATAATATTTCTTTCCGCTGTCAGCAATCCAGCCCTTTCTCATCACACCCGTTTGATCAAGATAGTACTTCTTATCGCCTTTTTCAATCCAGCCTGTTTTCATGACACCTTTTTTATTAAGATAATATTTCTGCCCATTCTGGGTAAGCCAGCCGGTCTGCATTACTCCTTCGTCATTAAAGAAATATCTTTTTCCGTTAATCGATTGCCAGCCAGTTTTTACATCACCATCCACATAATAATACTTGTTCCCGCTTAATTCGACCCAACCGTTGCCATAACCGTTCGCTTTGGCAATGGAATCAAAGCTGCTATCCGTATGGGTGATAATAACTAATGTATATTTTTTAACGTGACTATAAAGCCAGCGCACTTCTGAATTATGCATCCGAACGCATCCTGAACTTGCATAGGTGCCAATTGAATTTTCATTGGCATTTCCATGAATCGCATAGGTTGTACCATAGGTTCCTCTTGCTTCTAATCCCATCCAGCGATTACCTAAAGGGTTCCGTGGATCCCCTCCAGGGATTTTCAATTTATAATAGGGCCGATTAACGATTTTAGTAACAATTCTAAATGTGCCTTCTGGAGTAAGTGACCTGGTTCGACCTGTAGCCACTCTAAATGTTTTAACTAGTTTTCCACCTTCATAAAAGGCAAGCGTGTTGGTTTTTTTATTAATAATAATTAACTGTGAACCGCCACTAGCATCTGCTTGACTCGTAAATAGGAATATACTAAACAGCAAGACAAAAATAATAGATAGTTTCTTCATCGTAATCTCCCCAATTATGTAATTATTACTATTAAAAGTAACATAGGTAATCGGAATATTTTGTCAAAAAATAAGAGGAAAAGTAATCCTACTTTCCTGTTTTTTAAGAAATTTAATTTGAAAATCTCTCTCTTTTCGACAATTTCCTCTCCAAGATTAAATATGATATTCTTCTCTGTCTGGTGTCAGGCACCAGAAGGACTTGAAAAAACGGTGGCAGTTGGGTATGGTAAAAATACAATTCTCCATTTAGGGTGTGTATCATGCGTATTAATAAGTTTATTAGCGAGTCTGGGAAGGCATCTAGAAGAGGCGCGGATAAGTTAGTGAGTGAAGGAAAAGTTACAATTAATGGGCAAGTGGCGGTAATGGGCAGTCAGGTGGAGCCAGGGGATGATGTTCGAATCAACGGGAGCCAGATTAGAGTTGCTCATAATTATGTCTATATCGCCTTAAATAAACCGGTTGGAATTACGAGTACAACAGAAAGACATATAAAAGGAAATATCATTGATTTAGTCAATCATCCCTTACGAATCTTCCATATTGGACGATTGGATAAGGATTCGGACGGCCTCATTCTTCTAACGAACGATGGGGATATTGTTAATGAAATCTTACGTGCCGAAAATAAGCATGAAAAGGAATATATCGTCACTGTCGATAAACCAATCACTCCAGAATTTTTAAAGAAGATGGCAGCGGGTGTAGAAATTCTCGATACAAAGACACTACCATGTAAAGTAACCCAGATGTCTAAATATGTATTTCAAATCATCTTAACACAAGGGTTAAACCGTCAAATTCGCCGGATGTGCTCGGCACTTGGCTATGGGGTTGTCCGTCTGCAGCGGACTAGAATTATGAATATTCATCTAGGAAATCTGCCGATTGGACAATGGCGCGACTTGTCAAAAAAAGAAAAGAATCAATTGTTTGCTGACTTAAACTATCAACCTAAAGAATGGTAAGTAAGAATAATCGGATCACCAGAGGTGGGTCATTTGGAAATAGGAGCAAAAATCCGTGCAATACGAAATCGAAAGAAAATCACCATTGCGCAAATGTGTGAAGGGACAGGGCTGTCCAAAGGATTTATCAGCAATGTCGAAAACAATAACACCTCCCCTTCGATTAGCACGCTGCAAACAATAGCAACCTTTCTTGGGGTTCCTTTACCCTATTTATTATTAGAAAAAAAAGAGCATATGCGTGTTGTTAGAAAAAATGAGCGGACTCATTCTACTTTTAACCACTTGAAAATCGAGCATTTAACCTCTAAAGGAGGATTAAGAATGATGATTGTAGAATTTCCTGTGGGTGCTTCTATGGGTGAATTAAATGCTCATGAAGGGGAAGAATGCCACTTGGTGCTAGAGGGAAAAGTCCTAGCAGAGCAAGGCGAAGACTCCATGATTATTGAAGAAGGAGATTCCTTCAGCTGGAACGCAAGTGTACCTCATTTTGTTAAAAATATCGGTGACGGCAAGGCAGTTGTCCTCATTTCGATTTATTCTGATAGTGAATTAAGAGATATTTTTTAATTTATCCCACAAAGGGCTGACAAGGCGGGACGACAAGCAGCTTTCAATATGTCAGCCTTTTATTTATGTTTCTACTTTATTTTCAAATCATGGATTACATCCTGTGCAGCCTTCTCACCAGTCTCGACCGCACCATTTAAATATCCTGGGTACAGGGTTGATGTGTGCTCACCAGCAAAAAAGATATTGCCTTCCCGTTCTCCTAAAATTCCGGCAAATTTCGTATACTGGCCTACCTTCCAATATGAATAAGCCCCTTTGCTCCACCGATTACTAAGCCAATGGTCGATGGTGGCTAACCCGTTCCACTTATTAACGCTTCCTGGCAAGACAGGTTCTAGCTTGTCCAGAAAGCTAAGCGTCGTCTCTTTTAACTTCCCATCTGTGACAGCAAACTGCTGAGCCGCCGTTTCACCTCCTGTATAATTAACAAGAATTCCGGATTTACCTTGTTGTGCCCGTGATGATTCAAATGTCTGCTGATAACCTGTATCCGCAAATGTTTCACCATTATTTCCAAGCTCATTCCAAAACCGTTCGATAAATTGAACATGCAGTTTTGTATTTATACCCATTCCTAGCTCTTCAATCGCCGCCTCCTTTAATGGACAAAATCTTGCATTCTGATAATCTATTTTTTTTAAAATACTAAAAGGGATTGCGAGAATGACTTTGTCGGCTAAAACTTCCCATTCTCCTTCTTTATTTCGAAAAATGAGCCTTATTTTCTCTGGATTGTATTGGTCGATCCTTATTAGTTCGGAATTAAAGTTTATTTGTTCTTGAAGATTTTTTGCCAATAAAGCAGGAATTTGATCATTGCCACCTCTTATATGAAGACTTTCATCTGAATCACCATACATTCGAAAGTTCTCTTTTTCCGCAAATCCTAACAAATAAAGAAGATTTAGTGCACTCTGCTCATGGGCGTCTGCTCCATATTCAATCGAATAGGCAACAGCTAATAGTTTACCGAACCTAGACCCGATGCCTCCTGGTACCGTTTCATTGATATAGTCAACAATCGACAAATGATCGATCTCAAAGCCCCGCTGGGTATAACGATTATAAAGGGTCGTTTCACCTACTTCTTGAAGATCTTTTTTTAGTTTGGGGAGGATTTCTATAAAGTCATCGGTTACCTCCTGAAAGGAATATGGACGTTGATCAAAAAAATAAAATGGCTCGGTATTGAAGGATTCCGACATGATTAAATGGTCTAATGTTAAGCCCAGTTCCTTTGCAAGCTCTTGAATCTCCCAATGGCAAGTATCTATTAATTCCCCGCCACGCTCGACAATTTGCTCGTCCTTGAAGTAACCTCTCCTCGTCCAACAACGCCCTCCTACCCGTTCAGAAGCCTCATAAATTGTTGCAGTGATTCCCACTTGTTTAAGCCGATATGCACAGGTGAGGCCTGCCAAACCTGCCCCCACAATGACAATCTTTTGATTCAGCGGCTGACTTTTAACCTTTGTCGGGGTATACTGCGTATTTTGTAAATGATTGTGATCTAATGGATTAGCTTGTCCAGTAGATAATTTATTCTCCATTTCAGTATCTGCCAACGCAAATGATTTCTGCAGTATACTAGCTAATGGTGTTCGTGCCAAGAAAAACCAACTCCTTTGTGCAAAATAAAACCATGCGAAATGATTGATGAACTATCGCGGGATAGTGGTTATCAATAAAATATGCATGGCGGTTAAATTTGCCTGAGACAAGCAGCCAGTTCCTTGATTTAAATTTATTTTAATTAATAACGATAGAATTCTTTGAGATATTCTTCTCGTGTGTCAAAATATTTATGAATGAATGTGGTGATCATGTCGGTAGAAAGGATGAACTATTTATCTAATCTATGATATCAATCACCCAGTTTTAAAATTGGAGGGAAAAAATGATGAGGACCATGAAACTCGGAAGCAGTGCGTTAGAGGTGCCAGTCGTAGCTGTTGGTTGTATGCGTATTAACTCGCTGGAGAAAAAAGAGGCGGAGCGTTTTGTTCAATCTGCTTTAGAAGAAGGGGCAAACTTCTTTGACCATGCTGATATTTACGGCAGCGGCACATGCGAGGAAATATTCGCAGATGCTATCCACATGAATGCAGATATTCGTGAAAAAATCATTCTGCAATCTAAATGCGGGATTCGAAAGGGAATGTTTGATTTTTCAAAAGAATATATTTTGGAATCCGTCGATGGGATTTTACAACGGCTGAAAACCGAATATCTCGATGTCCTGCTCTTGCACCGCCCGGATGCACTTGTCGAGCCTGAGGAAGTGGCTGAGGCCTTCAATATCCTTGAAACTTCGGGAAAAGTTCGTCATTTTGGCGTTTCCAACCAAAATCCGATGCAGATTCAACTGCTAAAGAAGTTTGTAAAGCAGCCACTTGTAGCTAACCAGCTGCAATTAAGTATCACCAACTCCACGATGATCTCAAACGGAATTAATGTCAACATGGAGAATGATTCCGCTGTCAACCGGGACGGAAGTGTTCTCGATTATTGCCGTTTGAACGATATCACTATCCAACCATGGTCCCCATTCCAATATGGGTTCTTTGAAGGGGTATTCCTAGGAAGCGAGAAGTTTCCGGAGTTGAATCAACAGATTGATGAAATTGCCGCTACATATGGAGTCAGCAATACTACCATCGCGATCGCCTGGCTTTTACGTCATCCAGCCCATATGCAGCCAGTAATCGGGACAATGAATATCGACAGATTAAAGGAGTGCTGCAAAGCGTCGGACATTCAACTGACTCGTGAGGAATGGTATCGTATTTACCGGGCAGCCGGTAATATTCTTCCGTAAAGAAACTCCTAATTGGGAGAAAAATTAGTTTTTCAAGATAAAAAATAGTGGTAATGATGGTATATGTTGTCAATTTTTTAATAAAAAAACTGAAGTATGTAACATTATTGTAATAAATAGAAGTTAAGCCCAGCAATTGCCACTGCTGGGCTTATTACTATGAAGAGTTGTAAAATAGCTATATTTTCAGATTATTAAATAAACTCAGAAATACTATCGCAATATACTTGCCATAGATGTAAAGAGATTAACATACCCCTGTTCTTTGTTTCAGAAAATTCTATGTTACTATTTAGAAAACTTAGCAACCAAAGAACATGGAGGGTAAAAGAATGCTTAAAAGAATACTATCAATTTTAGCAGTTGCTGTACTCTCAGTAACTGTAAGTGCTAATGTACAAGCTGCAACAGTAACAGTAAAAAAGGGAGATACCCTTTGGGATCTATCACGTACAAATAATACATCTTTAGAAAATATTCAAAAGTTGAACAATCTGACTACAGACCTCATTCATCCTGGGGATGTTTTAACCATCGCACCAGAAAAACATTATGCTGTTAAAAAAGGTGACTCATTATGGGAGATAGCAAGAGACTATCAAGTAACTGTTTTGCAGCTTAAAGAATGGAACAAATTAACTACCGATCTCATCCATCCTGGATTAAATCTATTAATCTATGAAGGTTTAAATACTACTAATATTACTACTACTTCAACTACTACTACTACGGTTGTAACAGAAAAAACAGTAAAACAGACAGTACATAAAGAAGCTGTCCAAGTACCAAAGGAAAGTGAACCTAAGGTGGAAGCTGCGTCAACGAAAACTGACAGTTCAAAGCAAATAACTGTGAGAGCTACAGCTTACACAGCTTCATGTGAGGGATGTTCTGGGACTACCGCTACTGGCATTAACCTAAAGGCAAACCCAGATAAGAAAGTGATTGCCGTTGACCCATCAGTTATACCGCTTGGCAGTAAGGTATATGTAGAAGGCTATGGTGAAGCTGTCGCTGGAGATACTGGCGGAGCTATTAAAGGAAACCGAATTGATGTCTTTATTCCTTCAGAAGAGGATGCCATTGATTTTGGTGTAAAACAATTGAAGGTAACCATAATAAATTAATCTGCTTAATAAATGCCACCCCTTTTACTTATCAAGGGGTGGCATTTTTAGGATATTCTTTTAAAACCTTATGGCGAACGTAATCAAGGTGTAAAAACATTTGATGAAATGCCTCAAAAGGATCTCTTTTTTCCAATGCTTGATAAATAGCCAGGTGATGCTGAATGGTTCGCTCTGGTTCGCGAATTTTTATTTCACTATTGATTTTAACAAGGGTAACGATTAATGTATCAATCATACCTTCGACAATCGGATTATTAGCACTTAAGGCAATGATCCGATGGAATTCAAGGTCTGCCTCGCTATAGTCACTGTCTTTATTGTTGGCAATCGTATCAATTGTTTCTTTTAGCCTTTGGAGTTCTTCGTCACTGATTTTTTCAGCAGCAATCGTAATTAATCCCAATTCTAAGGCCATTCGGGCTTCTACCATTGCCTGCAGATTATCGTGTGCCAGGGATAGCATGATGGAAAAGGGATGACTGCTAATTTTATTATTAAAAAAAGTACCTTCCCGCGTTTTTCGGTGAATAACGCCCAATGATTCGAGAGAACTAAGTGCCTCCCGTAACACAGGGCGGCTGACATTAAGTATTTCCATTAATTCCATTTCCGTAGGAAGTTTCTCGCCCGGTTTCATCTGACCACTAACCAATA
Organism: Neobacillus drentensis; assembly: GCF_036966985.1. Taxonomy (GTDB): domain Bacteria; phylum Bacillota; class Bacilli; order Bacillales; family Cytobacillaceae; genus Neobacillus; species Neobacillus drentensis_E. The sequence goes on along the minus strand of NZ_JBALSN010000001.1, from coordinate 13,228 downwards.
GTTGGATAATATTTTGGACTACCTGCTTGGATAAAGTATTGCGGTTTACTGAATCAACTTTTATTTTTTTAGGAGTTTCGTCCATCGTTAGGCCCCTTGTTTTACCAAATTTGTAAGCCTATTATAATCTATTCCTATCCCTTTTCACCAGCGATTACAAAAAACGCTGCCGTATATTAGCAGCGTTCGGTTTACTATATTTTCAATACACGGCATACATTTTCTGCCGCAAAAGCTAAGTTTTCTTCCCCACATTCGAGTGCTTCCTCTAATGTAGTCACACCCTTTAAGATCCCAATAATCGCAGTAAATCCGTTGTCGTAAAGGGACTCTACTCCATTGCCAATTCGACCAGCAAACGCGATCACCGGAACAGAATATTTTTCAGCGATCGCAGCAACGCCATAAGGTGTTTTACCAAACAAAGTCTGGCCATCAATGCTGCCTTCTCCTGTAAAAACGTAGTCTGCTTCCTTGACTTGCTCCTCGAGGCCGGTATACTCAATGACTAGATCAATTCCTTTTTTAAGCTGGGCATTTAAAAAAGCTAATAGCCCCGCACCAAGTCCGCCTGCCGCTCCAGCGCCATCCAAATGGGCAATATCTTCACCTAATTGTTTCTTAATCACTTCAGCAAAATGTGCTAAATTTTGGTCAAGAGTACTCACCATTTCCGGGGTTGCTCCTTTTTGGGGACCAAAAATAGCCGATGCTCCATTGTCGCCAATTAATGGATTGGTGACATCACAGGCAACATCCATTTGCACGGTTTTAATCCGTTCATCTAATCCGCTCATGTCAATGGAATGTAGTCGATGTAACGCTCCACCACCAAACGGCAGTTCATTTCCATCTTGATCCTTAAATGAAACTCCCAGTGCCTGCAGCATTCCTGCCCCGCCATCATTGGTGGCACTTCCGCCAATTCCAATCAGGAACCGCCTTACACCTTTGTCTAAAGCATGTTTGATTAATTGACCCGTTCCATAGGTTGTTGTCAGTAACGGGTTTCTTTCTTTTGGTTTGATTAATTCAAGACCACTTGCACTGGCCATTTCAATCACGGCCGTTTGTCCTTCGCCTAAAAGGCCATATTCTGCGATCACTTTTTCTCCTAATGGACCAATGACTTCTGTTTTTATGATTTCTCCGTTTGTCATACTCACGAGAGACTCTACTGTTCCTTCTCCGCCGTCAGCCATGGGAACGATCACACATTCCGCATGAGGAAATACTGCTTTTACCCCTTTTTCCATTGCAAGGGCAGCTTTCTTTGCTGTCATACTTTCCTTAAATGAATCGGGAGCTAGTACAAACTTCATAACAATCTGTCCTTTACATTTAATAAATTTTTATATTTTGAAAAGAGAAGGGTGACTAAGAAGTCACCCTATTTAAAGAATTGTCTAGCTACAGCGCCTAGGGACTCGGGTCATAAGCCAATCCGTCAAGAGGGCTAAAGAACAGCCTTCTCGCCGGCTCGTCTTATGCCAGTCGTCCCTGATCAAGGCGCTTCCGCTTTCCTTTTTAGCGGACAAGGCACGGACGTTTGTTATCAAATTTCCAGCCAGGGATGTAGAACTGCATACCGACTGAGTCGTCACGAGAGTTAAGTCCCATATTATTGTATACTTCATGTGCCTTCAAGATTTGGTCCATATCTACTTCAACACCTAAACCAGGCTTATCTGGAATCGCTAAGTGCCCATCCACGATTTGGAATGGATCCTTCGTTAAACGCTCAATTCCTTCCTGCCAAATCCAGTGTGTATCAATTGCTGTAATTTCACCAGGAGCTGCCGCAGCCACATGAGTAAACATCGCAAGTGAGATATCAAAGTGGTTATTGGAGTGAGATCCCCAAGTTAGTCCCCAATCATTACACATTTGTGCTACACGCACAGAACCTTGCATCGTCCAGAAATGAGGGTCAGCAAGTGGGATATCAACTGATTGCAGTGAAATCGTGTGGCCCATTTGACGCCAGTCCGTCGCAATCATATTCGTTGCTGTAGGAAGACCTGTTTGTCTTCTGAACTCCGCCATAACTTCACGGCCAGAGTAACCATTTTCCGCACCGCATGGATCTTCTGCATAGGTTAGAATGCCATGCATATCCTTACAAAGCTCAACCGCTTCTTTCAATGACCAAGCACCGTTTGGATCAAGGGTAATTCTAGCATCAGGAAATCTTTCTTTTAGTGCTTTAATCGCTTTGATTTCTTCTTTTCCTTCCAAAACGCCGCCTTTAAGCTTAAAGTCTTTAAAGCCATAAAGCGCTTGTGATGCTTCGGCTAGACGTACAACTGCTTCAGGAGTTAACGCTTCTTCATGGCGGATTCGGTACCATTCCACTTCAGAATCCGGATTACCGTAATAAGGTAAATCCGTCCGATTACGGTCGCCAATATAGAACAAGTATCCAAGTGTTTTTACTTTATCACGCTGCTGGCCTTCACCTAGAAGAGCGGCAACAGGGACATTTAAATGCTTTCCTAATAGATCAAGGAGGGCAGCCTCAATCGCAGTAACGGCGTGAATCGTAATTCGTAAGTCAAATGTTTGTAAACCGCGGCCAGCTGAATCACGGCCGGCAAATTCTTTTCTTACTTTATTTAAGATATTGTTATAGTTACCAATTGATGAGCCGACTACAATAGCCCTTGCATCTTCAAGCGTTTTGCGGATGCTTTCGCCGCCTGGTACTTCACCAACACCGATATTACCATTGCTGTCCTTTAAAATCACAATGTTTCTAGTAAAATAGGCACCGTGTGCGCCGCTAAGATTTAATAACATACTGTCACGGCCAGCAACAGGATATACTTCCATTTCTGTAACAACTGGAGTAGCATTTATCACTTTCTCAACTGTTTTCATGGGGATATCTCCAATCAAAATGATTTAGTTTTTGGCTGTGTTAAACTTATCCGTTGATTGCAGCGAAAATCAACAAATAAATTTAACACAGCCTCGTTTTTATAAAGAGAGAACGCAGAATTCTACCATGCCACGTTCTCTATAGTATTTTTTCAATGAATTATCGTGAAATTTCGACATTCGCTAATTTTTCATAGTATTTTAATAAACTGTTATGGTCATCGAACTCATGACCGTCTACCTTCAATTGATACATCATTTCAAGAACAGCTGCAGTTAATGGAGCCGGAGCGCCGAACTCATGGCTAGTTTCCAGCGCATTTGTTAAGTCTTTAATGTGTAAATTGATTCGGAAACCTGGGTTGAAGTTACGGTCTAACATCATTGGTGCTTTTGCATCTAATACTGTACTTCCAGCTAGACCGCCGCGGATGGCTTGATAGACAGCTTCTGGATTTACTCCAGCTTTTTGAGCTAGTACAAATGCTTCAGAGACAGCTGCAATGTTTAATGCAACGATGACTTGGTTTGCAAGCTTTGTTACGTTACCAGCACCGATTTCACCCACGTGGACAACTGATCCGGCCATTGCTGCTAAAACATCTTGCACTTCTTCAAATACTTCTTTCTTACCGCCAACCATAACAGAAATCGTACCATCAATTGCCTTTGGCTCTCCGCCGCTAACAGGAGCATCTAGCATTTCTACGCCCTTTTCGATTAATGCACGATAGACTTCTTGAGAAGCAGCCGGTGCGATGGAGCTCATGTCAATATAGATTAATCCTTCACGTGCACCTTCGATTAGTCCGTTTTCTCCTAAAGCAACAGCTTTTACGTTTGGAGAGTTTGGAAGCATAGTAATCACGATATCTGCTTTTTCAGCAATTGCTTTTGGAGTTGTTTCTACTTCTGCACCTAATTGTTCAAGTTCGTTTACAGCCTCTTTATTAAAGTCACTAACGATTAACTGGTAACCAGCTTTGATCAAGTTTTTGCTCATAGGCTTACCCATAATTCCTAGTCCAATAAATCCAATTTTCTTCATTTCTACTTCACTCCTACAGTTTTTTTATTAAAAGAATGGTACTGGATGGTACCTTTCTTAGTTAGAAATTTCGAAACCATGGCGGGCAGCAAATCCCAATTAAATGGGGAGGGGATTATCATTTACTGCCCGGTTGACTCAAAAGAATGTAATTATCCAATAATCATATTAAGAAGTAAAACACCAATTAAACCAATGATGGCAAGTGCAGTTGTATAAGTTGTTCTAATTTTTATTGCTTCAGGGACAGATAAATTAAGGTATTCCTTAAACATCCAGAAGCCTGGGTCAGTTACGTGAGAGAAAGCAATACTTCCGCATGTAACCGCAAGTGTCATTAATTCCATGCTAATTCCTGAAGCTTGTGCAATAGGAAGTACTACTCCAGAAGCAGTCATAACGGCAACTGTTGCCGAACCAAGAGCAATACGTAAGAGAGCTGCAATGATCCAAGCAAGCACGATTGGAGACATGTTCCAACCACCTGTGATATCTTTGATATAATCGGCAATACCACCATCAACAAGTACTTGCTTAAATGCGCCGCCTGCGCCAATAACCAAAATGATCATTGCCATTGGCTTAACTGCATTGGAACAAGACTGCATAACATCTTTTAATGGGCGGCCAATTTTTGGTCCAAGCAGCCACATAGAGATTAAGAGAGCGATTAATAGGGCCATTTCTGATGAACCGAAGAAATCCATTGCGTGCCTAAATTTGTTACCTTCTGGTAAAAATACAGTTGAGAAAGCATCAATTGCCATAAGGATTACTGGAATAAGAGCAACGAAAATACTTGATCCAAAGGATGGCATTTCTTCTTCTTTAAACGTTTTGTTTGTAACAATCCCCTCAGGGATGGCTGGATTAATTTTTTTAATAAATGGCAATCTAGTCCATGTAAGTGCGATAAAAGTAGCCGCAGGTATTGCAATAATTAAACCGTATAATAGAGTCAATCCCATGTCGGCGTGGAAAACGTCAGCAACTGCTGCTGGTCCAGGGTGTGGCGGAAGGAAACTGTGACAAGTTGATAACCCAACTGACATTGGTAAAGCAACCCATAATAGATTTAATTTTGTTTGACGTGCAATAACAAATACTAGTGGGATTAATAAGACAAACGCTACTTCAAAGAACATCGTTATACCAAGCACAAATGCAGCAATTAATATAGAAATTTGAATCCGTTTAATTCCCATCTTGTCTACTAAACTAGTGGCAATACGTTGTGCGGCTCCCGCATCAGCCATAACGGTTCCAAGCATAGCACCGATACCAACAATAAGGGCCGTACCGCCCAATTGACCTCCGAGGCCATCACCAATGGTTTCCCAAATTTGATCTAATGGCATGCCCACGAGGAGACCGACAAATATAGAAGTCAAGAGAAGGGCTATGAACCCGTTCATTTTTAGCGGAATCATTAAAACTAGTAAAAGGACAACTGCTAAGGCAACATACAATAATGGCATGTTATTTCTTCCTTCCCTTAGGAAATTAATAAATTTGGTAGAGTTCTAAATCTTTTAAAACATTTTCTAAGATTGCCTTGCTTTCTGGATTCATCTCTGCTGCAGGCGCAAATGAATAACCCACATCAATTCCTACCATTCTTAAACCTTCTTTTAATACAACAGGGAATGTTGCTTTGTCTACTGCTAAGCGTAATGGAGCGAGTTTAAACTGCAATTCTAGCGATTTTTGATAGTCGCCAGCTACAAATGTATTGTAAATATCTGCTACTAGTTTAGGAGCAATATTTCCTGTACTTGCGATTGCACCAGTGGCACCGTGACATAAACCTGCATAAATGAGTGTGTCGCGTCCGAGTAATACGGAAAAAGATTCACGAGGAGTCACACGTAAGTACTCAGCTGTTTTCGTCATATCACCGCTCGAGTCTTTAATTCCAATAATGTTGTCGACCTTACTAAGTTCTTCGCACGTCTTCACATCAATTTTCACTTGGGTACGTGCTTCATTTCCATAAAGAATAACAGGAAGATTTGTTGACTTGGCAATTGCTTTAAAGTGCTCAGCTAACTCCGTTTGAGTTGGTGACATAAAGTATGGAGTAAGGACAGATAGTGCTGATACACCGCCAATTTCTTCAACCATTTGAGCAGTTTGGATACAATCTCTCGTTGTAATCTCACTGGCTCCACAATAAACTGGCACTCTTCCTGCTGTATGATCGACTGTAACTTCCACAACCCTGCGCTTTTGCTCTGGTGTTAACCCGTAAATTTCACCGCTGCTCCCTAGAATGAATAACCCATGAACACCGCCTGCGATTGTGTAATCAATTACTTTTCTTAAAGCATCTTCCATCAAGTTACCATTTCGATCTAAAGGTGTGACTAATGCGGGAATGACCCCTTTTGGCTTAAACATTGATTTAACTCCTCCTCGCTCTTCATTTTTTACAAATTTCCTGAAACTCCATTAAGTTTGTCAAAATTGTGAACTACTTCACATAGCTTGTTTTTGAAAAAGATTATTATTTTGATTAGCACTATTTCAAACTTAGTAATCTAATAATAACCTCTTGGAGTGACCAATTATGCGAAAGTTGTTACAAATAATAGACATGTGATAATGGAGTACATTTAATGATTAACTGATGTTATGTTTATTTGTGAATTTCTTCACATGTCTATTGTAAACGGCTTCGGTGTAAATTTCTTCATTCATTTTGCTAAAGTATATCTATACTTTTTTAGGCAAATGAACAAGATGATTATGGTTTTATATAAGTTTAAAATTATCAAGATAAGCTCATGTGACCGTTTTATTACAATAAATCAAACATATTTTAAACTTTTTATCATTTCTAGTAACCGTTTACATTTTTATTGTATAATTGTCTTACAAATAAATCAATCATTCAAATTGCTAAGAAACCTTATTATTTTTTAGGCAAACTTACAAAACATTTAGAAAACCTTTATTCCTAAAGGAGGAACCACATATGAAAATAAATAGAGCTCTCGCTCAAGAGATAGCGGATAAAGTAATGATGGTTATTCCTTATAATGTAAACATCATGGATGAAGTGGGGATGATTATTGGAAGTGGGAACACCCATCGAATCGGCACTTTTCATCAAGGGGCCATCTCAGCAGTTGAACGTGGAACGATAGTCTCCATTTATGATTCAGAAGGCTCTTCAAAGCCAGGTGTTAATATCCCATTCCATTTCAAGCAGGAAATAATCGGGGTAATTGGTATTAGTGGAGAGCCTACGATTGTTGAACCTTTTGCTGAGTTAGTCCGCGTTACGGCGGAATTATTAATTAACCAGGAATTTTTGTTTAGAGAACGTAGAATACAAGAGCAAATGAAGGAAGAGTTTTTATATCAGTGGGTATTTCGATTGGATGAATATGATGCAGCTTTTATCAATAATGGGGAAGCTATAGGCATCAATCTTAAATTGGAAAGAAAGGCCATTATCGTGAAAGGGGAGACGATAAAAGAACCATATTTAAAAGAGCAGGAGTTTACATTCAAAATGAATGAATCTAATGTTTTATTCATTGTGCCAACTGATAGTGATCTCTTAAAGCGATTAGAACCGATGATTACCCAACAGAGTACTAAAATTGGAATCAGTGATAGCAGTACGCATGTAGCAAAGTCCGTACACGAAGCAAAGCGAGCAATCGGTATCGCAGAAAAACTAGGAAAGCCCTCCACTTTCTGTTATTATCAGGAGCTAAAGTTTATTGATTATTTGACCAATAAAGATCAGTCTTTTAGCGAAATTAGTCATTTTTTTCAGGAGCTTGAGATTACACCTAAAGGGCAAGAGCTTATTGACACACTTCTTTGCTATATTAAAAACAGTGGGGATATGAATGCCATATCTAAGGAACTTCATATCCATCGGAACAGTTTAGCTTATCGTTTACAGAGGATTGAAATTTTGACAAACAAAAATCCAAAAAAATTCACGGATTTATTTCAACTCTATACTGGTTATGTTATTTATAAAATGCAGGATTCTGAGTAAAAGTTGTTATTGCATAAAAAATCAGCCTATGTGAAGGCTGATTTTTTTTTAATCTATCTTTCAACCAATATATGAAATTATGACAATTCCAATTAGAGCAAAGATTGATAGATGGAGTCCATTCGCGCGCAGTCCTGTTTGAACACCTGAAATTCCTGAAAATCGGCTGACCATTAAGTTCAAACCTGAGAATGGACTTAACGCAGTTGAAATCGACCAGACGAGTAACAGAAGTAACGCAAGTCCTATATTACTCATCCCTAACTCGGCGGCATTTAATTGCATGGCTAGAGCGCCCACCGCAGCAATCTGGTGAATTCCAATATAAGTGATACATAAGACAATCAGCATTACAGCCAAAGCAAATAAGATAAATGATTGGTGTGCCAATTGGCTGAGGAAGGAACTAACTCCATTGGCAGCTTTGGTTCCTTTCAAAGCAAAGGCTAACATGCCGGCACTCATAAATAACATAATTTCATTATTCAGCATGGGTACGGTTCGGTCGCGAAAATCGATAATGGGCGGAATCAGCTGTTTCCAGCCTTTAGTCACAACCCCAAATAAGACGGGGATAAGGATGGAAACCAGGCATACAATAACAATCATCGACCAGTGGGTCAATATCTCAATAATCAAACAAGAACTCATCAGGATCACCACAAATAATACTAACTTAATCAGCTGATTACGATGTGATTTTTCCAATGGTACCACCGGCGCCAGCTCATCTGCGAGAGGATGCGCTTTCTCCCAGAAGGCAAACAAAATATTCCCTACTAATAAAGACAGTAACGATAAGCCGATTCCATAGGCGATAAAGTCTTTATACGAAATATTTAAATAAAGAAGGACCAGTGACACAGACCCAAAATACGGTGACCACAAGATCGCCGTGGTGAATCCTACATGATAGCTTTTCGCAGACATGAGGGACGGAAGCTTTATTTCTTCCAAAAATTCATGAATGATTCGAACGGAACCTAGGTTTAAGATTGGTGCTAATAAAAAAAGCGTACCAGTTATTCCCGCATACAGCCTTTTTGGCTGGTGCAATAAATTACGTAAGAGAACAGCGATGGATTCAAAGTAACCACCTAATCTTAATGGAATGGATAATAATGGTGCCAAGGTCAGCAGGCAAAGCAATGGCAGAATTAAAAAGATCCCATCACTTATTCCTTCTACACCAGTCCCTTTTTTCCATTCAATCACTAATCCGGCCGTCATCATGAAAATACCGAGCCAGCGTGGAAAGGGGTTTGCCTTAAAGGCACTGCTCATAAAAGCGGCTAAAGAAAGTCCGACGACCACAAATTGAAGCCATTCAAGCCCTAAGAAATACTGAATTAAAAATAATACACACATCCCCAAAATGAGATAACTCCGCATTCAAACCTCTCCCTGACTGAATATGGGGAAAAAATCTCCTATTCGTTTTTTTTAATTTTCATATGAATCCTACTATGAAGTCAATTTAATTTTCTGTGACTACTCGAGTAATTTATCCTTTTTTACCCAAACTAAATGGAAAGAGGTGATGAATAATGGAAAAAGAGCATTCAAATGAAAAAAAGAATGACGATGTGCAAAGTTCAACAATATACGAAGAAGTGAAAAGAAAGAATATAATGGACTGGGGCATAATCGAAACTGCGGAAAGCGTCATGCCAAATAAAACTCGGGAAAGTTAATCCGAGTTTTTTTATTTTTATCGTTCATAAAGTGTTCACAATCATACCGTTAAACTTAGGTAACTCCCGAAAAAATGGTAGGTAACGGAGCATGGGGATGTTCTCGTAATAAGCTACTTTTAAGGAGGGGTGAGGAAAACGAGACTAACCATTGTAACCAACCATCCAGTTCCTAATAAGACAGATGTTTAGAAATGTGAGAGAGGATGCTAAGGTATCATGTAGCCAATGATGACCAAATCCCTGCAAGATGGAAGAAGAAAGCGTCATCATCAGGGCGATGATGACCAAATCTAGCAAACTATTACTTAAATCTCGTTACTCCATACCAGAGTTTACAATATCGGCCTCAATCCTGCTCATGAACTCTTCAGCTGCACTGTATCCTTGCTGCTTCAAGTACCAGTTATTTGCTGCTGCTTCAATTAACCCCGCCACATCACGACCAGGCTGGAGCTGAATTTCCATTGATGGAATCTTAACACCCATATAGTCTGTATAGTGGAACTCCTGATCCAAATCATTATATAAGGCATCCTTTTCCCATTTAGTTAAATGAATATCAAGAGCAATACGGGTTTCATCTTGAAAAGCCTTACGGCCGTATAAGCGAACTACATTCAACAAGCCGATACTTCGAAGAGCCAAAAACTCCTTGGTTTTCCCATCATGAGTACCCAGAATGGTTTGCGGACTAAGCTTCTTTAGGACAATAATATCATCCGCAACCAGCCGATGCCCCCGGCGAATTAACGTGTGGGCCGTCTCACTTTTTCCTACCCCTGAATTCCCGCGAAGTAAGATTCCAATCCCAGACACATTCATACAAACTCCATGCACAGCGATTTCTGGCGCCAATTCCTTTACTAAAAATGCATCCAATTTGGTAATAAATTCTGATGTTATCTCAGGTTTATTCGTCACTAACAAAGGAATACCCTGTTCAACACAATGATGGGTTAAATAGGTAAGTCCTTCTTCGCCAGCTGTAACGATAAAACATGGCGGATGATAATGAACAATATTTCCAATTCGTATTCTACGTTCCTCTTTACTTAACTTATGTAAATAAGTAATTTCCTTTTTCCCTAAAATTTGAACTCGTTCTGTTGGAAAAAAATCAAAATGGCCAACAAATTCCAAGCCTGGGCGATGAACCCGTGATTGCGTAATCATTTTCTGCAGTTGATCTTCACCGGCCAGTACTTTCAATGAAAACTTCCGAACCAAGTTTTCAACTGTTATTTTTTTCACCCTATACTCACCGTCCTAATAGTCTTCCTATAGTTGAATTATACTGAAGAATAATAGAACAGTCATCCATTTACGAACGAATTCCTGAAAGTCTGGATTAAATCAAACACCTCTCCACTAGGGAAATCAATCTAACTCATAGTACCCGCAAACTATATAGCCTACTGATTTAGCGGCAACTATCAGTGCTTCTTCATCAATATCAAATTTTGGATTATGATTAAAATATGGCTTTTCCACACCTTTTGGTGTACATCCAATATAAAAATAACAGCCTGGGATTTTTTCTAAATAATAAGCAAAGTCATCGGATGGTGACATCATAGGGAACGGGGCAACTTGCTTAATATCTGGATCATTTGCATTTTCCAAGCTTTTTTTCACTGCTAAAGTTACCTCTGGGTTATTATAAAGTGGTGGATAGTCGGACGTATAAGTTAACTCGCATTGTACACCAAATTCAGCTTCAATTCCCTTAACAATCCTGCGTAATTCCTTCTCAATGATTTCCTTTGTTTCTCCAGTCATGTAGCGGATGTCACCTTCTAATTCAACACAATCCTTTATGACATTGAAGGTACCCTTTCCATCAAAGGAACCAATTGTAATAACTCCCATATCAAATGGATTTAACCGGCGGCTGATAATCGTTTGCACAGCTGTAACAAAATAAGCACCAGCGACGATAGCATCATTTGCCGCGTGTGGGGAAGAGCCGTGTCCGCCAACACCTTGAATCCTCAGTTTAAAATATGATCTTCCGGCCATCGAAAAACCACTGTGGTAGCCTACATGACCAGCAGGAGCCATGGGAAGTAAGTGAATCCCAAAAATGTTTTCAACATTAGCAAGCACCCCTGAGTCAACGATACTTTTGGCACCGCCCGGCGGCACTTCCTCTGCATGCTGGTGAATGATTTTGATAGTGCCTGGTATTACATCTTTTAATTGAATAAGGCAATCCGCAAGAATCATTAAATAGGCCGTATGCCCATCATGAGCGCAGGCATGCATGACACCCTCATTCTTAGATTTGAAGGGTAGCTCTGTTTCCTCCAGAATCGGAAGGGCATCAAAATCAGCACGAAGAGCAATCGTTTTCCCTGGCTTTCCACCCTTAATTGTTATGATAATCCCATGACCATTTCCAACATTCGACTGAATTTCAACATTCTTCCCCTTATAAAAGTCTAAAATATATTGTGCCGTTTTTTCTTCCTTAAAGGATAACTCCGGATTTTCATGCAGATAACGGCGAATTTGAATCATTTCATCTTTCCGTGCTTCTAACATTACCATTAATTGTTTTTTCATCTTTAAATTCCCCCCATATTTTACTATCTCACGGTGCTAGATTTCCCATTCCAACCATTTACTTAGCATGTCCTTTTCAGGTATTTATTTTCCACTATTTGTAAAGTCAGAATTAATCATTTATTTACAATTCTTTACACTCCCTTAATTAACATAGTCATGGTAGTAACCTATAATCATAGGTGGAGAGGAAAATCCACTAAGCACTTTACAGCCAACAAAGGAAAACATATAAGAGGAGGAAATTTTAAATGCTACAAAATATTGGAATTCCTGGTTTGATTCTTATTCTTGTCATCGCCTTAATCATTTTCGGCCCTTCAAAATTACCGGAATTAGGCCGAGCAGTTGGCTCAACATTAAGGGAATTCAAAAAATCTACGAGAGATTTAGTTTCCGATGATGAGCCCGTAAAAACACAGCACAAAAAAGAGGAGAAGGCAATTTAATCCAAATCATATTTTAGGAGGATGTAAGGAGGCTTGCATCTTCTTTTTCATAAGGAGGACCCGATGAAAAACCACGATATGGCTCTTATTGGTCATTTTGAAGAGTTACGTAAACGTCTCATATTTGTACTAGGAACTTTTATCCTCTTCTTCATTGTATCCTTTATCTATGTACAGGACATATATCAGTGGCTAGTGAAGGACTTAGAAGTGAAACTGGCCATATTAGGACCGAGCGACATCTTATGGGTCTATATGATCCTATCAAGTGTCGCTGCGATTGCAGGAACCATTCCAATGGCCGCCTATCAGACTTGGCTGTTTGTCCGTCCTGCATTGAAGGAATCGGAACGTAAAGTAACACTGGCTTATATTCCAGCCCTATTCCTTCTATTTATTATTGGAATTTGCTTCGGCTATTTTGTCATTTTTCCAACAGTATTTCAATTCCTCCTCTCGATGTCAGAGGAAATGTTCATGACCTTCTTTACAACAGAAAAGTACTTTATGTTTTTAATTCATATGACGCTGCCATTTGGATTTTTATTCGAACTACCAGTGATTATCA